>NZ_DKST01000018.1:0-330 GCF_002472835.1 Sphingobacterium sp. UBA7249 | reverse complement strand
ATACAATTTGAGGGGTCATTCCGGCAGCCAGTACTTTTTGTGTTTTAAAAAATTCGATTGGGAGGAAGGGGATGTCCGTATAGTGCTGGACTTGATTTTTTTCTTTGCCTATTAGCGAAACATAGTCGCGGTAGACCTGACAATGCTGCAGCTGGAAGTGATAAGTTTCTAAACAATGTTGATTAAAATCGTCTTCCGTTTGAATTTCAAGAAAATCCGTCCAATTCGTCATAGCATTTAAATTTGTTGGACAAAATTAGCTAAAATTTAGAAATATTGAGTAGCGAAGCCGGAGCCGACAGTAAGAATAACATAAAGCGCCTGCTGCTG
>NZ_DKST01000002.1:0-10503 GCF_002472835.1 Sphingobacterium sp. UBA7249 | reverse complement strand
GCATCCTGCGTTTAGAATATTTCAAGGGTCACCTTTTTATCGTATTAATGGCGACGTCTTATGGAACACTCAATAAGTGCAATTATATATTGACAGAAAAATAGCCAATCAAATTGCTAAAATTACTATTTGACAAAATAACGATGTTCGATGACTTCGATTTTTTCAACATTCTTATCTTCCAGCATCTTCTTTACATCACAATGGCCTGTTACGCCTCGATAAATTAGAGTTCCTCCAAGGGTCAAGCCCGAAAACCCTGTCAGTGGCGATTTAAGAATCTTTTTCACACCTAGACCTAAAATAAAGCCGCCTGCGATTACAGATAGCACACGTTCGGATGTACCAATATTCTCTTCGATACAATCGTCCTTTATCTTAGCCTTAATCTTGTCAAATGCAAATGTCAATAGGTTACTCATAATTATCTATATTTAAGTATTTCATTAGATAAACAAATTATGGTCCAAAAAAGTTTAGAAATAGAATAATAGTTTTTATACGATTTCTCGAATCACATCTCTATATTCGTATATAAAATTAAATATTCATGCAAGTCAAAAAATATTCAGGTGAATTGGTACCTTTTAACGGTGAAGCTTTACGGCATTCTCTTTCCCGTTCGGGTGCAAATAACGATCAAGTGAATCACGTGTATAACAGTGTTGTCAATGAGATGTATGACGGTATTTCAACTAGGGAATTGTATCAACTCGCTTTCGATAAACTAAAAACTGTTCGAAACTCTTTTGCCGCGCGCTATAGCCTAAAGAAAGCGTTACGTGATTTAGGACCAGAGGGTTTCTACTTCGAAAAATATATTGCACATTTGCTTCGGTCGATCGGTTATGAAAGTATAACGGGACAAACGGTACAGGGCCATGCTGTTTCTCATGAATTGGATGTCGTCGCATATAAAGACGGTAAGTTGATGACAGCAGAATGCAAATTTAGAAATGACATTGACGCTAAAATTTCGGTTACTACCCCCATGTACTATCTCTCAAGATTCAAAGATATTAGTGGAATTGATTACGATTTTTTCGGTAAAACATTGCAATTTCAGGAAGGTTGGCTAATTACCAATGCATACTTCACAAAGGATTCAATAGACTTTGCAAACTATTATGACATCAATCTACTCTCTTGGGACTACCCTCAAGAAAATAGCATAAAAAGAAGAGTCGATAAAGCTGTATTTTACCCTGTCACTTGTTTAACCACACTTTCGGATTTGGAAGAACAACAGCTATTAAAAAATCAATTGATCTTGGTAAAGGATATTGTAAACAATCCTGAGAAATTGGATATCCTTGAACTTGACAACGAACGAAAAGTAAAAGTACTTAACGAAGCCCGCGAACTAATAGACTACAAAGTGGAGGAAGAACATTAATACAACTAGCTAAAAAATAGGCATATATCATGTATGCCTATTTTATTCATATAATCCTGGTATTATTTTTTTAACACAACGGGATAATAGATCTTACCATACTTGGAAAACTCATTTAAATCCATCTTTTCCCAGAAAATACCATAGACAGCAGCGCCAGATCCAGACATAGAGGCATATATCGCCCCCTTATGATATAATCTTTCTTTGATTTCTTTCAATACCGGATAAGTATCAAAAATACGATCTTCAAAATCATTTCGAATATGGAATTTCCATTCCTGAATAGGCAATCGGATTGCTTCCTCGAGATTGACCTCCGAAGGAGTTGGCTTCACTCCATTATATGCCTCAGCTGTAGAAACATGAATATTTGGCATAATAACAACCATATAATACTCATGTAAGTCGAGCGAAATATCTTTAAAATCTGTACCGATCCCAGTGGCAAACACCGGCATATTATCAATGAAAAACGGACAATCTGCCCCCAATTGCTCAGCATACTTTTTCAATTGTGAGTTTGTCAAATTTAGTTTAAACAATTCATTGAGTCCTTTCAACACGAAAGATGCATCCGCCGACCCTCCTCCCAGCCCAGCTCCAATCGGAATCTGTTTGATTAAATCAATCGTAACAGATGGAATATCAAATTCTTTCTTTAACAGCGCATAGGCCTTCATGCAGAGATTATCTACCATATTTCCGGGTACAGATTCACCTCGAATAGTTAACGAAGATGTTTCAGCATTTGTCTCTAACAGCTCTATAATATCATAGATTGCTAGTGGGTAGAATATGCTATTTAATTCATGGTAGCCATCCGTTCGCCTGGCTGTAACTTGCAGACCGATATTTATTTTAGCATTTGCAAAGAGTATCATGAGATATCGTCTAAATCAACATCTAAATTTTCTATTAATAGCTCACCAACGAGCAGATTGAATCGCTAAAGCGGGACAATCTGCCTTTTGCTTTGAGAAAGTCCAATGAAATAATAAAACTATAAGCAGCGATCACTCCACCCAATTTTTCAATCAGTTTACTCGCAGCCACAACAGTCCCACCTGTCGCCAAAAGATCGTCATGTATCAAAATACGGCTTCCTTTTTCAAAAGCATCTTCATGGATCTCTATTGTTGCCTGACCATATTCCAATGCATAAGATTCAGCAATTGTTTTAAATGGTAATTTCCCTTGCTTACGTATAGGGATAAAGGGCAGACCTAATCTATTGGCAAGTAAAAATCCAAAAAGAAATCCGCGGCTTTCAATACCCGCAATAGCATCAATTTCAATTCCCTGAAGTTGATCAATAATCGCATCGATCATTTCATTGCATAACTCAGCATCTTTCAACAAGGGGGTAATATCTTTAAAGACAATACCCGGTTTTGGAAAATCCATAATATCCCGGATTTCCAATTTCAATTTATCTTGAATCATTCTCAAATATTAAATACGGCGCGATTTTGGCAATAGCAAGATCTGAAAGTGTACCTATCTTGGTAAAATCCTCTATATTAGCATAATTGCCATGTTGCTCTCGATAATTAACGATTAACTTCGCGTCCTTTGGGCTAAGATACGGATGTTTACCCAATGAAATGGCATCAATCTGGTTAATATCGATTTTTTTAACCCCTTCTAAATTAGAAATAGTAATATGGTCTTTTATCAAATCGTAGGTTTCGGAAGTAACCCCATACACCTCTTTTAATTGTTCTATTCGATAGAACCCACCAAGCACCTCTTTATATTTCAGTATACGCTTAGAAAGAACTGTACCGATCCCCTTCAAGCTCATCAATGCCGTCGTATCACAGGTGTTAATATCGATAAGTTCGGCCTTATCAGTTTCAAATTTATCATAAAATAAGTTTGGTTTATTTATTGTACTTCCAGTTGTTGTTTCCTTCTTTATACGGATAAATGGTTCGAGTCTTTTATATAATTTTTCATTGATAGAATACATTTTCCTAACATCACTTTTATCTCTAAATCGGCCGCCTTTTTTCTCGTAGTTCTTAATAACCGCAATTTGCTTATCTGAGAGCCCAAGCTTGCGCCAATCATCTTGTGATAGATTATTAGGATCGAAATAAAATAGTTTTACATCACCTTTGCTATGCGTTTCATCCGAATCCATTGAAATGGCATTCTTTTCCAAATGAATATCAGTAGTGGAAAATTTCTTATTCGGATAATCAACAACATCAGTCGAATCATGAAATGACTGTTCAAAAACTC
Organism: Sphingobacterium sp. UBA7249; assembly: GCF_002472835.1. Lineage (NCBI taxonomy): Bacteria > Pseudomonadati > Bacteroidota > Sphingobacteriia > Sphingobacteriales > Sphingobacteriaceae > Sphingobacterium > Sphingobacterium sp. UBA7249. The sequence goes on along the minus strand of NZ_DKST01000002.1, from coordinate 6,857 downwards.
GAGCATGATGCGCAATCGGCTCCTGTTTACTTTCCCTGTTCAATAAGGAATACACGATACTAAATAAAATGATTATCACTAATATAGCAAAGAACCCATTTTGCTCTGTTTTATTAAATTTAAAATAAGTCAATAACCTTTTCATAAGCTGCTAAGGGTTGGGTTATATAAATTTAATCAATTAGAAGGAAAATAAAAAGGAAGGTATTAAAAAATACCTTCCTTTTGTTAAATATTGATACTACAATAATTTTATAGTACCGATTTATCTACTTTTTCCACTTTACTGCCTTCTTTCAAAGTTTTGGAAATGGCATCAAATGGCCTAGAAACAACCTGATCTCCCTTTTTTAGACCTGAAAGAATAATAATATTTTTATCATCTTGAATACCAGTTTTAATCGGAACCTGCTTGACAGCCTCACCGTTTAAGATAAATACGTATTCTTGTATTTTCTTATTTGTATTGGTCGAATCTTTATCATCGGATCTTACAGTAACAGACTGTATGGGCACGACCAAACCTTTCGCATGTTTCGTGAAAATCTGTACAGTGGCAGATAATCCTGGTTTGAAAGGAGAAGCTACATTTTCTTTAATAAGATCCTGGTAAGATTCTGCGCTGATACGTACCTTGACATTGAAATTTGTTACTTGATCAGTTGAGGATGTCGCCGCAGTTGTTGTTGCGATATTTTTGGACGAACTTGCGATTTCGGTGACAATACCTTTAAATTTTCTATCTTGAAAAGCATCGACTTCAATTTCTGCTTGATTTCCGACTTTAACATTATTGATATCGTTCTCATTGACATCGACATTTACCTCCATTGACGACATATTCGCAATACGCATTATTTCAGTACCAGCCATTTGCGCAGTTCCTACCACACGCTCTCCCTGCTCAATGGAAAGTAGCGAAATAATTCCATCTGTCGGAGCATAAATGGTTGTTCTATTGAGGTTATCCTGCGCTTCTTTAACAGACGCCTGAGACTGATCAATACCATATCTTGTTGACCGCACGGTTTCTCTTTGCGCCTGGATAGCTGCCAGGGTCGAAAAGTATTCCGAAGAACTCTTATCCATTTCAGCCGCCGAAATAACTCTTTTTTCAAAAAGCTCCTGGTTTCTCTTGTAAGTTGCCGCCACATTTTTAAAATTTTCTTCCTGTTGTTTTAGCTGTGATTGTGCAGCAGCCAGATTAGCACGTTGTGAATTCATTGCTGCGACAGAGCGATCGTAACCAGATTGCAAGATGTCAGGTTTGATCCGACAAAGTATCTGTCCTTTTTTCACAAAATCACCTTCTTTGATGTTGAGTTCAACAACCTCACCTGAAACTTCAGAACTTAGTTTAACTTCTATTTCCGGTTGTATTTTTCCACTGGCAGATACCAGTTCATCTACATCGATTTCTTTCACAACATCTACAGCAACTTTGGTAATATCTCCTTTTCCAAACCACCCGGCCTTAAAGCCAATAAAAACAAAAATTGCCAAGAGAGCTACTACAATTAATAGAATTCTTACTATACTACGTTTTTTCTTTGCCATTGTCTTTGTTAATCAAATAGGTTAATTGTTGTCGAATTGAATTGGATTTCCTAAATAATAATCAATAATCTTGGATTTGAATATTACATTATATTTCGCTTGAATAAGATCAAATTCAGCTTTATTACGTTCAGTCTGTGCAGTAAATAGCTCCAGAGAATTTGCCATTCCGATATCGTACCGTTCCTTGGTTGCTTTGTAAGCTGTTTCGGCACTTTCGAAAGCAGTGATTGCAGAGGTGTAGCTTTGTTTGGCAGCACTTACGTCTAACACTGCTTGGTTAACTGCCTTATTTAAATTATTTTTTGCCAATTGTTCATTAGCCTCAGCCTGTTTTAGACCAATCTTAGCTTTTGCGACATTCACCTTGTTTTGGTTCTTGGAAAAAATTGGGACAGCAAGTGATAAACCTGTAAAAAAAGATTTATTGTCCGACACCTGTTGCCTAAAAGGTACACGATATACCGATGTAATATCTAAAGGATCACGTTGCCTAGTTGTTGCCGAAGAATAATTCGTACCATAGCTCACATTCAAATTGAGCGTTGGGTAATACCCGCCCTTGGCAATGTCTATTTGTTTTAATGCGACTTCCCTATCCAATGCGGATTTACGAATATCTGGTTGTCTTACTAAAGCTTTTTGGTATACATCTATGGCATTCTTATCTTCTGCGCTTACCAAGACAGATTCCAAACTCGGACGTTCGAGAGAAATCACAGTTTCAGAAGGCATTTCCATCAATTGTTTCAAAGTTAACAAAGACATTTCATATGAATTCTTCAAATTTACCTTGTTCAATTCGTTTGAAGCGACCTGATTCTTGGATTTCGCGAGATCAGCTATAGTCTTATTTCCAACAGAAAATTGAATGGAATCTAATGAAAATTGCTGTTTCGATAAGGCAATCTGATCTTCACTAGCCACCATCAATTCATGATTTGTAATGGCTTCTAAATAATTCACCAAGACATTTAAAACAAGATCATTTTTAATCTTATCCACTTGTGTGGCAGCAGACTCCAGCTGTAATTTATTCGCCTTTATTTGATTTACTTGTTGGAATCCTTGAAATATATTCACGCTAGATCCAACCGATCCAGTAGTACCTCTAGTCCAGGCATTATTAACAATTCGCCCAGAGGTCATATCGAAGCCAAAGCCATAACGGAAACTTTGATCGACCGAAGCACTTAAGTCTGGCAATAAATTACTTTTTGCTTGAAACAAGTCCTGAGCGGTGAGATCTTTACTCAGTTCGGCTTGTTTTATTTGCACATTACGTTCCAATGTCATGCGTATAGCCTCTGCTACTCCAACGACTTGCTGGGCTTGGATTAGGTTGTTTGTTCCCAGAAAAAAACCAGTAAATATTACTGCAGAATAATAAAATCTTTTCATGTTCATATGTAGAACCATACAATTTTTATAGATTTGAACTTCATTTATCGGTTATGTATTTTGTCAAATCCCCTTTTTTCCTACGTTGGCTTTATCCAAAATCAATCTGGCATATGTCGCGGACGGAAAAAAAAGTCTATCTCACTTTTGATGATGGTCCAATTCCTGAAATTACACCTTTTATACTCGATATCCTAAAAAAATATCAGGTCAAGGCAACATTTTTTTGTGTTGGTGAAAATATTAAAAAAAATCCACATTTGTTCCAAAGAATTTTAGAAGAAGGGCATCAAGTTGGTAATCATACTTATAACCATTTAAAAGGCTGGGAGACAAACGACACAACCTATTTGGATAATATCGTTCAATGTCAGGAACTAACGCAAACGAATCTCTTTAGACCTCCTTATGCCAAGGCAAAAAAAACACAACTCAAAAAATTATACAAAAATTATCGTGTGGTGATGTGGGATATCATGTCTGGAGACTTCGATCAAAGCCTTAGTCCCGAAAAATGTCTTCAAAACGTACTTCCTAATATTCAAAATGGTTCTATTATTATCTTTCATGACAATATCAAGGCCATTCCCCGTGTTGAATATGCGCTACCTAAAACGATCGAATTTCTCCTGGCAAATCAATACCAAATAGAAAGATTAGAATGAAGATTATGGTCTGGTTCTTGACAAAATTACTTCAGATTCATAATACTTTCCCACACTAACACTAAAATACCCTAATACCCCATTGGACAGATTTGAAATTGGATTAGAAGGTGATGCCGCCCCAGGATTAATCATCTGGAAGCTATTCCAGTAGTTATAGGCACCTACATCAATACATTGACGCAAAATACGAACACGGTCCCCTAGTTTAAGATCCCTATCCCGATCAATAATATCATGCTGCACTTGCAGTCCATTATTATACTTATCATTAAACACATCGATAAAGCGCAACTCACCACCATTTACAGACATCTTGTACTTGTAGTAGTTCCCTTTATCAGGTGGATCATTAAAGACCAAAGTGGGATAATAAATGGTATCTGTAAATATTATGCGTTCTGATAGACCTATAGAATCCACATCAACATAGGTTGGCACCGTCGAGGTTCCTTCAATTTCTTTTCCATCAGCCGTCTTTACATGCAGCTGATAGCTGGCCTTTTCCTGCAGTCGCAATGTTTTATTGGTATATAAACCATCGGCACCTGGCGAAAAGGTATAAATCCGATTATTTTGCAAATTTCGAACGAACACTTCCGCATCTGTTATGGGGCTCAGCATAGATTCTTTTAGACCGATTACTTTTTGTATACTGATTTGATGTTGTTGATCTGACACCATCAAATCAGCAGTAATAACGAGCTGTCCCGTGTTTTCGGGCAAGTTAAGATCAATTTTATCTTCACATCCAACGAAGGTTATCCACGCCAAGAGCATCCCGGCAAATATCTTTTTCATCTTGCGTTAAAATTTAAAATTCCAAGTAACAGACGGTATTGTCCCAAACAATGCGATCCTATATATCTCAGTGACATTGGATTGCCCCTCTTTCTCTCTAAAATCTATCAAATAGGCATTTTTGCGGTTATAAGCATTATAAATTCCGAAAGATAAACTAGAATAAGTATTTTTCGTACGCTTAATATCATAAGTTGCAGCAAGATCCAATCGATGGTAGGCCGGCATACGTTGACCGTTTCGCTTATCATAATAGAAGATCGTTCGATCATCAACAAAATATTTACCAGCTGGCATTGTTACGGCATCACCTGTATAGTATACAAAGTTTGCGCTTAGATTCCATTTTGGATTCAGCTGATACTGCGCCACAACAGCTATATTATGCGTCTTATCCTGGCGTGCGTTAAACCATTGTCCGTCATTGATCTGATCAAATTGTCTTTCACTTTTGGATAAAGTATAGCTTATCCAGCCATTTAACCGTCCTAGTCGTTTCTTTATAAACCACTCAATACCAAATGCCCTGCCTCTGCCAAATAAAAGCTCTCCGTCTAAAAATTCATTCGCCTGTAAATCGGCTCCATTTCTATAATCGATCTGATTCTTAAGATCCCTATAGTATCCCTCTATCGAAAACTCATATTTATTAGATGCAAAATTTCTGAAATAGCCCAGCGAATACTGGTTGGACAACTGCGGTTTGATCGTATTATTACTCAATACATATTGATCGGTAGGCAGGCTGCTTGTTGTGTTGCTCAATTGATGTAAGTACTGGACATTTGTATTATAAGAAGCTTTTAATGTTGTCTGCTCGTTCAGGGCATAGTTGAGAGAAATACGAGGTTCCAGATAAACATATTTTTTGCCCATCTCTCCACGCCCAACATAAGTTGAATCAATAGCTTCACCAGCATTGTCATAGCGATAGAATGTACCTGGCCCTAATGTCGCATAAGCTGTTGACCTGACCCCGTAATTCAATTTAAGCTTATCATTTATTGACCAGTCATCGGAAATATATGCAGCAATATCCAGCCCTTTGCGATGCTGAATACGCAATGAATTTACTTTAGAATCTTCACCTGCTTCGATGCTCGCGGGACGAATTTCCTGCAATGCTGCCTGTATGCCGAACTTTAAATTATGACGATCCGAGAGGCTATATTGAAAATCCTGTTTAAAATTATAGTTGAATATATCCGAGCGAATCTTAAAATTATTATCGTCTTCAATTTCCACTTGGTAATTAAATTTGCTGAATATCAATGTCGTATTACTAAATAAACGGCTATTCCAAACATGATTCCAGCGCATAGTTCCGGTCGCATTTCCCCAATTGAAATCAAATAAGTCATGGTAGGCCATCGCATCCTTACCAAAATATCCAGATAAGTAGATCGTATTTTTATCGTTAATCCGATAATTTAACTTGGCATTGAGGTCATAAAAAAAAAGCGCGCTTTTTTTTATATTTTCGTCACTTGACAGTTTCAAAAATAAATCAGCATAGGTACGTCTGCCAGATATCATAAACGAACTTTTCCCTTTCTGTAGAGGTCCTTCTACCTTAAGCCGTGATGCAATCAGCCCCAGCCCACCCTCGACATTAAAATGCTGATTATTTCCATCCAATGTCGTTATTTCCATAACTGAAGAAATCTTGCCTCCATACTGTGCTGGAACACCACCCTTATAAAAGTTGACATCTTTTATGGCATCTGAGTTAAACGTAGAAAAGAAACCAAAAAGGTGGGAACTATTGTAAACTGGAGCTTCATCCAGCAAGATTAGATTCTGGTCTCCCCCGCCCCCTCGAACATAAAAATTGCTACTACCTTCTCCACCACTTGTCACACCTGGAAACAATTGAATAGTTTTTAAAATATCTTTCTCACCAAAGAGGATTGGAACATTCTTCAGTTCCTCCATTGTGAACTTCAGATTTCCCATCTGCGGACTCGCCACATTTTCATTCTGACGCTTTCCAGAAACAACAACTTCCTCGATTGTCGTCGAGTTGTCGTTCAGCTCAAAATCAAGCTTTCTATTTTCCGTAAGATTGATTGATTGGGAAATGCGGTTATAGCCTACATAAGACACCTCAATAAGATGTTCTCCTGCAGGAAGCGTAATGGAATAGAACCCATAATTATTTGAATATCCGCTAACATTTGCGTCTTGAACGCGAATTAAAGCTCCAATTAATGTTTCGCCCGAATTGACGTCTTTGATAATTCCACTCAAGGTAATTTTCTCTTGCCCAAAAGTGAATAAAACACTCAGTAGGCACAACAAGAGAAATGAGCACTTTTTACAGTTGATCAGCATATATAGCGGCAGCTTTAAAATCTGCAACTAAAATAGAAAAGCCAACTTGTTATTCAAAATCGCTAATGCAACTTTAAATTCCTTATTAATATTCTGTTT
>NZ_DKST01000030.1:0-456490 GCF_002472835.1 Sphingobacterium sp. UBA7249 | reverse complement strand
TTTCTCAGTAAAAATAAAAGCCACATCTCTCGACATGGCCTTAATAAACATATGATTCACTAGTGATCTGACGTTATACTGATCTTGGCAGATCACTAGTTATTAAATACTACTTATACGAATTGATTGATTTGGATACTTTCCAGTCATTTCCCACACGTTCCAAGGTAACCAGATCAGTCTTGGTGAAGTTTTCAAATTTCAACGTCACTTTAGCGACCATATAGTCTGCCGATTCTTCGATGATATCTGTGTTTACTGTACAGTTCAGCTTTTCTCCTTTTTGCTTTTTCAGAGATTTAACCACTTCGCTGCGGCTATTAGACTGTGCATTGGAAGCTTGGATCTTTTGGCTAAAATCTTCTGCGAACAACTGCTCAACCCCTGCTAATTCGCCCGCCGTTGTTACCGCAACATAGTGCTCTAAGGCGAAATCTGCTGTGGAAAGGTTAATGTTTGCTTTTGTTGCTTTTGCTCCAGGTCCTTCAGCTGCCATAGCAAAAGTGGATACTGCGATTAAGGCTGCTGCTGCGAATGTTTTTACTAGCGTTTTCATAATGTCTTTATTTTTATTGTGTTAGTTTTCTGTTCTTATTTGTTGACTCAAAACTACGACACAATACGCCCCTGACCTATGGGCTTTAGACCAACGGACAGGAAAACTCGGTGAATGGTGGGATTAAGAAGGTAATATATCTATAAATTTTCCAATTTCTAACAGATTAATTTTGAAATCAGCGTTAAAACTAATATATTAGTTATAAAACTAAAAAACTAGTTATGAAGATATTTTTTTCGCTATTCTTTGTTATAATCAGCGGCGTGGTCTCAGGGCAAATCACTATACATAAATTATTTGAGCTCAATGACCAACTTATTAAAAAGCATCCGGAAAACTACCAGATAGCCATTCAAGAATTCAACAAGCTAACAATGAATAGCATGGATGCTAGAACGAAATCCCTTTTTTATCAACTCCAATCTACTTATCATTCTTTTATTGGCAACTATGATAGCTCAAGGTTTTATTGGGATCAGCAATATGTTCACGCGCTTAAAAACGATGAAATAAAATATGACAGTACATTTTATAAACAGCATAACTTTGTCGATGCCAAAAAATTCATCCTGAAAAGAGCCAAAAATGAAAAAGTAGTAATGATCAATGAAGCGCATAACTTTCCCTATCACCGCGCATTTGTATCCCAATTATTAAATGGTTTTCGTAAATTAGGTTTTAAATATTTAGCTATTGAAGACCTTGCTGATCAAAACATTAACACAAACCGAATCGTCACGGATACAACAGGCTATTATAGCCACGAACCCCTTTTCGCAGAAATGATCAGGGAAGCATTGCGACAGAATTTTGTATTGATAAAATATGACGCCAACAATACAAATAATAATCGCATGCGCGACTCATTACAAGCAGCCAACCTAGCTAAATTGCTCGAAACTGACCCTCATGCGAAACTACTTGTCTATGCGGGATATGACCATGTCTATGAAAATACACGAACTAGCTGGAAAAAAATGGCTCAATTCTTTAAAGAAATGACCAATATTGACCCCTTAACAATATCACAAACTCGACATATTGAACGATATTATACCGAATTTGAAACGGACGAATTCCTGACGGTAAACAAGTTTGTTTCGTTTAGCACACCTGTCGTCGCTTTAAAAGGCCATACAGCCTGGCATGATGACTTTGTGGATATTTCACTTTTTTATCCCCGTTACCTAATTCCCAACAGTCGCCCTGAGTACTTATTAAATAATAACCTTACAAAGGCTGTGCAGCTAAATACGCACGGGCAAAAAGGGCTTTTTGTTCAAGCTTATTATGCAGACGAAAAACAAGGACATCGAATTCCAGCAGACCAGCTTTTCATCAAAACCGCAAAGGAATTTCTATATTTAAGGCCGGGCAACTATATTCTTGAATTTAAAAATACAAATGATCAGATTGTAAATACAAAAAGAGTAAGTGTTCGTAAATAACAATCAAAAAGCCAGATCTCACGACCTGGCCTTAAATAAACATATGATTCACTAGTGGTCTGCCTCCGAATACTATGGCAGACCACTGGCTGTTGGTATTTATTTATACGAATTGATCGATTTAGACACTTTCCAATCATTACCCACACGCTCCAAGGTAACGAGATCAGTCTTCGTGAAGTTTTCAAATTTCAAAGTCACTTTAGCTACCATATAGTCAGCTGATTCTTCTATAATATCTGTGCTTACTGTACAGTTCAGCTTTTCGCCTTTTTGTTTTTTCAAAGATTTAACTACTTGGCTACGGCTGTGATTTTGTACATTGGATGATTGGATCTTTTGGCTGAAATCTTCAGCGAATAATTGCTCTACGCCTGCCGACTCTCCTTCAGTAGTGACTGCAACGTAGTGCTCAAGGGCAAAGTCTGCTGTGGAAAGGTTAACGTTTGCTTTTGCTGCTTTTGAACCTGGTCCTTCAGCGGCAATAGCGAAAGTAGATACTGCGATTAAGGCTGCTGCTGCGAATGTTTTTACTAATGTTTTCATAATGTCTTTATTTTATTGTGTTAGTTTTTTTGTTCTTATTTGTTGATTCAAAACTACAACACAATACGCCCCCAGCCTATGGGCTTTAGACCAATGATCAGGAAAACTCGGTGAATGGGGTGAATGGGGAGGTGAAAGAATGCAATTATATTTTAAGAAGCTTTGGGAAAAGTTTTCTCAATTTCAACTGGAAGTTTGGTTTATTTCTAATTATCATAATTTGTGTGCCAAGATTTATTTTGGCACTTCAAGCGAACCAAAATACAGATTATCAATTTATTGTAGCCATAATATTTTTGTCATTTATCATGCCCTTTATATTTCTAAGTTGGGCGGGATTGAAAACCATCAGTTTGTCAGGAAACCTCCAATCATTCCGTTCCTATCGTATGGAATTGATTTCATTTGCATGTTTACTTTTCACTAAGATCAGCCTGTTGTGTACATTATAAAAATAGTAGCCAATATTAAAAATGATACCACGACCGGGACTACTGTAGACCTGCTTCTATATTTAAGATCTTTCGGAAACATAAGCCCGCGAATAAGAGATAAGCCGACTACTCCAATACCTGAAAGAAACAGCCTGATATAAAAACTACTATCAGTGATGTCCATATAGTTTCCACCTATATAATCGATAATATAAATCTGTAACAGAGTGTAGCCTATTGCAAATAACAAAGAGACAACAGCCCCCTTGATATCTTTTATTCTTAGGAAATTTAAAGCTTGGAGCACAGCGCCGAAAATAACTCCAAAAAACAGGCAAAAAAATAATATCGCGCTATTTTTATATAGTTTGATAGCATCTTCATCAGTTGTAGCTCCCTCATCCCAAGAATTCTCCTCCGCAAACTCTGCTTCTCGCTTCTTATTAATCAGCGCTTCGATCTGCTCTGATTCAGCGGGAGCAAAATCTCGCCCCCTATCTTTAAGAATCTCATAAGCATATTGAACAGCATCCGCTACTGACCTACTATCTGGTTTTATATACTTTTCGAGTTCGTTGTCTGAAAGCTTTTTGATCACACTTCTATTTACCATAATTTTCCAGTACTTAAATTAGTTACCCTTGTTATAACGATATTTACAATGACTATTAATGATCGTCTCATTGCTCACCGGAAAATATGCAGATCGACGGCAAATTTACCTTCAAAGCAGGACATGCCGAAAGTAGTACCAAAAGTTTTTGATGATATAAGTCCTTGTCCATTTAATAAGCCAATTCAAGTTATCAAAAATAATTTACTCCAATAAAACTATTTCAAATTGACTATTGTTCTTACTATATAAAACGGCTATTAGTTACCTTTCTAGAGAAAGGATCAACATAAAAATTGGCGTAGTGCAGTGAAAATCCAATTGTCTTTAAAAACATTGGATGACGAAACAAAAAAGAGGAAACGATAAGAAACATAAAAATTACTGTACAGATAAACGCTAAGAGAAAGGGTCTGATGAGAATCAGGCCCTTTTGACGTAAAAAAGCCACATCTCTCGATGTGGCTTTACAACATTTATATATTTATTTGAGATGGCTCTTATTTATATGAGTTGATTGATTTAGACACTTTCCAGTCATTGCCCTCGCGCGCTAAGGTAACCACATCTGTCTTGGTGAAGTTCTCAAATTTTAGAGTCACCTTAGCTACCATGTAGTCTGCTGATTCTTCTATGATGTCTGTGCTTACTGTACAGTTCAACTTCTCACCTTTTTGTTTTTTCAAGGATTTGATGACTTCTTCACGGCTATGGTTTTGTGCATTGAAAGCTTGGATCTTTTGGTTGAAATCTTCGGCGAATAACTGCTCTACTCCCGCCGATTCGCCCTCAGTAGTGACCGCTACATAATGGTCCAGTGCGAAATCTGCTGTAGTAAGGTTTACGCTTGCTTTTGCTGCTTTTGATCCTGGTCCGTTAGCGGCCATAGTGAATGTTGATACTGCGATTAATGCTGCTGCTGCGAATGTTTTTACTAATGAGTTCATAATGTCTTTATTTTATTGTGTTAGTTCTGTTGTTCTTATTTGTTGACTCAAAACTACGACACAATAGATCCTTAGCCTACGAGCTTTAGATCAACGGACAGGAAAACTCGGTGAATGGGGTGAATGGGGAGGTGAATTTATAGCACGCATCTGACACAGGATGGCTGTTAAAGTTTACAGTATAGCTACATTCAAAAATAAATGACTAATTTTAATTGCCGGGAAAGACTTCCTATATGTAGGCAGTCGATTACCGCTCTTTAACTGTATTATACCTACAATTCTTTTATGGAAGATCTAACGGCAATTGATGCACCTCAATCACATCCAAGAAATGCTTTTAAAGCAGGTTTATTTTCTTTATTTTTTCCTGGCCTAGGGCAGGTCTATAATGGACAGATAAAGAAAGGTATTCTTTATTTCGCCCTAAGTTATATAATCCCTGTAATTTTTGCTCTCACCCGCTGGACAACCTCCTTTGCCGGAATGGGTATTTTTATGACAATCTGTATATCATTCCTCTTATTTACAGTAATGGATGCTATACTGAATGCAAAAAGACAAAAACTTTATATCCTCAAACCTTACAACAAATGGTATTATTATGCATTGATCGCCAGCCTCAGCTTTACAATGACATTTGTGTTTGACAAGAAAAAAATGATAGGTATACAATCTTATATTGCTCAAACCACAGCGAATAACCCAACGATTCTCGAAGGCGACTGGATTATAATAGATACAAAAGCCTACGAAAAAAACACACCTAAAATTGGAGATCTGGTTACCTTTACTAAGGATGATGGTCAACAATTTATGTATCGTATAGTTGGTCTCCCCAAAGACACAATCATGCTTAAAAACAATATTGTCTCGATAAATCACAAGTTAAGTAAATCCAAATTTATTGCGGACAGAAATTTAGAAGGTATAAACTTCGCTGAATTTGAAGAGACATTTCCAAATGGACACAGTCATCATATCTATAAAAGTAAGGAAGAGTTTGGCGATGGCATGATGAATATGAATGATTTCGTTGTTCCAGCAGACAGCATTTTTGTCTTAGGAGACAGCAGGGATAATGCACTTGACAGCAGATATATAGGTTGCATCGCTAAGAATCAAATTACTGGAAAAATTAAATATAGCTATTGGGGTAAGACTGGATTCAAAAGAATGAACATAAAATTCTGATTAGAAATAATGCTACAGATAAATGTTTAGAAAAGCCTCGATAAAACATGAGACCCTCTTGACGTAAAAAAGCCACATCTCACGACATGGCTTCTAAATTAAACATATGATTCACTAGTGGTTTGCCCCTTTTGGACTGCAAACCGCTAGTGATAGGGTGCTATTTATACGAATTGACTGAACTAGATACTTTCCAGCTATCCCCCTCACGTACCAAAGTCACCAGATCAGTCTTGGTAAAATCTTCAAATTTCAATGTCACCTTAGCAACCATATAGTCAGCTGACTCTTCGATAATGTCGGTAGTTACTGTACAGTTGAGCTTTTCGCCTTTTTGTTTTTTCAAAGATTTAACGACCGCGCTGCGATTATAAGATTGTGCATTTGTAGCTTGGATCTTTTGATTGAAATCGGTAGCAAATATCTGCTCTATCCCTGCTGACTCTCCTTCTGTGGTTACCGCAACATAATGGTCTAAAGCGAAATCTGCTGTAGAAAGGTTAACGTTTTCTTTTTCAGTTTTTGATACTGTTTTTTCAGCCGCCATAGCAAATGTTGATACTGCGATTAAGGCTGCTGCTGTGAATGTTTTTACTAGTGTTTTCATAATGTCTTTTTTTATAGTGTTAGTTATATTGTTCTTATTTGTTGATTCAAAACTACAACACAATACGCCCCTAGCCTATGGGCTTTAGACCAACGGAGAAGAAAACTCGGTGAATGGCGGGAATGGGGAGGTGAAAAGAGAAAGATTTTTTACTATCTTAAAGCAACCGATTAAAAAGACATCTTTTATGCAATCTTATTTAAGAAGCTCTTGGAAAAGTATTCTCAATTTCAACTGGAACACACATTGCTCACTTTGGATTAGTATACTGGCTCGACGGTTGGCATTTTCTTTTCATACCAACACTTATCTGGTGTTTGTCAATGTATTTTGCAAGCAGATTGTTTTACTTCTTCAAGGTGAAAACAGAGGCTATTTGGGGCGCTATAATTTGTCATGCAGCTTTTAATTTGAGTATGATTTATTGTATATTTTATCAGTTATAATATAAAAGCTACATCCCTCGAAACGGCTACGACACATGTATTTATTTGATAACGAATAAAATATGATGAACTAATTGATTTTGAGCTATCGGGGAATAATGGGATAATTTCTAGATCATTCAACAATTTAGAAAATTCATAAATTATGTAACTTTATAACTTAAATAACTATAAGAATGGAACTTAGGCATGAATTGGCAAGGAGGTTCAAAGAAGTGATCTTGAATGGAACTTTTATTGCAAACACCAATTATAGGGATCAACTGGAAGGACTTGACTGGAAAACGGCGACGAAACAGTTTGACAATCTAAATTCAATTGCCATTCTCGCCCAACACATTCATTACTACATAAAAGGAGTTAAAGATGCTTTTAGAGAGGGAACTCTGACTATAAGGGACAAATATAGCTTTGATTTTCCCGCTATAAATTCAAGTGATGAATGGGAAGTTTTTTTAACTAATTTTTGGAAAGATGCCATAGAATTTGCTCAGATGCTTGAACAAATGCCAGAAGAAAAACTACAAGAAATTTTTATAGATGAGAAATATGGTACTTATCTGCTAAATATAGAGTCGATGATTGAACACTGCTATTATCACCTAGGGCAGATAGTGCTCCTGAAAAAGTATTTTGTTGTAAATGCCTAATTGAGGACATTACTTATCACATTTATGCAATTACAAAACCATTATCTTCCTTTAATATGGCTCTTAAAAGCGCCTATCAAAACCTTCAGTACTTAGCTTTATTTCTACCTTGACCTGTTCACAACAACCGTTTTTATTTTCTTTACATCGCCATCAATTGCTCAAGAAAACTCGTTAGTACATGGTGTATATATCGGTGCATAACGGGCCAGGATAGGAATATAAAAATTATTGTACAAACAAAGAATCAGGCCCTTTTTGACGTAAAAAGCCACGTCTCTCGACGTGACTCTATAAATAGATGATGTACTAGTAGCTTGTCTTTTACCTGTCTGAAAGACCACTTTTGTTAAATACTATTTATATATGGTAATACAAATTAGAAAAGTTATTAATACCAACCTTCGCTACAACACTCATATACAGTATATTAAAAAAAATAAAACTATTTTACGTACAAAAATTTGCATGAAATTTGAATTTTATTTCATACATTTGAATCATGTATAAGCTGGATAATTTAAGGAAATCAATACGAAAAGGGCTGGTATATCGTAGAGAGGATTTAGCAAAATCGTCAAAATCGATAGATCGTGATTTAGCGAACTTAGTACGAGAAGGTAGTCTTAAAAAATTAGCTCAAGGCTTATACTATGCACCTAAAAAAACAGCTTTCGGAGATTCTGCACCTGAGGAGAAAGATGTAATAAAAAAATATTTAAAAGGTGATGATTTTTTGATAACATCACCCAATTATTACAATTCATTGGGATTGGGAACAACGCAGCTGTATAATAGCAAAAAGGTGTACAATCATAAAAAACATGAAGATGTCAAACTTGGCAATAAGGTTTATCAATTTAGGCGTAAGTCTAAATTTCCGAAGCAACTGTCATCCGAATACTTAGTTATCGATTTATTAAATAATATAAAAAGCCTGGAAGAAGATGAGCAAACTTTAGTAGATAATCTAAAGTCAAAGGTACCGCACTTTAACAAAGAGCTTCTTAAAAAAAATGCTGATAAATATGGTTCTATAAAAGCTAAAAAAATAATAAATAAATTAGAATAGAACAATGTATCTACATCAGCACAAGAGCTTCAAAGACTTACTCCTTGCGGAATCTGAAGAACGGGCGATTGATCCCATATTGATCGAAAAAGATTATTGGATTATGCATTGCCTTTACGGACTTCAAAAATTAGGCTTTCGGTTTGAGTTAAAAGGTGGCACGTCCCTATCAAAAGCATATAAAATAATTGATAGATTTTCAGAGGATATTGACATCCACATCCACCCCGGCGCAACATTGGGGATAAATGAAAATCCTAAAAATACCAATGCAAACAATGTTGCCAAAAGACTAGCTTTCTATGACATGCTAGCAGATGAAATCAAAATAGAGCGGATTGAAGTAGTTGAAAGAGATACTTTCTTTGACGATACCGATTATTATCGGAGTGGAGGAATAAGATTAATTTACAATTCTTTTTTTAACGCATTGCCAGGATTAAAAGAAGGAATTTTATTAGAAGTAGGATTCGATAACGTAACTCCAAACAATCCTATGGATATTTCGTCATGGGCGTTTGACAAAGCGTTACAAGCATCAACTAGTTTAACAGATAACAGAGCGCTGCAAATTCCATGTTATGATATGCGCTATACCTTTGTAGAAAAATTGCAAACGATAGCAACCAAATTTAGAAATATGCAAAGTTCGGGAAATAGTCAAGCCAACTTTATGCGTCAATATTATGACATATACCAACTCCTCAATCAACAAGAAGTAAAGGAATTCATTGGAACTCCTGAGTATTTAAACCATAAAGAGCGTAGATTCCCTAACGCAGACTTCGAAATCCCTATTTCACAAAATCAAGCTTTTTTACTAGAAGACGACAAGTTAAAACAACAACTTAATCAATCGTATATTAAAAGCAAAGCACTATACTATAATGGGCAGATTGATCTACAATCCATACTTGATCTATTGAAAATACACCTTAAAAATTTATAATATTTCAAATCAACCAGTGATATCCGCTTAATCCACAAATTCAATCCTTGTCTTTTTTAGAAAGGAATTCTGAACCAGTCTGATCGTATCAAAAACCGCCCAACCTGACTTCTTAAAATTAAAAAAAAACACATCTTCCGACATGGATTCTAAATTAACATATGATTCACTAGTTGCCAGCTTTTGGTATGACCGAACTGACCACTAGTTATTGGATACTATTATACAAATTGATTGATGTGGGCACTTTCCATTCATTACGTACATGCAACAAAGTCACCAGATTAGTCTTGGTAATTTTTCAAATTTCAACGTTATTAAAACAGGGCGAGAAAGCATCTTATTCCATGCGGGTTATTTAGATCTAATAAGCGTTATATCATCTATATGACAATAAGCATTCGCCTTCCCATTTGCAATGAAACCTATTTCAATGTGCCCATCTTTTATGAATATATTATCTAGGGTAATATTACTCCAATTCCGATCCGCTTTGCTCAGTTTTTGTTTATACGTTTTACCATTACTTAAGGCATACATATAGATATCCTCAAATCCGCTGCTGCGTTTAAATTTTGCAGATAAAGTATATTTCCCATCCGCTAGTTCCACATGCTGGCTAGAATGAATAATCTGTGAAACCTTACGTTTAAAATCTATTTTATCATTAATCTGCAAACTCTTTTCTCCAATTACCTGCTTTCTATCCTCGACAGTATTGAAATAATTAAGCACAGGAGATAAAGAATCACTGACAGAGAGTATATTTCCCTTAATGATAGTGGTTTGCCATCCTAATAACTGTTCCTGAACGGGCTTTACTGGACTTGGTATATGTCTTCTATCGGCCTCGAAACTCCCGTTTTTAACATAATTATTGTCACTGTTCACCAGCCATTCTCCTGTTGTTGGATGAAGACTCCATGAACTTAAGGAATTAAAAATAGGCTTTGGGCCATCAAAGGAAAGGGGACACCACTGGTTATATCCTAGACCATTGCCCGCAAAATTAGCCCATCGGTCTCCACAATAGATAACTGTCTGCTTTTTAGTTCCTTTTAGCGTTACAAAAAATCCTGTTTGCGTGACATGGGCATAATCTGCCTCTGAGCCTTCCATGATCAGCATTTCATTGGTTGGCGTATATGGGCCGTAAATATGATCTGAAACTAAGTAATAAGCAAAAGAGGAGTCCCAGCCATATAAGTTGGAGGCAAATAAATAGTATTTTCCATTATGTTTGAACATACAGTTACCCTCTCGTCCCTCACCTTTAAATACCATATTACAATCCAATAGTCCTACCTTACCGTCCTTTACACCAATTTGTGAAATGTAAATCTTGTTTCGTCCTCTTCCATAGGAATACACCAGGTAAGACTTTCCGGTATCCTCGTCGGTGAAAACCGTTTGATCTCCGGTGTTGCTTGTGCCTATCATACCAGTCATATTGATGCGCTGGTGCCATTTAAATGGTCCATTGGGACGCTCTGATAAGGTAACTAATAATTGATCATTATGTTGGATGAGTAGCGCATACTTGTCTATTTCCTTGATATATGCGACACCTAAACGTCCTGCCCAGCGCGTCTGGATAGAATTTTTATTGAGTTCATCAAGAGTCAGTACATCTCCATGAGAGGTCCAGTTTACGAGATCCCTAGACACATAACAAGTGACAGAAACAAAATTGTCACGTTCAGGAGTAACGCTAGGATCATTTCGGTATTTTTCAGATTCTTGATATTTTGCTCCATACCAAAAATATTTAGTCTGCCCATCTTCAGGGTCTTTGAAAGAAAAAATACCTCCTCCCTGGCTATATAAAGGACCTCCGTCTTGGGTGTCCCAAAAAATATCATTTTTAATCTTCAAAAACCCATTTGCAGGAACTGACTGACCTTGCAACTGCAAAAATAAAAGGCAAAGGATAAAAGAAAATAATATGTGTTTAAATAAGGTGATCATAGTTTTGGTCCATTGGAAAGATCCAAGATAAAGCAATAATTCCTAAAAGCCATCATGCCCCGACCTGTACTTCCCTAAAGGCATATTTTTTTTGCATTTAAAACTTGGAGTAAGTAAAAATGTTATTATTAAAAATTTAAAAAATCACTTCAATAAAACTATTTTAAATCGACAGCTGTTCTTACTATACAAAACGGCTACAAGCTGCCTTTCAAAGGAAAGGTTTAACATAAAAATTGGCGTCGTACAGTGAAAATCCAATTGTCTTTAAAAACATTGGATGACGAAACAAAAAAGAGGAAACGATAAGAAACATAAAAATTACTGTACAATAAAACGCTAAGAGAAAGGGTCTGATTAACATCAGGCCCTTTTGACGTAAAAACAGCCACCAAATAACTACTGGCAGCTGTTTTTGATTGCCATTTGGTACTTTTTTATTGTACTTGTACTTTCAATAATTTTAGCCATCCGCCGCTGGTAATATCACCATTTACGGCAAGCCGTATTCCCGGCTGATTTTCATTTGTCGTATCTACAATGGCGACGGCCCAGGTGTAATTGCCGGCAGGTGCATCCACATTCACCTTTAACTCATACGATGTTGAAGAACTCTTTATCCAGGTTGAAGGTTCCCCTTTATCATCAATAAAAACTTTTTTTACATTATTTTCTTCATCCAGAAGTGCAAAAGCTACTTTATACTTATAGTTCCATTGAGGAATATTATTCGGAAAATAACCCCACCCCATATTCCGCCAACGATGGTTAATTGTTGTTTCAGTACCAGCGTTCACTTTCTCCGGTAAATAAACCCGATCCGGATATAAACGATAACCACCTTCAGAAATAAAACGCTGACATAGTGTAAAGGACTTGGTAAACCAGCTTTCAATTTCTCCAATCCGGAAATCCATCATGTTTACGCCTGCTTCCAAGGAGCTGTCAAACTCACCCTGCCGAACGTCCTCGGGATGGTCTTGTCGGTATTTACCACTTGGATCTGTCCAGTAACGATGTGTGCCCGTAGTAATCCAGCCGCCTTCCATAATAATCGGACGTTTAAAATTCCAGGCCTTCGCAAAATTCTTCTCCCAACTTTGATAATAATCGGTCATCCCAAAAGCATCCTGACGCAGGCTGTATCCTTTATTAATCATCTTATTCAACAACTTTTCAGAATTAGGATTGGGAGCTCCATTGCCAGCAGGATCCCCAACTACGCGATGATAATTGATCAACAATGGCACTTTAGTGAAATTTTTCGCATAAACATCCGAAATCCAATCAACGACTTCTTCTTTGATGACCTCAATATTTTGACCGGAGGGATTATTCGGATCTTCATAAATGACACTGTGTCCCTCACCCCACAACCCGAGCCCGTAGGCATCTACAAAGGAGCTTTTGTTTAAATCGTTAAAATCTTTTGCGAGTTCTTCGATCAGCTTGCTATAATATTTTCGAAAAATAGGGTCCTGTAGCACCGGTGTTTTTCTGTCCGGAAAAGATGCATTGGCGACATAATACTTGGCTCCTGCATCGAACACAAATTGCGGCGTATTCGCCCCCTGGTCTCGACCGTCGACGACGATACGAAAGGCGATTGGCAGTCCTTTATCTTGTGCCCCTTTGATCATTTTATAGATTGCTGTGCTGGGATCTCTCCAGGCATACACGCCATCGGCAGGATTAAAGGTTCGCCAGCTGGTACGGATATAACAGGCTGATGCATAGTCAATCGCTTTGACGGTTTTACCTAAGTCAGGTACATAGAATTGGGTATCCCAATAAGAGGGATTGCCCGAAGCTGAAGCGTACATGACCCAGCCGTTTAAAGGGTTACGAAACATGGAACTCCGGTTGTAACTGGGTTTTACCAAGGTACCTGACATAGCACTTTCACTATCAGCGCCATCTTTCTTACATGAAACTGCTAGAAAGCAAAGCATAACAGCAAATGCTCTGAGGCAGGCTTTTTTATAATTTATATTTTTCACTTTCAAAAATGTTAACGTTAATTTATGCGTTTATATACGATTGCTTACCGTTTTAACGCCAGAATTGTCATGTTTCTTAGATCAAAAATCAGCACATTGGTGGTGGCCGGAACGGTGAAATAAGAATTGCGATTTGCACTCGTGGTACCGCCCCCCAATTCAGTGGCCTTTCCCAAGGTGAGTGTCAGGGTCTGGGCCACACCGCTAGATGTGAGCGGAGCACTAAATGCGTAAGCCAGATTTTTGTTATTACTGTTATCCCCAGTCACGATAAACTTTGTTGTTCCCACTTTACCGCCAGTGTAGACCAAAACTTGTGGATCTGCTAAACTCACCGTACAGTCCATTTTAACCGGAGTTCCCCAGCCATTAATGCTTCCGTGCATCCATAAATCCGTCACAGTGGTCGTATAAGGTTGGTCCCCTGTCCAGGTCACGGTCTTTGCTGCTAGCGCTTTAGCCGGTGAATAGATTGTTGCTGTGGCTTTCTGCATGTTGACCACGACGCGGTATTCTCCAGCAGTTTCTATTTTCCAGGAGAACGCACGTTCTCTCATCTTAATACCGACAGCATTACCGTCGTTTAATGCTGTGCTTCCATCGGCAGTAACCACATAATTGGTCTCACCGTTGAATTCGACCGGAATTTCGAGTTCGCCTGGCTGTAAATTCAATACATAGGCATATTGATCCAGATTTTCCAATGTTTTTGGCAGCTCCACCTTGCTCGCTCCCACCGCACTTCCGCTCAAAAACACTTTATCGGCATCAAAAACAACTGTCTTAATTGGGTTTACTGTAATTCTTACGGTCCGTACTTCGGGTGCCTCAAAAGTAGCGCCACCCTCCCATTGGGCAACCACCCTAAACTCCAGCGTGAAGCTCTTATTTGCCGGTATCCCCCATTTTTCGTTTGCCCAATTTTGCAATTGTTCGGAAGTAAAGCTTCTGCCAAATACATTATCATCTTCATAATTGAATATGGCTGTACCGGTGCCAAAATTGTTCCCAACCACATCTAACATGGTACTGTAGCTCACCAAATGATCATCTGACTGTGCCCTGGCAGGCTTCCAGTTAAATGTGACAATATCTTTTGTCATATTGACCTCGTCCAGCGTAATGTTTTCGGATGAAGGCTGAAGTTCCAACGTCTCATTGACTTTGGGTATATCCTGTATTTCCTGTTTGCACGATAACTGGCACTGTACCATGCATAAGAAAAATAAAGCTTTGTATAAATAATTGATTATTTTCATTGGTTTATATTTTTACTAACATTTGGATAGTATCACGCGCTTGACTGGCGCAGCTGCTGTTTTGTCATCAGATGGGGAAGCTACCGAAATTCGAACGCTATTCGTACAGCTTCCCGTTACCATTAATTATAACCTGGATTCTGAGGGAATGGAGCCCCTGTATTTGCATCCCTGATCACCTGTGGAATAGGCCACAAGATGTTATTATCTGTGATCTTATCCTTAATGGCGTTATTGTACTTTTTAACACGCTCCACCAATTTGTTGGTACGTACCAAAGTAAACCTTCTGCTTTCTTCCCCGACTAATTCGCGGATACGCTCATCGAGCAGAAAATCCATATTCATCTGTGCGCCCGTAACTTCGGATGCTCCGGCTCTTTTCCGCACCTCATTTATGGCTTGCGCGGCTTTATCAGGCATATTTTGCCCCAAATAGGCTTCGGCTAACAACAGATAGGTCTCGGCCAGACGGAATTTCATGCGGTCTTTATAACTGCCGGTGAGGCTTAAATTTTCAGTACGTCCGTAAAAGAATTTTGTAATCGCCGGAAATAAACTTTTTGTTGTAAACCAGGTCTGTTCGGTGATATTGGCTTTTTTCCCATACAGCGAGCTCTCATTGGCATTGTTGTAATACCAGTTGCGTTTGATATTGTAGCCTGAATTACGCATATCATTCGCTTCAAAAACACCGGCGACATTGCCTGTAGCATTAGTCCCTGTAGTGCCTACCCACCATTTCATAGGCACTAATTGTGCGATACCGCGACCACCCAGGGTGTCAGCCAAAACAAATCCCGTAATCGTGGAGTAATTGGGTATCCAAGCCCTACGGGTCCAGTCATCCGAATTGGTACCACCACCGATCGTGTTAAACTGGAATTGCAATACCCAGATACTTTCTTTATTGCCACTTTTTCTGTTTTGATTATTTTCCAGAAACAAATCGCTGAATACATCGCCTGGCTTGTTGCCGTTGGCTCCGTATCTGGTCTTCATCAGGTTGTAATAACCACTATTGATAACAGCCAGTGCTGCCTTTTCTGCTTCAGCAGGATTGCCCTGTAGCAAATAAATTTCGCTCAACAAATGGCTTGCGGCCCATTTGGTCAGCTTCCCTTCTTTCACCGCATCCGGATTTGTTGGCAGATTATCAACAGCGAACTTTAGATCCTCTACCATATGTCCGATGACTTCGGCTTTTGGGGTGCGCGTAAAATTAAGCTGAAAGTCATACAGAATGGTTTCGACATAAGGTACGTCTCCATAGAGATAAACCAAGGTACGGTAGGCATAAGCCCTAAAAAAACGGGCCTCCGCCTGAAAACGTGCTTTATCCGTCGGTGTATCCCAGTTGGTGTTTTTTTCGGAATAAACTAACATGAGGTTTGCCGATGAAATTAAATTATAAGCCCAATTCCAGTAAGTACCCACAAATCTTTCGGATGAGGTAAGTGTAAGGTTAGCAAAAGCCATCAAAGAACCATCACTATTAATGGCATCGGCGATATCTGTAGCCACCTGTAAGGCTTCGTATGGACAGGCACCATTGTGGATAAAGGCGCCACCCTCGCCATAAGTATTATATTCGGAACGGGTGAGTGTATATAAACCCGCGCTGCCCACCTCGAAACCATAGGTGCTGGTATAGGTATTGGACGGTGCCAGTTCAGTTTTCAGCTCTTCCTCCAGAAACTTCTTACAGCCACCCAGGGAGAACAATACGATAAGTGCCAAATTTGATGTGATAATATTTTTTATTTTCATGTCCTAGTCGATTAGAAATTTACATTTAAGCCAAACATATAAGAACGTGCGGTCGGATAAGAGGCCATCCAAGTGTTATCATAATTTAATACCTCTCTTATATTAGAAATTGTATTCAGATTGTTCACGCTGACATTCAAGTCAATACCGCTTACGCCTACTTTCTTAGCAATGTTTTGCGGTAATTTATAACCGAAGGTTATGTTTTTTACCTGCGCGTAACTCACTTTTTTATAATAGCCATGTCCCAATGGATTGAGATAGCCGGGGGAAACAATCGTGGCATCGGGATTTTCGGGGGTCCAATAATTGGCACCATGTACATAATTTGTAATACCGAACGTCCAAGCTCCCAGATTAGCCATGTGATCATCACGCCATACGCCAAAAACACCTGTAACCAAGGCCGATGCATAGAAGTTTTTGTACGAAAATCTGTTGGCCAACGAAGCGGTATAACGTGGGTTCTTAGACCCTATAACCATTCGATCGCTGGTCTCTATCTTGCCGTTACCATCGCGATCGTATAGTTTGGCTGCTCCAGGCGCTGCCCCATCAACCGTAATGGTTTCACCATTCTGCCATACACCGATCATTTTATAATCGTAGAATACTCTCAATGGCTGACCAATAAACCAGTTATTGGCAATATCATCAATACCATCCCCTCTTAACTCAACAATTTTGTCTCTGTTCAAGGAAAACACAGCCGTCGTATTCCACTGGAAATTTTCCCCTTTAACATTCGCTGAGTTTAAAGTGACCTCAATACCTTTATTTTGGGTCGCACCAATATTGTCCCAAATTCGGTTATACCCGTTCATGATTGGTACGGTACGGGTCATGAGCAAATCTCTTGTTTTGGAAAGATAGGCATCGACGGTACCGCTCAACCTGTTTTTAAACAATTGAAAATCTAGACCAAGGTTGGTTGAATAGGTCGTTTCCCATTTCAAATTAGGGTTACCCACGCCATCTCCGGCCAAATAGGCTGTCGTAACGGCTGTTCCATCGTCTCCCCAAATGTATTTTACATTTGAATAAAGCCGATCTAATGTGCGGTATGGTGTAATCGCCTGGTTACCGTTGGCCCCATAAGAAAGACGTATTTTCAACATGTCTAACCATTCCACCTTACCTTTTAGGAAGTTTTCCTCACCGATCTGCCATGCCGCCGCAGCAACAGGAAAGAATGCGTATTTATTGTTGATCCCAAATACCGAAGCTCCATCCGTACGCCCGGTTAAGGTCAATAGATACTTGCCTTTATAAGCATAATTTATCCTGCCCATATAGGACAGCATGGCGGATTCCGATAAGGAAGCGCTGTTGGAAACAAGACGGCTGGCCGAACCGATCATAAAGTATTCGGTATCATCGGTGACAAAACCGGCTCCGCTCTGGGCTGTTGACCAACTTTTCGTTTTTTGCATACTGAACAAACCGGTCACGTCCAAACGGTGATCGCCTATCTGGCGTTCGTATTTGAGCAAATTCTCCCAGGTATAATCATTATAATTAGAGTTGTTGATGGATGCACTACCGCCGGCCTGCGTACCTTGGTCCCTGCCCTCAAAGGTGTTGCGCCCGTAATAGGTACCTGTAAACCCATTCCGATAATTATAACCAAAATTTGACCGTAAGGAGAGACCTTCTACGGGCAACAAAATATTGGCATATCCCGAAAGGAAGAAGTTGTTGTTATACCGATCTTGTATCGCATTGACGTTGCGCATGGGGTTTACAATCAACGAGTATTCCATGGGTTCGGGCACATAATTACCAGACTCGTCTTGATAGCTACCATAGGGACTTTGCTTAATGGCATGTTCCAAATTGGGCGTAATGCCGCCGTCGCTTTTCCGGGTATATTGCAGGCCTACACCGGTTGTAAGCCATTTATTAAAAGTCTGATCGACATTTGTGGTTATATTTAAACGTGACAACTTGGAATTGTACACGACACCTTCCTGATCTAAGGCTGCAAGGGCCGCCATGTACTTCGTATTTTCGGTACCTCCGGAAATGCTCAGCTGATGATCCATGGTCAAGGCTTTTCTGAAAACGTAATCCTGCCAGTTGTTGGTAGTGCCTTTCGCATAATTGCCGCGCTCCGTTACACTAATAATATCGCCTGCAATAGGATCCAACAAAGCGCCGGTGTATCCTTGCTTAATGCGTGCAATATCTTGTTGAAAGCGGATGTATTCATTTGGCCCCATGACATTGATGCGTTGCATAGGCTCGGCCATACCGATCACCCCTTTGTAGTTTACCTGAGCTCGGCCTAGGGCGCCTCTTTTGGTTTGTATCAGAATGACACCATTAGCTGCTCGTGAACCGTAAATAGCGGCCGCGGAAGCATCTTTTAAGATAGAAAGGTTCTCCACGTTGTTGGGATCTATATCAGCCAACGAACCGCTATACGGAATGCCATCCAAGATAATCAGTGGACTATTATTTGCCGAGATAGAATTTTCACCGCGTATCAGCAAAGTTTGCGATGCTCCCGGTGCAGCCTCTCCAGTAGTAATGGAGAAACCGGCCACTTGCCCCACCAAACGATCCATCAGGTTGGAGGTAGATACCATGCTTAGCTGCTCTTTTCCCACTACAGCCAAACCACCTGTTAAATCCTTTTTCTTGGCGGTACCGTAACCTACGACCACAACCTGATCCAGGACATTATTTCCGGACATCTTCACATTGATGACTCCAGATGGATTGACCTTTATTTCTTGGCTATTGAAACCGGTATAGGTAAATAGTAGCGTAGCGGTGGATGCCGCCCGGATGGTATAATGACCATTTGCATCTGTTTGTACGCCGTTTTTCGCACCTTTAATCATGACGGAAACACCCTTAAGTCCTTCTCCTGCATCATTGGTTACCAGACCTTTGACTTGCATTTGATCTGTTGCTTGCGAATAAGCGTAATTGGACGCCACCGACAATAGGGTGGCACTCATTACCCAGCTCCTGAGCCAGATATGTATCTTTTGTATCATTGATTTATATTGGTTAGTTTAAAATTTATTTGCGTTCTTTACGCTCCCTTTCTCGTAAAGAATATGAGTTTGAAATAGGTCTGCTTCAATAGGCTTGGATTTTTAATTTAACTTCTTGTGATAAATAACATCTCATTACTGCAAATGCATGGGCAATACTGATCGCAAAACTTCGTTTTCGGACTTATTGACGAAGCATAAAATTCTGTTGCGCCTTGCTCATGTTTTTTGTAAAGTTGGGGTTACCCTTCGTGAGCTTAATCACGTGGTCAGGAGGAATTTTCATACACATATTTTGCTTTTTTAAAATTGGTTAAGACAAAACTATCATCATAACCAATTCATAGGGTTCGTTTTTGTACGAAAATGGTTTGATTTTGTACAAAAGGCAAAAACAGGTGTTTTTCGCGCTATAATAGGGATATAGAGCGATTTATAATTAATTCTTTATACGCATTACATGATCAAGGACAACTGTTTCACTTTGTTGTACATCGATCGCTTCATCCTTGCCTTGGTAAATAATATCCCTGAAGCTAGCTTGCGGGATACCTTTGGCTTTTATGGGCTGATGGCTGACTAGATTTCGTACGAATAGGCCTTTCACGCGTTCGGCATACTCGACAACCAAACCTTGTTTCGCTAAAGGACTGATGACCATATTCTCAATAAAAACATTGCTTATCCGAAGGTTACCCACTGGCATGATCCGTATGGATCGGTGTGAGATGGAATAGAAGTCCTGCCAGTTCTGGAGATAAATAGTTGAAATATTGTCTATCTCGCCCCTATAGATCGAACCACTGACCACATTTACATTTTCTTCTCCTGCTCCGACTCCCGTATCTGTCAACCCTATATTAATAAAGTCGTCGCCACTTTTACCTTTGCAATTTGCAATAAGAATATTTTTACAGCCAAAACGTACGCCCATGCCGTCCTGGTTTAAGATCTGTTTGTCCACTCCATCAACAGTGACGGCCTGCCTCACGTTAAAGGTCATATCACTCACCTTACCATTTGTACAGCGTTCCAGTACCAAACCATGACCATGATAATCTTTTAGCGTAATACCGCTAACTTCAAATACATCAGTGTAAGCCAATATAATGGCATGATTTCGCCATCCGCCTTTTTGGTTCACTCCCGGTTTGCCGGCATCGGTACCGTAGGATTGTCCAAATCCGTTAGGGTTTAGGGACAAAGTTTTATTGTGGTCACCTGTAGCCCTGGGGTGATCAGCTCCCTCTAAAAGGACATTGCCTTTGCCAATAATCCGGATATTCTTTAAGGGTACGATGTCTTTGATGGTCAATCCGGAATTTGCCGAACGGATAAAATTATCCCGGCATTTATCCGATAGCTTAATGGTACAGTTGTTCAATTCGAGTTCAAAATCACTGGGAAGCAAAATGGCCTCATCAATGAGCCAGACACTTTTTTTCGCTACCGCATCATATTTAGGGATCACTACTTTTCCAGTCGTATTTTTTGCTTCCTTTATGGCTTTTTGTATCCGCTCTGATTGGGAACCAGTTTTGTATTTATTGGGGCTGATAAAAGTCTCTTCTACCTTTTGGCTGACGGCCGCTGCTAGATAAAATACATTACACAAGCAAATAAAATAGGTGAGCAGAAGCTTTTTTTTAAAAATTGTCATTTTCATTATCATTAGGATTTCAAAAATATAGAATTGCCTTTCTCCCAGCTGAAAGGGTTATCGGTCAAAATTGGCTGTTCTTTTTATTTCTTTCCACTGGAAACCTTTTTCTTAAACTCGGAAGGGCTCAGTTCAAATTGCTTTTTGAAACAGACGCTAAAGTATTTGGCATTGTTAAACCCGGTCTGGTAAGCAACCTCTGCTACGGTCAAATCCGATTTCTCCAACAGGTAAGCACTTCTTTTCAGGCGCATGTTCAAAATAAATTCTTTGATCGACATCCCAACAATATCATGTATTTTTTGATAGAGAATGGTTCTGCCCACGTTCATATCAGCCACAAAATCCTCTACAGAATAACTGGCATTGTCAATGTTTTCTTCAATGACCTGAATGGCCTTAATCAGTAGTTCCTCGTCCATGGAGGTGACGGTAACATTGGAGGGATCCACCTGAATATGTTTGCTGTATTTTTCTTTTAGTTCCTGCTGATTTCTTAAAATGGTTTCAATTTGTTGCAACAGATAGTCGACATGAAAGGGTTTATCAATAAACACATTGGCCCCATATTCCAATGCTTTTATCTTATTCTGATTGTCATCTCCGGTACCCGAAATCATGATAATAGGAATATGGCTCGTCTTAAAATTTTGTCTAAGGCTACGGCAGACTTCCAAACCACTGCGATTGGGCATGATCAAATCGGTAATAATGAGTTGCGGATAAATTTTTTCGGCTTTAGTTAAGCCTTCTTCTCCGTCACTTGCCGTATATACATTATATTTTTCGGCCAGGCGCTGCTCCAGATAGACCCGAAGCTGTTGATCATCTTCAATGAGCAGGATATTATCTGTTTTTTTGATAGGGATAGATCCGCTTTCAGGCATTACTGTATCCTGCGTGATAATCTCGTCGATTTCAGAAACAGTATAATCATACACGTTAGACTGCATATCGCCTGAACCGGCCTGTTTTCTTAAAGGTAAGGAAATGGTAAATGAAATTTTATCGGTCTTATTGACCATCCATATTTTGCCCTCAAGCACATCTACCAGTTCTTTTACAATGGCAAGCCCTAGTCCTGAACTTTCTTCAAAAGTTGGCCTATGCGACGACAGCCGGTTGAAAGAGGTATACAACGTTGCAATCTGTTCTTCGGAAAAACAATCGCCGGTATTTAAAACTTCGATGGAGATATATTCTGTCCCCTCTGGGTTTAGCACCGAAAACCGTTCTTTTTCTTCTGCTGTAGCAGGATAGATACGTACGCCCACATACCCATTGTCAGGTGTATACTTTAGAGCATTGGAGAAAAGATTAGTCAATATTTTCTCGATAATATCATAATCAAAGGCAACATATAAACTGTCCTTATGCGCCGAAATATTGGTTTCAACGCCTTTTTTGTTGGCATAGAGTTCAAATAGGCCAAATATATCCTTTACAAAGTTGATAAAATCGCCATTTTGCGGATTGAGTGTAATTTTTTGGCTTTCGATTTCGCGAAAACGTAGTAATTGGCTGATCATACGCTGTATTCTGGAGACATTCCGCTCTATTAAATCCATGTAAACCAAAGCAGTATCATTGGCCACAATCGTTTCCTTGAGTTGTTTAAGTGGTTGTAAAACCAGCGTTAGCGGTGTTTTTAAGTCATGCGAGATATTGGTAAAAAAGTCTGTACGCGCCTGACTAAGCTCTTGCATATTCTGTTCTTTTAAACGCTCAAGTGCCAAACGCTCCTTAAACACTCTTTTATTGCTGTAATACCGCATAATAAAAAAGAGCAGGGCAAAAACAAGTGCCGCATAGAAACAATAGGCCCACCAGGACAAGAAAAATGGCGGATCAATGTGGATGTACAATCGCGATATTTGATCGCCCCACTGCCCATCATTGTTGGAAGCCTTGATTTCGAAGGTATAATCTCCGCCCGGGAGATTGAGAAACTGTACAGATTTCTGACCTGCATGACTAATTTGCCATTCTTCGCCTAGTCCCAACATCCGGTACGCAAACTGATTCTTATCCGCTGAAAGATAGCTATTTGCCGAAAACTTGATTTCGACATTAGACTGGTTACTGGAGAGCCTTATCTGATCTTCTTTTTGATTGGAAAGGCTACTGATATCTTTGGCTAAAATTGACGAGCCTTCATTTGGTTTCACTAATTTGTTGTTGACCAAAAATCCTGTAAAAAACACTTTTGGCTTTTGCATATTTTTATTGAGGTATGCGGGGTCGAACAGCAAAAATCCATTGGTGCCACCAAACAGCATTTCACCCCTGGATGTCTTGTAAGCGGCATGAATGTAAAACGAACCAATCTTATTTTCCTGGTAGAACCTGGCTTTCTCAAATTTTTTGGATTTCCGATCGAAACAATAAAGACCATCACTGGTACTTAACCAGACATTTTTCGTGGCGTTATCTTCTAATAGGCCAAATACCATTTTCGCCGGAAATCCGCTACTTGCACTATAATTGATGTATGTTCCATCTTTTTTGAGCACATTTACACCTTTGCCCAATGTTCCCAACCAGACTTCGCCATTCGAGGTGAGTGTATAACTGCACAGGTAATTTGCAAAATAGGAGGCATCTTTGACCAAGTAATGCTTCAACACCTTTAAGGTATGGGCATCTACAACAAAAAAACCTTGATGGCTAATTAAACAGAGCTGATTTTGGTTATTCACATATAATGCTTCGACTTCCAGATTCAATTTTCCCCCAGTAGCGTCGATGACGCTCACCATTTCTACCGGCCCCAGTGGCTTCTTGCGATATAAAAATGATTTATCGGGATCTGTCATCCACCAGGTACCTTCCTTGTCGTTTACAAAATCATAAACCGTGAGCGGCTGCCTGCTTTCCGGAGAGCGAAAATTGAAACTGTTGAAATGGTGATTGACCACATCATAACGGCCAATACCACCATTGTAGGCCGAAATCAATAGGCTTTTGCTCATGCCATCAAACTTCAGGCGTTTAATCATATTAGGGCTTGAAGAACTGCCCTGCGATTGCTCAGGGCGACTAAACTGATCTTTTTCTCTATTCCAATAATTGAGACTCCCCCCCTCGGTGCCGATCCATATATTTCCCAGATGGTCCTCCTGAAAACTGCTGACGATAGGATGGTTTAGACCTCCGGGACTGGGTTTAAAGTAGCGTACCCTGGAGTCGTAAAGCGAACAATAGGCGATTTTACCACCGTAGGTACCTATCCAGGCCCCCTGGTCCGGATCCGCATAGATTGTCCATATCGAGTTATTAGGCAATGAATAAGCATCGTTGAGATTCATCTGCAAGGCGCTGCTGCTCCCATTGGCGGGATCATAAAGAAATAATCCGGCTTGCGTAGCCACCCAGATCACCCCAGTGTGGTCCACATACAATTTTTTGGTTAAAACAGATGGGTTCCCTCCCATGCTTACGGGAATTTTCTGTTTTAAGGTGCCTGTCAAATCTGTTACATGGATCCCGTCCCGCTGTGTCAAAAAGTAATAGGAGCCACGATATGCAACCGCGTCATTCACCTGATTGGTTGTACTGCCAAAATCCGCAAACCGGACCAGGCTTTTTTTAGTCATTTCTACTTTGTACATGAGCGCGCCTTGCGTTAAAAACACATGGTCGCTGGTACTCAATATATTTTGGAAAGACTTGTCTTTGGGCAATAAAAAGCTTTCGGTTTTTTCATCTTGTGGATGATAACGAAGTACACTATTGTCTGAAAGCATGTAAAGCTGGCCATCACTATGTACACATAATGATCGGATTTTTCCCGGAACGACGACTATGAAAGAAAATCGCTCGTAATCAAATTTTAATAAGCCGTGGCCCGAAGCTAAAAATAGATTTCCTTTTTTATCCCGGATTAACGAACCGTATCCCCATTTCTGTTTCGGTTTGATCGCAGAAACGATATCGTTTAACTGATAAAAGCTATTGCCATCGTACATGAATAGCGCATCGGGACCGGTGTACCAGATACGCCCTAAGCTGTCTTTTGCGATGCTTTGTATACCGCCGTAATACGAAGTTTCGGGCATCAGGTGAAATCTGTACCTCGAGAGATCAATACCGAGAACAGATTGTCCAAAAAAAACAATGAAACATATGACCAGACTGTATTTATTCATTTACCAATCCTACTAAAGCTGTTTAAGTTCAATCAAAAATTTTTACACTTACTAGGTTACTGTCAAAATGCCGAGCTGTATTTTATTAAGACAAGCATTTCTTTAAGCTACGATTCTCTTTTAATTATCCAAAGGGCTGTGTCAAAATTTCGACATACGTTCCTTTTTACTCTTTTTCAGATACATCCTAAAACCGTAACTCCTATTTACTTAAAAATAGGAGTTGGAGACAAACTTATTTTCTTTTGTTTATTGTTTTTGAGTTCAAAGATCACAAGTTCATTTTTGCCGGTCACTAGATTTTCAGATGGGATTAATATTGATTGTTGCTTCTCTTCTTCCCAGTAAGACCCCAAATACCGTTGATTTAACCATACCTCTCCCATTCCCCATCCGGTCATATTAAGATACATATTTTGAGGATGATTGAAATCGAATTGACCTTGATAGAAACCGGGTGTATCAGTGCCTGGGTTTTGTTCAAACACCAAATCCTTTATTGGGTAATTGCGTACATTTAGGGGAACCATTTTCCAGTTTTGGATGTTGTTTCCATCTAAGGTAACGTTGCCAAACAGCCCTTTTGAATTATCCGTAATTTCTGGTCCATAGGTGATCCGGCCGATGTTCTCTACATAAAATTGGAGTGTGTGATTGCCCGGATCTACTTGGATGATCAACGTTTTATCCTGATCTGTCAGGGTACCCTGTAACTTGCCGTCCACATAGACCACGGCATAATCCCGTACGTTTTCCAATTCCAGCTCTTTACTTTCGGTATCTATATTTATCTCGGTCTGATAAAGCACATAGCCAAATTCGATGTTCAAATCGTTCATGGGCAATGCATCTTCGGCTTCCACCGCCTCGTTATAAACTTGGGATACAGGAGCTTTTCGCTCAAATATAATTTCCTGTGCCATTAGGGTCTGGCCTAAAAGAAACGTCATCATCGGAAATACAACTGTTCTTAACATCGTTTAAACCTTCCTTATTTCGTTAAAAATGATTGAATAAAAGTTTCGTCCAAGGGTACCTGCGGCGAAAATTTATCGCTATTCACATATTTATCAATACTGTACAACAACTGCTGGGTGGCCGGACGCTTATCCATATCTGTTTTTGTATCCAATGCCAGCAACAGCAGTTTCCCGCCATTCACCTTTGCTTCGAAACCAATACCTAATTTTTGGTTGTTATCGTAGCTGTCGATGACCTGTATAAAGGGACGCAGTTTTTGTGGTGCATGTTGCATTTCGATTACTTTTGCATTGTTCAGGATATCCCACCATTGCCAATCGGTATGGGACGAAGTAAGGAAATCCTTAAACATGGCCTGTTCATGATGAACCAGGTTACCGATCGTCATCGGTGCCCAAGCAAACATAATGGGGTTCCAGAAATGATTATGAAACATTGATTTTCGACCTTTTACGCTGGCTGGCGATGGATAAAAAACAACTGTTTTGCCTTGAGCCAACTGTTTTTTTGCCGCATCATCGTAAATATCGGTGTATAATACTTTATCTGTAGACTGCATCAGATTTTGATGTTTTGGATATACCCAAATGTCCCAGCTGTTTTTAATCTTATCATTAACTGCAAGATGAACCGTAACCTTCTGGCTGCTGATGTTTTTTAGGGGAATCTCAAATTCACCCACTGGCGATACATGTTCGTTGGCAATGGTTTGCTTTTTCAGCGATCCTTTTTGCAATACTCTGCCCGCTGTATCGGTCAACCACCATTTAATTTTGGCATTTTCAAGGGCTGAATTGCTAAAGTTATAGACCTCGGCTTTTCCCTTAAATGTTTCGGTATTGAAATAACTACTTTTATCGTATCGCAATAGAGCGACTGTCGGCGCACAAAACTCCCTGAATTTTTCGGCGGTAACCAGCCCTTTAGAGTCCCAGAATGGGTCGAAGATTCCTACGGGAGCATACCCTTGTCCAGGAAAATCGTTCATTGACAAGAGCTGGAAGCCTGCCGATTTACCGGAGCGCAACAAGCCTTCGATCACGGCCTTGTACTCCAGTACGGTCAGTGCACCAGATGCCCGAAAGAAATCGTTCGCTTGATCCAGCATGCCATTTTTTTGCAGCAGATCTTTAAATACTTCAAAATTGCGCGCTTCAACGGGGCTGTTGGCATACTTCTTTATCTCATCAAAATTCGGATAGATACATCGTTGTCCCGATTCGTGCGAAATCACAGGAACATCTACATCAGATTCCATATTCTTATCCCAGTCGGTACCGGGTAGACCTTCGTAAACCTTTACAGGCCCCTTGTTGGTCTGCTGGGATACGTAATATTGATCCGATTTGACCCGTGTTCTAGCCGTAGAACCGCTATATAAATGTCGTGGATCAGCTTTTCTGCCTTCGGCGGTCAGTTCTTCGATAAAATCGAAGTTGCCGGTAATTTCATTGCCGTTACAGTACAAAATAAACGAAGGATGGTTGCCGTACTCTTTCAAAATAGCCTTAATTTCCCTACGGAAGAAGTTATATCTGGCTTCGTCAGGTTCCGCATCTTTGCCCCACATGGGCATCTCCACCTCAAAGTAAATTCCATGTTTATCTGCCATGCGAAAGGCCGCCGCAGGGGGACACCAGGAATGGAAACGTAAATGGTTCATTCCGTATTCCTTCATCAGCACCATAATCCGTTCCCAAGAGGCATCATCGAGCGGAGCATGTCCTGTTTTTGGAAACACTGCATTTTCTACGTTGCCTCGTAAATGAATAGGGCGATTATTGAGCAACACATGGTTTTTCCCTTGTTTCACTTCACGCATACCAAAGGTCGTCGATTTTTCATTTCGGTAGCTATTTTTGCCGTCGGAGGTATTCAACTGACAGCTGATCCGATAGAGATTGGGGTTAAACTCATCCCACAGTTTAATCTGTTTACCCAAGGGAATATTCGTCTCCACATACGTGATCGAATCGGTACTTACTAATGCGATTTCATTTTTAAGGCTGTAGTTTGTGCCAGCGATAGCAAAGGAAACCTTGCCCTTTACCTGTTTTTTAGTCACATTATTTACCCGTAATTTTACCTTTATGGAATGATCAGTTATGTTGGGATAAACTTGAAGGTCTTCCACATAAACCGGATCGATGGCCATTAATTTCATCTCTCCTAAGATACCGTTCCAATTAATTTGGGTAAATTCGGTATGTGCATGGTTCCACTTATGGGTATTATACTGAAACCTATTATCGATACAGACTGTAATTCGATGCGTTTTTCCGGCCTTTACAAATGCTGTAAGATCGTGGTTGTGGGGTACACTTACATAATCGATGCTGCTAACTTCTTTGGTATCCACATAAATTGAACTTAACCAGTGGGTGCGTTCAAAATATAGGAATATTTTTTTACCTTTCCAGTCGGCAGGGATTTCGATATCCCGTTGGTACCATGCCGGCCCCATGTATTCGTATTTTCGGGTCAGACGGTCAATGTATTTATACGGATTTTTATATCCTATCTGATAATCATCGGTAATGCCAGGAAGTTTGATCGTTTCTTGTAAAACGTGATTATAGCGCGGCGACAACGAGCCTCTACGGAAATCCATGACATCGGTCTGGAAACCCCAAGTACCCGATAAATCGATGACACCTTGCGCTTTTAACAGGGTTGCCTGCACGAAGAGCCCCAGTAAGCATAACATCTTAGCGTATTTGTATATACTTACCTTGTATTCGTCCATTTTGTGTTTCGCTTTTTTTTGTGCTTTCATTCTTTTAGTAAATATTTTTGTGCGCAACGATGAAAAAACTAGTGTTATTGTGATAATCTTCTTTAGGCCCTCTTTTGGAAGGGCAAGGATTGAGGTCTTATTTATTATCATAATATTCCTTCATTAAAAACCAAGCTTTTTTTCGGTAGCCTTGATCTGATACTAATCCTTTGCGGTTCCAGCCATCTTGGTTGATCGGATGAAAACGGAATGGCGAACGGAAATCAAAAAGTACCCAGGGCGAAGTTCCGCGCAGGTTTGGAATATGCTTAAACATTTCGAGGTTATTTTTATACAAGGTTGCTTGGTAATCTTCGCTCCATGAACTGACAACATCTGCATCGCCGGTCTTGCCGTACAACGCCTCTGCCCCAAATTCAGAAATAATTAACGGTTTTCCTCTTGCCACTTCCCATCTGGCTTTATCAGGGGTGATTGGCCAGGGATGGTACCAGCCCATATATTTGTTAACGGCTACTACATCCAATTCGTTAACAAAAGGATCGTCCATGACAAATACCTGTTTCTCTTTTTGAAAACGGACCAAATCAAAAGCGGCGGTAATCAGTCTGGTGGTATCGATACTTTTGCAGGTTGTTATCAAATGCCTGATAAAATTATTTCTAGGTTCGGACGGCTGGGTTTCGTTAGCTACCCCCCAAAAAGCGAGGGCACAGCGATTTTTGTCTCGAGAGATCATTTCGCGCATCATTTTGCCCGCTTTTTCTTTGGTCAATTCATTTTCAAAGTCGATCCCCTGCCATATGGGAATTTCTTCCCACAACAAAAAGCCCATTTTTTCGGCCGTCCGCACGATATATTCATTTTGCGGATAATGTGCCAATCGAATCATATTGCAACCTAAAGCTTTAGCTTCTGAAAGCAGCATTACTGCATCTGCCTGCGAAAAAGCACGGCCTTTGCGTTGCGGTATTTCCTCATGAAACGAAATGGACTTTAGAAAAATAGGCTGGCCGTTCAGAAATATATCTTCCCCCTTAACCCCAATATTGCGAAAGCCTATCTCCTCCTCGATCTGATCCTCTTGGCTTAAAATCTTTACCTTATACAGTTTTGGTGCAGCTGGCGACCAACGTATAATTTTCCTTGCTATAAATGATGTCTTTATTTCTCCCTGAGCATCTGTCCTGAGCGTTTGAGTAAGTTGCAATTCTGGTATTTCGATGGTGATGGAAGAATTGGCCAGCTTATCCGAAAGCTTTACATGAGCATTGATTTTATCGGCTTCGGTTTTGTCTAATTGAATAAAATAATCGTCAATAAAAACTTTTGGCGTGCTTACTAAAAAAACATCACGGGTAATGCCGCCATAGTTCCACCAGTCAAAGGCCATTGCCGGAATGGCATCTACCTGCCGGGTATTATTGACTTCGATTGCCAAAAAATTATCCTTTTCTTTAACCGCATCGGTTATTTCCACCTGAAAGGGCGTAAAACCGCCCTCATGCTGTGCTATTTCTTCTCCGTTGAGGTAAATACGGCAACGATAGCTTACAGCACCGAAATATAAGAACAATCTCCCATTGCTTTCTTTCACTGTGTCAAACTTTCGACCATACCAGATGGTACCTTCGTAGTATTTAAGTTCAGGCAGCTGACTGTTCCAATCCGAAGGCACATTCAGACGTAGACCGTTATCAAAGGAATATTCATAAAAATCGGTCTTGCTTTCCGGTTTTTTATTCAGGTAGATTTTATTTTTTCTGCCCTGGTCGTATAGGTCTACAATGGCGTCCCATTTTCCGTTTAATGATTGTACACGCCTGCCATACACATTAGTCATATTTTGCTGCGCGACAACCTTAACGGTGATCAGACTAAAAAACAGGGACAATATCAAATATAGATTGCTCAGCTTTATCATAATAGGTTTACTTCTTAATAAAATTGTAAATGCAAGTCGCACATTCACTAAATTTCCTCGTTTTCAAAATGGCACATAGACCGAATAGATTCATAGCGATTATTATTGCTGATGAGAAAGGGAAGCACAACAATTTGGTTTTTAAGTTAGCGCACTTGCAACGTTACCAGCTTTGTCCAACCATGAACCTGTGGAGCTTCATCAAGGGCTAGCTGAATTGCTGGTTTATTTTTCATTGCGGTATCAACAATAGCGACTGCCCAGCTGTAATTTCCAGCAGGTAAATCTATTTTTGCGTTAAATTGGTAATTTACGGCAGTACCTTTCAACCATGTAGACGGTTCGCTTTGCTGATCTACAAAAATCTTTTTCGCATTCCCTTTGGAATCCAACAGCGCAAAAGCTACCTTATACTTGTAGTTCCACTGTGGAATATTGTTAGGAAAATAGCCCCAGCCCCTATTTTGCCAATGATGGGAAATGAGCGCTACCGCACCGGATTTAATACGTTTAGGCAGCTTGATCTTTTGGGGATATAGCCGATATCCCCCTTCCGTATTAAACCGTTGAACGAGATCAAAGGACTTGAACCAGGATTCGGTTTCTCCTCCCGCCCTAAAATCCATCATGTTGACATGAGCTTCGGCCGAAGCGTCAAATTCTCCTTTTCGCACGTCCTCATCGTGCCCTTCTCTATATTTTCCACTTGGATCTTTCCAGTAACGATGCTTACCCGGAGCAATAATCCAACCGCCCTCCATAATGATAGGACGCTTGAAATTCCATTTCTTGGCAAAATCTTTTTCCCAATCCTGATAGTAGCCTGTCATACCAAAAGCATCCTGGCGTAGGCTATAACCTTTCTCAATCGCTTTGTCCAATAAACGATCACTATTTGGATTAACGGCTCCCCAACTTTCCGGATGACCGACCAAACGATGATAGTTGATAACCAAAGGCACCTTGGTAAAGGCTTGAGCATATAAATTGGTTACCCAATCCAACGTTTCTTCCTTTATTTTTTCGGTACTTTCGGGCGTTGCTATTGTTGGATCTTCATAAACTACAAAATGTGCTTCGCCCCATTTCCCCAAACCATAGGCATCAATAAAAGAAGTTTTATCAGGATCATTAAATTCTTGTGCTAGAGCTGTGATAAATTTGCTGTAATATTTTCTAAATACCGCATCCTGCGGATAGGGGGTCTGTCTATCAGGATACTTTTTATTTTCCAGATAATACTTGGCGCCAGCTTCAAACACAAATTTGGGTGTATTTTGACCTTGGTCACGACCGTCTACCACAATACGCAGCGCAATGGGCAACCCTCTTTTTTGCGCTCCTTTAATGAGGTTTCCTATTTTGGAGTTTGGGTCATCCCAGGCATAAATACCGTCGCTTGGGTTTAGCGAAGACCAGCTCGTACGCACATAACATGCCGAAGCATAATCGATGACCTTCACTTTTTTCCCCAATGCCGGCACAAAATATTCGATATCCCAATATGTATCGTCGGCATTACGGGGGGCATACATTACCCAGCCATTTAAAGGGTTGCGTAGGAACGAATGGTCGTCGTACTTGGGTTTTAAAATAATATAATCGCCATTGCTCAGGTCATTCTGACCGCTATCTTTTTGACTAAAGCCAAGCAACACAGAAGCGCATAATATGGCTAATAAAATAATTTTAGGTATTCTTTTCAATATCATCTGTCTATTTGTTATTCCATCTCTGAGAAGGTCGTTATCTCTACCGCTCTCTATTTATCGTATTTTAGAAATCCAATCACGAAGCTACCTCGCTCGTATATAGTATACGTTTAAGCCCGCTATTTTCTCATACATTAGCTGGTTATTTAGTGCCCGTATTATCAGCTTTCTTCTTCATGTTAATACGTTAACACTTTGTTTCAATCACTGTTAATTTATCTGGGCGGTAAACAAAAGTAGCTATCCTCCATTAGGCTAATGGTATTGATTTGTTCAGAAATGGTTCATTTTTGTACAAACAGGGGATTTTTGTGTGTTAAAAAGTCCAGACTAACTAAACTTTGGTTTCCCACAATCGGAATGGATCAACCAACAGCAGATTAATTACATCATCCAACATATTTCCACTTCTATTATATGAATGTGATGTCTCAAAGATTCTATTCGCTCATCTGTAACCAGGGCTCAATTCATTGGCTTAGCTTTTAAGAAATCTTCTTCTCTCCTAACAGTCATTTTTAGGTCAGAAGGCCGATGTTTGCCTATATATCGAAGGTCGGGACTAAATATAAAAAGCCACATCTTACGACGTGGCCTTAAAACATATGATTCATTAGTGGTTTGTCTTTTCATGACTGGCAAACCACCAGTGATAAGATACTATTTATACGAATTGATCGATGAACCCGGTCCTTCTGCTGCCTAGTGAAGGTTAATGCATTTTCTGGTAAACTGATAGGTATCGTCATAATCTAAATAAACAAACTGCAACATGCTGGCCTGATATAATGAATCTACTGTTTTGGGATCAGCTAAAGATTGCAACATAAAAGCAATTTCTTCATGTTTCATATGCCAGGGTAGGCTAATAATTCAAAAAGTTTTTCAGTGATTAATACATAGACTAACCATTAAGCTATGTGATACTTTTATAGAATTTGGTATCTTCAAAAAAATATAGACCAATAATATATTTTAGTTCTATGAGCGAAAATGCACTTACTGTTTGACAAGTACCTTAAAATCAATCCCTCCCGACAATGGAACGTATTCTATTAACATCAAGTTTTCCGCCATTTTTATAGTAAACGATCTTTCCATTTCGGTCTACCAACAGCACAGTTGGCACACTACTGATTCCCAGTGAGCTGCTCAATACCGCTCCCCTATCCAAACTATGTACCCAATCCATTTTATGCTGTTTTATACTATTGATATAACTTGCTGAATCACGATCTATAGAAATGCTAACTATTTTCAGTTTATCTGTTGAAAATTGATCTCTTAATGCTTTGATATCGGGAATTTGTTGGACACAAGGACCACACCAACTGGCCCAAAAATCAAGTAAGACAAAGCTTTCTTTTTGATTCTTATATAAGATGCTGTCCCTATGACTATCTTTAAAATAGACATTTGGCATGGTCATATTTTCTTTTAAAAGCACAGGAGATAAACGCTGCTTTAAATCTGACACGATCTGTTTCCCTTCGCCGCTCTGCCTAAATTTGTCAGGAAATGTACGCCCGTAATACGCTAATAGATGCGTATAATATTCAGGATCACGTTCTATAAAACTTGCAAGCCCAAGCACCTGATCTTTAAAATAATAAAAAGAGAAAAAGTCATCTGTGTTGCCGGATAGAAAATCCATTGATTTCGCATTTATAGCCTTTATCAGACTTGTGAGTTCGTATTTAACGGAGT
This sequence comes from Sphingobacterium sp. UBA7249, assembly GCF_002472835.1. Taxonomy (NCBI): domain Bacteria; kingdom Pseudomonadati; phylum Bacteroidota; class Sphingobacteriia; order Sphingobacteriales; family Sphingobacteriaceae; genus Sphingobacterium; species Sphingobacterium sp. UBA7249. The sequence continues at coordinate 422,152 of NZ_DKST01000030.1, read as the reverse complement.
CGTTTGTGCGTATTTCGTGGCCGTGCTTTTTAAAAAGGGTGTTCAGGTTGGATAGTTCTACCTCTTGATCCTTTCTCAGAGCCGCGTAAAATTTATTGGAAAAGGTATCAATCACAGTAACATTTACATTTTTATCTGAATAGACTGGCGCATTTGTTTTGTTAGCATCATAGAAAAGATTCAGAACGGCTACATTGCCTTCTATAAAATAATTTTCAAAATATTGGCGGTTATAAATGGTACGTACTCTAGGATAGGGTGTATTAATAGATCTATCAATAAGCAAGATAGAATCTCCCTGACCTGGTTTGAGTTCCTCCATTACAATACCATCATCAAATTGTACAATGAGCTTTTCATTATCAATTCCATGAAGATGGATTTTGATTTTGACCCGATTATGTCCTTGTGCAAAGCAGCAAAGGGTTGTTAGTATAGCCAAAATCATCAAGCATAAGCATTTATTGGTTAACATATAAAAATTGTTAAAAGTCAATATACATCTTTTAGCACCTCTGTCTTATAATAAAATTTTCAACTCATATAAGGCCATCTCCAATTTGCGGAACAGTGTTATCCAAGAAAAGAGCTCTCAACTGGGATTAATCAAGGCACTATTCGATCTGGATTGAATTAGTTTACAATTACAAACAATGCTAGTAAAAAAAGGCCGTAGTAGTAAAAAAATAACCATATTTAACAATTTGGCAATGGAATACATCCGAGATATATTATTTATAGGCACTGACGATCAGCAGTTGTGTATACTCCTAACTTATTAACCTACCCTCCAGAGATATTGGAATGATTAACACAAAGAGGCACTATGCTCCGATTTTTATCCAAAACACAAAGCCACATCTCACGAAGTGGCCTTAAATAAACATATGATTCATTAAAGGGTAGGTGAATTTATTGAGAAGAGACCGAAAGATCAAACAATAAAAAATAAAGATTGACGACTAATTATTGAAAGTATTCGATAACATGATAACTGCCATCTTGATATTTATCGAGTAATTCTTTTAAATAATATTTGTGTTGTACTCCGGTCAAGACTACTATTTTTTTTCCACTATATTTATTAGCGTGTTTGATGATATTAATAGCCATAGTATTATTTCTCAGGTCCCAAAAATTACACCAAAGCTGATAACCGTCTCGATAGGAAATTTTTTGACTATTGGGTTTCGTTATATATTTCTCCGCAAAAATCACTTCGGAATTAGCTATTTTTGGTATCTCATGATGCTGAAGAGTTTGTCTATATCTGTTCAAGGCTTCAAAAGCGATGGAATTCAATGTCTTTATATCTGTTTTTGAAAAGTCTAGTAATGCTTTGTTCGCTTCCTTATATTTCTCATAAATGGCTTTATTGGCAGCGCTTAACTTACCGACCTGATACAAGCTGTCGATAAGTTGTATTGTAAGGTGATCGGCCGGCACCATACCCCGATCTTTTCTATACTGATTTCTACCCTCAAATTCAAATGGTAAATTACGTGTTTTAGGATATTTTTCAAGATATCTTAATGTGGCAGTTTGCTCGTTGGAGGTTGGACGGATTTCCTTAGCGTAATCTTTAATCTGTTCGCTATCATTTTCTTGTAATAGTATGTCTGGCCTGATCTTATCTAGGATTTCAAACAGCATATCTGGATTCAATATGGCGGACGACTCGTGCACGGTGCCAATGATATAGAGTTGTGTCTTCGTCGAGGTTTGAGCTTTTGCCAGGTTTAACAATAAAACCGCCAAACTCGCAAAAAAGTATTTCATTATAAAATTGATATTTAGGTATTGTTAAAAGCGATACTACCAAATATAAGAAAATCAGTGTTTATGAGAAACTTTTTCTTCCTTTCAACTGATTGGGACTGATGCATTAAAAAGCATTTTCATAAAACTATTTCAGACTTGCCATTAAGAGAAAGGGTCTGATTAATATCAGTCCCTTTTGACGTAAAGAATACCCTTCTTCGATCTCGTTGTGCAAACTGATGTACTGCTGAAATTTCGACAAAATGTACTATTGTATAGCTGTTAAAATTTATCTAATTTTAATAGGACTATTTGATATTGACCTTAAATTATTCAATTCAAATTTTTAGCCGTAAAAAGGACTGAGCCAATAAATTGTTTAATCTTCGTTTACCGAAGCCATATTATTATCTATCAATCGAATGTATAAATCTGTTGGAACTACAAAATCGGGACAACTGCTGTTATCACTGTTTATTTTTTCCTGCTGCGCATTGTTGCTACACAGGGCCCAAGCCCAGGAAATAAAATACCCTAGTTTTCTATGGGAAATCAGCGGAAAGGGCTTGACCAAACCTTCTTATTTGCTCGGTTCAGTACACTTAAAGGACAGGCGTCTGATCAATAGCAATGATTCGATATTTATTGCTATAGCCAATACCGATGCCCTTGCATTGGAAATACACCCCGACACTCTTTATAAAGAGATATGGGAAATCCGATTTAACAAACAGCCCTCTTCCAAAAAGATAGCACTTACTGATGCACAAAAAAAGGAGTTTGAACATCGCTACAAAAAGGCGTATGGCGTAGTTCCCGATTCGCAGCAAATGAACTCGCCACATATTGTGAAATATTTCATGAATCCTAACCACGATAAACCGGACGATATTGCCGCTTTATTGGATGCTTATCTCTATGGTCTGGCCAAATCCCAAAGAAAGCATATTATTGGTCTGGAGCCAATGGAACATCAGCTGGAGACAACTGCGAATGAATTAGTCCAACTCAGGAGCAAAAAGGATAGCACCAATTACTATAAACATTTTGAGCAGCTGATGCAGCTCTACAGCGCAGGGAATCTAGATGGGGTATGGAAAATAATTTCACCCTATATTGATCGTGAGGAAATGCAAAGCAGGAATAACACGATGCTAAAAAACATCATTGCACAGTTTGATAAAGGTACTGTCTGTGCTGTTGTAGGAGCCTCACATCTGCCGGGTGATCTAGGGCTGATCCACCTGCTAATGAATAAAGGTTATAGACTCCGTCCCGTCAAAACAAAAAAAACAAACCTGGCCGCTAAATATAAAATCGATTACGGGACGATGGAATGGGGGCTCCACAAGGATTCAATCTATGGATATGCCGTGTCTCTGCCTAAAGGCTATGTACATAAGACAAGTACTATAGGCGGAACAAGCATGATGTACGGTGATCTGAGTACAGAAACAGAACTGGTAATATCTGCTACATTTATAGGTGAGCTTCATGGACTGACAACGAAAGATTTTTTTACCAAGGAATACGAAAGAAGATCCGCAAAAAGCAAACATCCTATTGTATCCCAACAATTCCTTGAAAAGGACGGTGCAAAGGGTATGCAAGTTGTTACTTCGCATAACAATATGCTGACTAAATGGGAATTCTGGTTAAAAAACAATACGCTGTATAGCTTATTAGCTTTTACCAGCAGTGGGCAGTTGGATGCATATCTATCAGACCACTTTTTCAATGGATTCGAAATTTCCAGTCTAAAAGAATCCGCCGGCCTGGCAGAATCTATTTATGACATCGGTGCTTTTGCGATCAAAATACCGCCTCCGGCTCAATATATCTACCAGACCCGCACAGAGCCGATCGGAGATAAAAAAGTCCAATATAGCATGTACAATTATTTTTCTATGGATAGAATTCGAAAGATAAATTATATGGTCGAGTACCACGACTATCCGATAGGCTATACCACGACAGACAGGGCCTTGGCGCTAAAAGCAATAAGTGGGATTCTCGCAAAAAATCCGGCACTCACCATCACATCTGTCGAACCCCGTGAAAAGGACAATGCGATCGGTACTGCAATAACGGCCCAGTTGGACAAATCTAACCTATTTGCAGAAATGTGGATCCGTGGAAACCGAATTTATCAGGTCATGCAGGAAAATTTTGATAAGAACAATAAGGAAATAGATAAAGCTTTTTTCAGTTCCTTCCGGATGATTCCTTTTAAAAATACAGATTGGAAAGATTTTACATTGAACAATATACAACTGAAACTCCCAGCATCTTCGCTGATAAAGATAAAAGATGTGAATACAACTGAGCAATTGGATAGCGAAGTTCATATCTACGCGGCAACGGATAGCAATTCGAGCACGGCTTTTCTTGTGGAAATAGCCAAATTGCCAAAATATTATCGGCTGCAAAAAAGCGACAGCCTATATTCAGAAATACAGATCAGCGCAAAAAAACAATCTGAAGAGTTGCTGCGTTATGACACGCTGTCATCCGACAATATAACTGCCGCCATCTATACAAGTAAGGATTCGTTAACGGCTAACTATCACAAAAACATTATCTGGATGAGAGGCAATATGTCCTATGGAATTGATGTGGTCGGTACGCAGGAAGCCGTTGAACAAATGAATATTGATAAGATCATAAAATCTGTCCGCTATATGGACAGCCAAGCAAATTTTGATGTATACGGTTCAAAAGCAGCAATGCTTTTTACAGATATTTATAGCCCAGATACCCTTGTCGCCCAGCAGGCAAGAAATATATTGGATGTCAATTACAGATTTGGCAAAGACGATCTGCCACTGATTTATAAAACATTGGTCAAAAAACAGCGCGATGACGATCAGAGCAACGGACTGCGGAGAAGCCTGATCTATAGTTTGGTAAAAAATCACGATGAACGCACTATACCTATTCTAAAAAATATACTCAAGGATCCTACAACAACAGACCTGCTCAAAATAGCAATCTTGCCGACGGTCTGGGAAATAGATTCGACGCAGCTCGACTGGTATCTCCAGACATTAAACCAGCATAGGCCCGACACTGATTACCAAACCTGGCGATTGCTGCAGCCCCTGAGGGAATCCCAAAACTATGCTGCCCTCAATTTAGAGAAAATCGTTCCGCTTTTTTCTGTCGCTAATTACCGGCCTACCTTATTAAATATCTGCTTGAAAATTGTCAAGGACAGCACGATGCAACATGCGAGAAAGGCGATTATGGCTTACCTGCCGGATATTATGCAATATTTAGCGTCTGATTTATCCCAGCTGGATTCGGAGCAAGAAACGGTAGGCAGCTTCAATGCTTATTCCATAGCCGATTATGTCAGATTACTCGCGTTATTTGAGCAAAAAGATCTACTTAGAAAATTTCAGAAACAGTTGCTCGTTGATAGGCCTACCGGATATCTTCGCGCGATAACAGTAGCTGACTTTTTAATGCTGGGCCTTCCGCTGGGTCAGGACTTAATCGACAGCACCTATGCCGATATTTCGCAACGGGCGGTATTAATGAACGCGCTGAAAGAGACAAATAGGGAAGGTCTGATACCTGCAAAATATAAGGAACAGACCGAAATCGGAAAAATCGTCGTAAGCGGGTATCTGGAATCCGAATGGGATATCTCGCCTCCACAAGTTGATTATCTGGGCCAGATGACAGAAAAAAACAAAGTATATTTGGTATATGCTTATAAAACCGAAGGCGATGAGCAGACTTATCTTTCAATTTTTGTACCCGATTCGAAAAATAGCGAATGGGCTTATAATTTTGAAAATTGCTATTCAAACCTAGAGCCTAGGACAGGTGACTGGAAAGAACAGGCGCTCAAACTAATCCGGGAAATGGATAATGGAGAATAAACCAATAACTGGCAAAAAATGAATAAAGCTGAAAATACAATTAGGCTATATAGCAACAAAAAGAAAACAGCATTACTTTTACTTGGATCACTATTGTTTGTTGGAGGCGGCATTTTCTTTGTGATGTATCCAGAAAGCTTTGGCAGAGCGCCTATAATGACGAGGCTGCTTGGCATAATATGTATATTTTTTTTTGGTCTGGCGGCAACCGTGTGCGTCCGGTATCTGCTTACAAATCGACTCCTGCTTGAAATTACAGATCTGGGCTTAAATATCGGCGATAAATACAAAACATTTATCGAATGGCAAGACATCACTGGATTTAAAGAAATTTTGATCTACTCAAATCCGATCATCGTTATATTAATAAAAAATAGTGATGCAGCAATAGGACGGGAATCCAATATGATTAAAAAGAAAATGATGCAGTTTAATATGAACTATGGCTCACCCTACAGCCTAAGCAACGGCAATATGGATATAAGCCATAGAGCCTTACTTAATCTTTTGAATGAAAATCTGATAAAATATACGAACAACAACACGGTCTCCTGATAATAATATTTAGTATCGATTTTAGGTTATCGTATTTTTTATAATACCGTTGATATTTGTTTGTTGGCTCAAAATTACAATACTATCAGCCCCTAACCTACGGACTTTACACTAACGGATTCGAAAACTCAGTGAGTGGTGGAATGGGAAAGTGGTAAATTGACTTAAATACCTTCCAGTTGCCATAGCGCATGAGCATATGGTGATTAAAGCTACTGCCGCGACTATTTTTACAGGTGTTTTCATAATGTCTTTATTTTATTGTATTAATAGTTTTTATTTTATCTGCTGTATGCCAAAGACTATACCGGTCGCCCCAATGAACTTATGCCTCCTAGACTCTATAATGAGCTTTTCTAAAATGGAAATGTGTGCATACGAACAGTTTTTAAACATACTGTTCGGATATGTACAATGCTTTAAGGATCTAACAAAAACTAAAAATCGAATAAGTCAGGGCGAATAATAGTTCAACCTTTGCGAATACCAAACGGCCAAAATCAATTCGTTTCCTTGTCCTACTTTTATTACCAGATAATTAAAACATGTCCCAAAAAGGCATGTATGGTTAAACAAAAAAATATAAAAAAATGAAAAAATTAGTAATGAGTCTGGTCGCAGTAGCTGCGTTATCAACTGCGGCATTTGCCGGAACAGGTGCAAAAGTTTCTAAAGAAAATGCAAATGTAAAAACAACCAATTACAAGCTAGCTAAAAACAACGCTAAGGTTAAAGTTACCGAAGCGTCAAAGGAAAGCAAAAGCATGTTGACAAAATGTGTTTATACCCTAAATGTTTACAATAGCAGCGGCCAAGTGATTGACACCTTCACTTCGCAAACTTACGTAGAAAATTCCTGTTCAGGATTCTTCGCCAACTGCAGAACGATTTATAGACATATGCTTGCAAGTGGCGAACTAGGGATATAGTCTGAGAACTATATTTCAATTGAATTACAAATGTAAAAATTTAAGCGGGGCTAAGGCCTCGCTTTCTCCAATCCAACGACCATGTACAAATATTCTTTATTCTTTGTATTCTTATTGGCCACAGCAGTTTCTTATGGCCAAAAACTAAAGGCAGTGTACGAATACCTGCCATCGCCCATGGCAACTTTTCGGGAAGAGGTTTATTTTCAGGACGGGGCAAAAACGTCCGTTCGCGATTCGCTACCACAGCCCAAGTCCAAGGCTACTAGCAATGGTGATGATGAGGAACTAAGCGGCAGTATGTCGGTCACCCTAGATATGGGCAAAATCTACCGAAACATTGTCATCCAAAAAAACAATGCGACGCAACTGCTCGAAACCCGCTCGCTAAAAGGGAGCAACTACCTCGTTAACGACGAGCTTCCGCCCTTAGCGTGGAACACCAACTTCACTGACGTAGATACCCTAGGCAAACATATATGCCACAAGGCCACCGCCACCTACCGTGGTACCACCTTAGTCGCCTACTATACGAACGATATTCCGGTACCTGCCGGGCCTTACAAATTTGGTGGCTTGCCCGGTCTTATCGTCATGCTATATAATGAAGGCGCCAACCCGCACTATTGGTTGCTTAAAGAAATTGACTACCCCTACACAGGCGATGTGCCCGTTAACGAAAAATACATAAATACCTTGCCCAAACTCAGCTTAGAGAGCTACATAAAAAAAGAAGATTTAGAAACCGAGGAGCGGATGCGCATGATGATGAGCAAAATGCCCTTGATGGAAGGCGTAACCGTAGAGCGCAAAAAAGTTCGTGGCAGTGTAGAACAAGTATATGAGTGGGAAAAAAATTAAGCATAGAATAGGATGGCTTGTTCTATGTCTATTGCCTATATTTGGGCAGGCACAGGTAGCTATACATGGTAAGGTCAGCGCCGAAGGTGAGCCTTTAGGCGGTGTACGTATTGATTTGCGCTTTGCCGCCGATTCCCGAATGCTGACCTACACCTTTAGTGATGGCCAGGGAAATTACCGTTTGCAAACCACACAAAGCGGAAAATTCATTTTGCAGTTTAAATCACTTGGCGCTGAACCGCTTAGCCTGACTATTGCTCCAGCACAAGCTGACACTCTTATTGACGTGCAAATGCGCCCCGGCGGTGTACAGCGCTTACAAGAAGTGATTGTACATGCCAAGCAACCCTACCGAAATGGCCGAGATACCATCGAACTGGCGGTGAACTCTTTTTTACAAGGCGATGAGCGCAATGTAGAAGACCTGCTACGCAAAATCCCCGGGATTAACGTAGGTACAGATGGCAGCATCAAGATTGGCAACAAAGAGGTGGAAAAGGTCATGGTCGAAGGTGACGACTTCTTTGAAAAGGGCTACCGCCTGCTCACACAAAATATGAGCGTGCAACCGCTGGAAAAAATTCAGGTACTGCAGCGCTATTCCAACAACAAACAATTAAAAGGCATCGAAAACTCGGACAAAGTAGCCCTTAACCTGCAACTGAAAGCCGATAGCAAAAATCAATGGCTCGGCTCGGTAGGGGTACAAGGCTCACCAATAGGCCCAAAATATTACCAGGCTAGCGCCAACCTCATGAATTTTGGCAAGCGCAACAAATATTACCTGCTGGCGAGCGCCAACAACAATGGTTACGACGCCGTAAGCAGCATCAACTACCTTATTCAATCCGGTTCGGCTAACGAACCCGGGCAGATTGGCATGGATATAAGCACGCCAACCTTGATCGATAATACACCCAATCTACCCAATTTCGATTATCGGCGCACGAATTTCAACAACGATAAGCTTATTTCATTAAATACGATTTTAAATCCTACATCTGCATTCAAAATCAAATGGATAGGCTTTGCCAACCCAACCAAAAAGTCTTTTTACCGCAATACGGTGCAGGAGTACAACCTGGAAGACATTCAGTTTACCATCACTGAAGACTATGCTTTTGCCCGCAAAATCGACAATTATTTCACCAAACTGGAACTGCAATACGAACCCAGCCCTCATACGACACTTAACTATACTGGCACACTGGGCTCTCTGAACAGCAATGAGCTGGGGACCCTGCTTTTTAATAACATCACCAGCTTAGAAACCACCAAAAACAAAGGCTATCTGACTAACCACAACCTAACGTACAGCTACAAGCTGTCGGAGCGGAAGGCACTGGTCAGCTCCATCCGCTTTATCAACCAGCAGTCGCCGGTTGATTATAGCATCAATCAATATTATTACCAAGACCTTTTCGGTCCCGACTCGGTAAGCGGAGTACAACAGCATATAGACAACAATCTGCGCTATCTGGGAGCTACCACGCATTATATAAGCCGGCAGCAAAACGGCAATTTTTTCGAGCTGGGATTGAGCTCAACCTATCAACAGCAAAAGCTCAACACGCAGTTGCGGCTACTCCCCGGCCCCGAAACGGAGCATAAAACAGTGGCGTACCCACCAGAATATGCAAATGAAATGACCCTCCGCTTGTTTCAGACTAATCTTATTTCTAAATACACGGTAAAACAACGCAACTGGGAAGTGACTCCTCGCCTGCAATTAAGTATGGTATATAGCAGGCTGATTAATTTTGAGGAACAAAAACGCAAAAACAATCTCCAACTCTCGCCCGGCCTATCAGCAAAATGGGCCATACACTACAAAGGACGGCTGGAAACTGATTTGTTTTTTCAACAACAGAATACTAAACTTACCGACCTAATACCCAACTATTACACCACCGGTGTACGCAATTTTATCAAAGGAATGGATAACATAGCTACTTTGAGCAGTTCGGGCGGAACACTTCTATACACCTACGGTAATATGAGCGACCGCTTTTTTGCCAACATACAAATCGGGCATCAGATCCTGTTTGATTATATTGGAACGGAAAACGACCTCCACCCCAATTTTAACCTCATGCAACAGCGCTTGCTCCAAGACAAAACCTTGTCCTATGCTAAGGCCGAGCTCAACTATTTTGTGAAATCCCTAAACGGAAATTTACGATTGGATGTGGGCTTCAACACGGTTGATTATGAAAACATGGTCGTCGGCTTGGGCCGCAGGCAAATCCGCACAAACAGATATGACTATGGGCTTTCGTTCAGAAGTTCGTGGAAATCCTACTTCAATATGTATACGGGGTATAGTCTACAGACCAACAGCTACCGCATGGAAGGTGAGACAAATACCTTGACAAATGGCCAAGCTTTTTTAAATCTCTTCTTGCGCTTTGGCGACAATCTGCAATTCAGCCTCAAGAACGAATCTTATCGCTTTGGAGCCATGCCTCAACAAAAAGCCCAAACGTATTATTTTTCGGATTTTTCAGTATTTTACGATCTCAAGAAATACAAAACACGGTTTGACATTACAGCCAAAAACATCTTCAACACCCGGTCTTTCAGAAATGCGCTGCTCACAGACATCTCGCGCTCTACCACCGAATACCGGCTACTGCCTCGGTACATAAGCGTTGGAATAGACTATAATTTTTAACTTTGAAAGGCAAACTTATAAAAAACCTAGGAAGTAACGATTTAGATAAAACAGGAAAACTTTGGGTAGTCACAAGAGAAGATAACGAATTAACAAATGAAACAATATTAATTTAAATAAAAACTTATGTATATTTGAGAAGAAATAGACATAAATTAACCATATGAAACTCGATTTGTTTAATCCATATAAATGCTTCATCTATCTCATCTTCATCTGCTTCGCGACTTCATTAAAAGCACAAGAAACCATTGTCACTTATATTAAAAAAAATGGGGGGTATACAGCACGCAAAGACTCGGCCGCTTACACCAGTATCATCCGATTGAAACCCAACGAAATGGGACTCTACGAACTAAACGATTATTATCTTAATGGCAACTTAAAACGTCATGGGTGGACTAAAATAGCTGATCCCCGAAAATTACACCTAGAGGGTATAGTGGAAACCTATTATGAAAATGGAAACCTCGCAACTTCGGCCGGATATAACGATAATAAATTGAGTGATACTCTCAAAAGATACCATAAAAATGGTCATTTAAAAGAAACCCGACTTTTCTTTAGATCTGAGAGAAGTCCGAACGAATTTCTTTTCGTGGACCGTAATAGCCGTCTAATCTATTATGCGGATTCTACAGGACGTATACAGATAAGTGACGGGAATGGCACATTTGAATTCAAAGATAAAGAGGGCAGCGAAAAGGGCCAATACATGAATGGAGTCCGTGAAGGACGTTGGGAAGGTACATTTCGTAGTAGCAAAAACAGGTTTGAGGAATGGTATGAAAATGGTGTCCTAAGTAAAGGAATTACCACAGACAGTGCAGGGAACTTACATCCCTATACACAACGCGAAGTCCAGCCGGAATATCCTGGCGGCATACAAAAACTGATGATGTTTGTAGCGCAGAATTATAAATATCCGAAGGAGGCTTTACAGGCGAGGGTATCGGGGCAGCTACTCATTGATTTTGTCATTGAAAAAACAGGGATACCAAATGAATTTGAGGTAATCAATGACCTAGGCTATGGTACAGCAGCTAATGGTATTGAAGTGCTTCAAAAAGCAAAAAAATGGACTCCGGGGTATCAGTTTGGCCTACCTGTACGTGTCAAGTATTCTCTTCCGATTCGATTACATACAACGCCCGCGCCAAAGGGCGCCAAATCACAATAGTCTAGACCGGATCTGCTTCAATACCGCCTGCATTTCTTTGTGACGCCCTTTATTGAGCTTGGATAAGGAAATCGCCTTCTCCTGCTCTGCTTCTGCCTGCGCGTAAAAACTCACCCGATACAACAGTAAAGCCAATGTATGATGGTATTGGGGAATATCGGGTTTCAGATCAATTGCTTTCGTTTGCCAACGGATAGCGTCAAATAAAGCATCAGGACTATTCCATGCGAAAGCCAAAATCTGTTGGGCTCCATAGTTCAGGTTACGGGCTTGGTCGCCCTGATAATATTGACGTCCTTTACCAATCCACTGTTTAAAGGCCGCATTTTGCGCACTGTCCAATAGTGGACCTTTTCGTGATAACTTTATTTGATGGTCTTGTACGAAGTCTATACGAGCTATGGAGTCAGGATCAATACGATAGAAACGATCATTATAAAAGCGGCGTGCCATCTGAATATAGGCGACTGTATCTTTCATAAGCCGTTTGTACTCCAAGGGATAGTAATCTTGTGAAGCGGCGCCACGTAAATAATTCGATGTCCAGGTCTGATAAGTAAAATAACCTATATGCTGGGCTAAAGAAAAATCTTTCTTATCGAGGGCTTCCCGAAATGTCCGCTGTATGATTCTATTGTTTATTTTTTTGCGTACGGGCAAAGGCAAACTGGAATACAAACTATCGACCATTTTACCATTGGTACGTGCCAAGAGATAGGTCTTACTGTTATATACTGGCCCGCAGCTTAACAGAAATGTAACAGTCTCAAAATTATTCAACTGTTCTATAGTCAACTGTGATAAGTAATCGTTCAATACCTGTTGATCTGTATATTGATCAAATGCCTGATACCGTTGAAGCATCTTTGTCAATATAGACTGTTGGCGCATCCCCTTGCGATATTGCGCGGTAAGCTTACCCAGTGTTTCACCCTTCGCAAGCGTAGCGACCGAATCAATGAGACGTTCCAACTCAATTGTGCCATCAACTGCTTTATCGTGGCGCAATAAAGGTATCCCATCTTTATCGGTAAAAAGATAAAATGGATCATTCATCTGAAATGTTTGAGCCAGTGGATGATTAAAATCATCACGATCGACTTGCACGATTCCCGAAACAAACTGCGTACTGAGGATGTCTTTTGCTTTCTTGGAAACAGTTCCTTTAAAAGGTACAAACTGTTCATCCCTTTGATGGACCACCAAGAACATCGGCTTCCTTTCTTGTACTGCACGCTCTAGCAAATGCAAATAATCATTTTTTTGCGGAAATGTAGCTTGCTGTGCTACAACAGGATAAATAAAAAAATATAAAAAGGCTAATACAGCAGATTTTAAATAGCACCGACTCATCATTCAAATAAAATTGATTATCAATAAGTATAATATAATAATAAAACGCTTTAATTTATGACTTTCTTGTTCACAGATGAACCCGAATAAAAATATAGTTTAAATGGGCAAAGAACAAATTGATATTTTCACCTATAAAACTAATAAATATGAATACATTTTTCAAAAAAAAATTAATTTCATTTACAATAAATTAATATTCATAATAAACCAATCATTCGGCAGCTGGTCATTGCATAAATGGATTAAAACATTTTAACATTGTTGATTATTGCTCACAAAATCTATAGGTCTTATGATCAGAAAGTCTTTTTAGATATAATCTCCTTTCGCCATAATAAGTATCAATCCTATCAATTACTGCAATGGGCGTGTCGATACTTAGCCTATTATACACCGTGTCATTTCGCACGAAATTGTAGGTACCGTTGAAAACAAGAATATCCTGTAAACCAACATGATCACCACAATTTTTCCAAATAGAATTTGTTAAACTCTTATTCTTGCAAGAACAAAAGAAGAAGCTTACGCTCAAAAAGAATAGAAGAAATTTTAGTTCCATCGGAAAATCACTTTCGGTAATATGCACTACAGCAATAACACACAATGTAAAATACATAATTTTTCTAAAACTATTTCAGATCGGTTATTGTTCTTATGATACAAAACGGGCAACAAGTTCCTTTCTAAAGAAAGAACCAACATAAAAATTGGCGTCGTACAGTGAAAATCCAATAGTATTCAAAACACATTGGATGACGAAACAAAAAAGAGGCCTTTCCAACAGTTTAGTAAAATGAGCCCAGGATAAATTCTGTTTACATAAAATTTAGCAAAGGATGCCTATTTAAGGGATTTCACATAGAATGGTATCTCAACATCTTCCTTCACCACTCTGCTTTCATTGAGAATATCCATAATGATCAGGCCTTGGTAATACGGTTCTACCGATCGTTCACCAAATGTTCTGTGTATACCAGTAATTTTTCCTCGGGTTTGAAAGCGTTTCCAGTTGTGATCAATATATCCATAGGATTCTGCTAGCATAAATGGTCCTTGATATTCCCAGTATTTTACACCGAGCTTTTCATTACTATCGTCAAATACCATTTCTTTATTTACGAGCTCTGAGATATCACTGTCAAGTCTCAAACTCATATACTGCCCAGCGTTGGAGTGAACATTGTATGCATACTGAATATACTGATTCGCCGTACCAAGGCCGCTAGTTGTCGTACCGGCAGAGGAATACATGGAGAAAAAGTTGAAAGAAGGGTTTTCGGTCATCACATCAAGGATCAATCCTTTACATGGGACATATTCAATGGCAGTTAGATCCACATTACCTGTCAATATTCGTTCGTCATCTTGTCCACTTCCTTTATAAACTTTGCCTTTAAAGGAAAATGATAAATGTCCGCCAGATTTGTCGTATTTAAAATCGGAGATTTGAAAAGATTTTTCAGCTTGAAGATGTGGCGCAAAATAGTGACCGTTATTCGAAGAATTCTGCTTAAAATACTGTGCCTTCGCCAATGCACCATTATGAAGCAAAGTGAGCTTTAGTTCGGAGTAATTTCCGTCAGATTCTTTAACACCTGTAATAAGATTGATATTACCACAATTGTCCATCGTATAATCATAACTCACCTTTCCCCTTACCGCATGGTTATTGTCCGAAAACAAAATGCTCATGCCAGAAACGGTGTCGTCTTCTTCTGATTTTTTGCAACCAACAACTGAAAGAAGGAAAAAAGATAGTAAAAAAAGTAACGGTCTATACATCATATAAGCTTAAATTTCATGAAAACAATCAAATATTTACAAAAACTATATTCGACATATAAAACTAATCAAATATTAACATAATTTCAAATAAACTTATTTTCACACATAATAAATTAACAAAATAAGTTTCGCCAGGAAAACCTATAAGGAATAAATCCCCATCATAGGGTCTCTTAACGATGAGATACGGTCAACGTCTTATCGGCCAATATGGCGACATTATTTCATAGGCATTATTATCCAAGACAAAAAAAGCGTAATATTAATATTTCAAAACAGATAAGTATGTAGAGAGCATCCTTCCTGGCTAACCAATCAAATTAATGAGTGGTCTGCCTGATTTATTCAACAACAAAAATTTCTTATAATAAAGTAGAGGATTCCGTCTTTAAGATATATGGAAGACTTACGAAATAATTGAATAATGAGTAAGCCATGTTCTAGAGGGGAAACAATGCTATTATTTTTTCATGCGCAAAAATTGGCCCTTTGTATCAAAATAGAGTTTATTGTCATTCGTTAACTCCAATTTATAGCCGCTATCGGACTTATCTACGCTCTCAACACCTATACCATTATATTTTTCTCTCAAATAAGATTGAATGGATAACGGAAAAAAACTGCTAGGTAGCGCAATACCATCTGGCGCCTGAACTTCAATCCAGTTACCTAACTTACCAAAATCGATCTCTGTATAATCAGCTAATATTACTTCGTGAAATGTCCCTATAACAGTGGGTGATTTCTTGGCCTTTACTTCAAGTATCTGTACATTCGGAAAATATTTCTTGATAAATACCAATGCACTGTCGGGTAAAGGAGCATTCTCAAAAATTTCAGATTTAACCTGGCTGTCTTTACCTGCACTATAATTTCTATCATTCTGAGCAGCATTGGAACATGAACAGAAAATTAAACAAGTCGGTAATACCAAAAGTAGTTTCCACATTCTAGTTTTTCGTTTATATAGTAACTTAAAAAAAGCTAAAAATGTTTTAAGCATCTTATCCTTTTTTAATATCATCTATCTGTTCATTCAATTATATTTGAGAATGTCTTTAGGTCTATTGAACACCACACAAAAATAGCCATAGAGGCTTTCGTTTATGGTATTGATTCGTTCAGAAATGGTTAGTTTTTGTATTGAATAAGAAATAAGACCATATAATTAATTCGTTTACAGATTGAAAGATGCGACTTTATTTATACAAAATAAACATCACATCTTTTGATCTGCTCGACAAATTTGTGTATGTGTTTGAAATGGCTATTATTAATAAGAATGGACTGATTCGGATACTTTCCAACTACCAGCCTCATAGGCTAAAGTAACAAGGTCTGTCATGCTGAAATGCTGAAATTTAAGTATAATTTTTGCGATCATATAATCTGTCGACTTTTCCACTATCTTCATAATCACCTTGCAGTTCAGAATTTCTCCCTTTTGTTTTTTCAAGGATTTAATCAGAGCCTTACGCTCATAAGTCTGTACATTGGAAGATTGGATCTTTTGAATGAAATTCTCCGCAAATAATTGTTCCACACTTGCTGATTCCCCCTTGGTAGTGACTGCAACATAATAATCGAGCGCAAGGTCCGCTGTAGATAGGTTTACCATTACGCTTTCCGATTTTGTCACTGGTCCCTCAGCTGCTATAGCGAAAGTCGATACTGCGGTTAAAGCTGCGAATGTGAATATTTTCATCAAAGTTTTCATAATCTTTTTACGTTATCTGTATTAGTTTTTGCTCCTTTTCCAATTGTCGCAAGGAAATTGAAATGTTGCATCATTTCCCTATAGATTCTGACTCAAAACTACAACACAATACGCCGCTGATCTACGGGCTTTAGACCAACGCAAAAGAAAATTCGGTGAATGAACGAAATGGAGAGGTGAAAACTCTGCGGCAGCGTAGATTTCTAATAGCCCTTTTTTAAGGAAACTTCATTGAGCAAAGGTTGCCCAGCAGCCATTCTTCTATAATTATCCACCACTTGCAAGACCGAAGAGCCAATGTTTGTCCTACTCGCAACATGAGGTGTTATAAAAATAGAGCTGCAATTCCAGAATAGATGCTCTGGGGGTAATGGTTCTTGATGAAACACATCGAGGTAAGCGTCGGTAATCTGTCCTTTGTCGATAGCTTCTATTAAATCGTCATCCACAAGATGGTCTCCCCTACCAACGTTAAGTAAAACCGTTCCCTTCGGACACAAAGAGAAAAACTCATGATTTAAAATTCCGCTGGTGGCATCAGTCAATGGCAAAACATTCACAACAAAATCCGTCTGCTCAACTGCTAAGCTAAGGCCCTCAATACCTGTAAAAGAAATGACTCCCTGTATATTTTTTGGTGAATTGGACCAACCATTAACCTGGAAGCCTAGCTCAACCAATCTTTCGGCGACATACCCTCCTATTTCACCTAGTCCTAAAACCGTTATACACGTTTGACCAATGGATTTATATACTAGGGGATGCCAATGTTTTTTTCTCTGTTCTCTAACATAAGCCGAAAAATTCTTCATCGAATGCATCACACAGGTCAAAACATGTTCAAACATATCGCTTTTTAGCATTGGATCTACAATCCTACAGGTATGAATATGTGATGGTATAGATTTCGGGAATAAATGATCTATTCCGGCTCCCCCAGATTGGATAACTTTTAAATTGGGAAAATGAGTATAATAACCCGCCTCAGGCTTCCAACAAAGAGCAAATTCGACCTCATCATAGTTTTGGATGTCCGGATAAATCTCAACCTTTGTTTCGGGTAAATGCTTATTGATTTCGAGCTTCCATTCATTGGCCCGACCGCTATTCAGTATCAATGCTATACTCATGTTTCTTTTGTTTATACGAAAATAACATTTATCTTAAACACAGCAATATGTTGTAGTAAACCACCTCGTAAAAATTACACGATGAAGGCTAATGAAATAAGTATCAACTTGGCTCAGGTCTTTTAAATCGTCCAAATGAATCGACCAGTTTTTATTAATCTGAATAGCCTTTCCAAAACCTATCTGCGCAAATACTCTCGCATATGAGGCATGGAGTAAAATAAAGAAATTACTCTATGGGTTTTATCACAAAAGAAAAGGAATAATCCTGATAGGGCAATGTATATTCAAAAAGTGGCCACGCTCCCCAGCTATTTATTCCGCCAACGCTCATTTGTCTGAGGTCTATGTTGAGCTGTGTTTGCTTCCTTTTGACCAGATCGGCCGCATGACGCTGTTGTCTTTTTGGGCCATCATCCAAATCGCTGTCAAAATAATGCAAAGCGCTAATACTAAAAGTCGAGTCTGCAGTAACAAGCAATCCACGACCTCGCTTATTCTTTATTTCCGCCCATCTGACATCGGTCTTGTTACCCGTCTCCTGTGGCATGACATATGGAAAATACTGTTGCTCTATTGTTTGATTATATACTCCTACATGTGACGAAAAATTTCTTCCAATTCAATCGCATCGGTAACCTGTTTCCAGGATTTTAGCTTTTCAGGTGTATTCGCACCAAAATCATTGTCATTCGGAGCCCGCCAAAAATTAGCCTTAAAAAAAGCCTGTTCATCGTTAAAATCCTGTCCCTTATAGTTATAATATGACAGCCATCTTGATTTAAGATCAAACTTGATCAGCAGCTGCTTTGCCTCAACAACAAGATTTCCATCTCTTCGCTCTGCTTTGATATTCCCTCCCGCTAAAATGGCCGTATTCGGTTTGAAAACTCCCCCTAAAGACAACTGCTCAGTCGCGACAATATGTCCTTTGGGAAGCAATGGTTCTGCTTCTTTCAATCGATACGTCAAATTTAGAAATTTCTCACCTTGAGCAGCTGTCTGATAAGGAATAGCTAACGAGGTGAACTGCTACGGAGAAAAGCTTCAGACTTCGATTTTTGATAAACGCGTACGTAATCTATTTCGTACTTTGCCGGAAGTAATTTGGTATCGATCGTGCCGCCGTTAATGCCACCCAGCGCCAAATTCAACAGCAGGTAATGTGGCTGTGTAAATGGATTGAAACCTGTACCATCACGATTGATCAATTGGTCCATTGTAACGCGTATCATCTCGATATCATCGACGTAAAGAGCAATTGCCTTTTCATCCCAGGCCATCCGCCAGATGTGGAATTGATCTGCCCAAGCTTTTCCGCCGAGGTCCTCGATGGCTCTTGTCTTGCTAAACCAATGGGCGTTCCAACGCTGGCCAGTTCCTACTGCGATATTGGCCAATATATTGCCGCGGTAATATTCCATAATATCTATTTCACCATTGGAAGGCCATTCTTTGCCGGTACCTAAAGTCCAGAAAGCAGGCCAAAGTCCTTCACCTACAGGGATACGTGCCCGAATCTCAAAAATACCATATTGCCACTTCTGTTTGCCTAAGGTATTTATCGACGCTGAAGTATACTTTATCTTTTTACGGGAACTAATCCAATCACTACTTGCCGGTTGAAAGCCAGGATGATCGCGTTCTTCTCTCTTTGCTTCAATAATTAATAGACCATTTCGACAAAATGCATTATCTTTTTGGTACCATTGTTCTTCACGGTTACGTTTGAAGCCTTCCTCATAGCTCCATTTATTTGTATCGAGAGAACCTTCATCATTGAATTCGTCGGACCAGACCAAACTATATTCAGATGGTATGGGTTGTTGACTATGGGCAACGAAATGATTTGTAAGCAAACTAAGGCAGACAAATAAAAGTTTTTTCATTATTAATTTAAGTTTCTTTAAGACTATAGCTCTTGATTATCGTAAACAAAAATATCCCCTTTTCGGTAATAATAGAGGGGGATATTGGGTCAAAAACGGGGATATATTCGTAATTATGTAATAATGAGATTACATAATTACGATTTCAGGTCAAATAACCAGTGACGCCACTTCCACTGACAAGTGACCATCCTCGATCTTGATAAATGACAAAATTTTCTGCAATATCGTTTTCCGAAGCCAATAGAAAATGTTCAGTTGATCATAAAATTTCACAACCATCAAAAGAGATGGGTGCGCATGCTTTTCCTGTGTTAGCTGAGATTTTAAAGTTACCTGCATCGTTGGTCTTACGTAACTCGACCAGCTTTTAACATTTGTCAATCGGCTACATGCAAGTAATAATCACAATCTATCGATTAATCTTCTTTTTTATAGATAAAACATCCTGCCTCAGAAGGATGGTCAAGAACCAGGCTTCGCATATCTTCCCGCCATATCAGCTGAACAATCATAAAATCACCAGCAGCAGAAACGGTAAAAAAAATGGCAAACAGGAGTATATGAATATTTCCACTGTACCATGCATACATAATAGGTATAATCCCTAGTATAATCGATGGCATCAATGCGCCTATGATATACTGTCGGACGCGAAGTGGCTCCTTGCAATGGCAATAAGGTGTCAACATTTTCATTAAAACACCGAATTTGATCGATCTGAACCCATTTTTGGTATAACATGACCAAGTTATACCATGAATTAATTCGTGCACCGCGACCCCAATAGCTATTACGAGCACACCTAACAAGGCAGAAGATAACGATGTTATTTCTAACATATTTTTAATAAAAACAAACGGTTCATCGGGTCCCCAAATTAGATAAAATGGGAAGGTATACAACAGTATAATTGGAACAAATAAGAGAAGGGCAAAGATATTTGCCTTATACAGATCTATAAACCGTTCTTCTTTAACATATCCGGAAGGTGATTCCATTTCCATCGGGTTCTTTGTTAGGATTTATAAATGATACTCCTTAAAAATAATATAATTATTAGTTCCTTACAAGGAACACGGAAAAGTGTGACGAACGTCGGACTTTTTGGACTATGAGAAGCCAATCTTATGATGTGGCCATCTCACTCTTGGGCTTGTAATATATTCAAAGAAAGAAATGAAAGGATCGTAAAAAGTATTTCATAAAAAACGGGTTGTCCAAAAAAAGATTGGGCAACCCGATATATTATTTTATATTCCAATATTATTTACGCTGACAATCGGCTGACCATGCCTTACCATCTTTGGTATAACCAATCGTTAATTTACCAGCATCAATTCGGATAAGTCCTGTCCCCGCCGAACCGATATTGATCAAGACATTATCTTTTTTCTCGAAATCAACTCCGTTAAGATTAGGGATACCATTTCCAAATGCGAAATTATAGGAGTTACCTACTTTGGTCACCGTAACTGTTCCCTCTGCAGCAGATACATCGTTATCATTGTCATTTAGATCATCAAAAGAGATAGTACCTTCGTATTTACCAATAAAAAGATCATTGTCCGAAGGATCGTCATCTTTACTACATGAAGTAAAGCCAATGAAAACTGTTAAGATAAGGAAACCTAGTCCTAATGTTTGAATTAATTTTTTCATACGTTGATGTGTTAATGTGTATATTCATTTTTTATAAACAATGAGTAAATTTCAAACATTATGCCATCAGACTGCAAGGATATCAACATAGGTATCAATAATCGGAGAAGAGGTATAAATACCCCACACGCGTATAAATACAGTTTACTTTTCACTAAGCAAGACTGTATTTAGCAATATTAGACTGATCACAAGGTTCAGGTCAACACCCCCAACATCGGCTTTGTTCTAATTCAATATCCACATTTGATTTAATAAAATGCGCTTTCCTAAAAAATCAATGGCAATGGTAATGAAATTGGCAATGAAATATGATGTCGTCGGAGTCAGATCAAAAAAACGCTGAACGCCAGCAGTTGGATGACGAAATGCTAACATTACAGGCTCACTCCCAACGTAAAGGCTACCCCTTTTGACTCCAGGTCTACATTACCATAACCAATCCCTGTCAATGGTAATTTAACAAAAGGTTTCACACCGACGTTGATTTTGTCATTGATTTTCTTTTCAATAGATATCGAAAAATCTGCAACGCCAAAAATATGCTGATTCTCACCATTGACTTCATAGACGGCACTTTTCTTATCTCCACCATAACTCCCTCCCCCTTCGTAATCAAACGTGTATTTTTCCTTCAGCATAAAATAACTCGAAAGTCCGGCACTGACATTAAATTTCACTTTTTTACTTTTCAGTACGGTATAACTTGCTGTTAGCGGCACATCAATAACGTCACAAACGGCACTTACACTGCTTGGTAATTGGGTCAGCTCTGGCGGGTTTGATGGCGTATAGAATTTATATGCGGACTTATAATTCTTCTTCGCATAGGTTGCTCCTACAGAAACACTCAGCCCTTTGGTCAAGGGGTAAGAATAGGCTAAACCGATATTTTCACTAAGGGAAGATTTACCTGCCCCCCTGACACTCGTTAAATCCGGACCTGCTAAAAAATTTATAGCCGAACGTTCTTTTTGCAATGGGGCTATTATTTCATCACCTTTTGATTGATAAATGGAGGCCAAACGATTAGCCGTCGCTTCGACGGGGTCGGCTTTAAAGCTGAAACTTGGCAATGTTTTTACATTATATTGCATTTTTGGAATTGAGAAAGCCGTATTCAAACTGGTTACTTGCCCCGGCGTATATTTCGCATCGCCAATATCTACGATTCGTATACTTTGCAATAACGCTGCTTCAATTGCAGTTTGTAACTTCAGCACTTTCTCTTGTTTCGGGTCATACAAAATCCGTGTTCCCTCCTGTTTTGGATCAACAATAGGATAGTCCAAAGGATCAGCAATTTCGTTTTCCGGAATTGCTTCTTTATGTGCTGAAACGGGCTCAGTTGTTCTTTCTGATGATTCGTTTATCAAGCGTAAATCACCATTCCAGGAGAAAAACACCGCGAAGACGGCCGCTATAGCAGCAGCTAATGCTGCTAATACGACAATCTTTTTCTTTTTCGACTGTCTCTCTTTATCTAGCCGGAATTCAATATCATGCCAATGTGATTCATCAAAGTCAAATTTCGCATCACTGAGACCGTCCCTAAAAATCTCATCAATCTTATTCTTATCCTTTTCCATCATGTTTTCTCCTCAGTTTTACCACATGCTGCACGTTGATTTTTCACCATTTCAGCCAATCGGCCGCGAGCCTTATGTAGATTGGATTTTGATGTCCCAATAGCAATACCCAACATGTCACTGATCTCCTCATGTCCATAACCATCTATGGCATAGAGGTTGAAAACCGTCCTATATGCTGGTGGAAGCTGATGCACCATTGCCAATAGATCTTCATAGTTTAATTTTTGGCTGATCGTATCATCATAAACGATTGTTTGCTCATACATCGCTACATCCACAAGTATGCCCTGTCTTATCTTTGCCCGATAAAAATCAATTGCTGTATTTGTCATGATCTTTTTGATCCACACAGAAAAAGGTTTTTGATAATCGTATTTACTTATATTTTTAAATACTTTAAAAAAACCTTCATTTAATATACCTATGGCGTCCTCCCTATTATTCGAATAACGTAGACATATCCCCAAGGCCATCGCATAATACAGGGTATAAAGATCTTTTTGGGCCCTACGGTCACCATCGATACATCCTTTAATAATATGGATAGATTTTTCGTCAACTTCAGGTATCGCCACTCGATATTGCTTCTTTCTTTTGATAAATATAGTATTAAGTCTAATACGAACGGATAATTCAAAAGGTTGCCTGCAAAAAATATTTTTTTTTCGCCTCATCTCAAGGCAACTTTTTACGCGCAGTGCTCGTAGTAACAAGACAACATTTTAAAACACACAATGATGAAATCAAACAAAAAACAGGTGGCAGCAGCCTTTATAGCCATGATCAGCTTATTTTCGGCATGCTCAAAAAACGATAGTGATGGCCCAGATGTTGAAAACAAAAACAAAGGCGTACAGATAACCGCTAACAGCCAATTCGGCAGTATCCTAACGGATGAAAACGGAAAAACACTTTATTTCTTTTCCAATGACACAAAAGGAAGTTCGACATGTAGCGGCAACTGTTTGGCAACTTGGCCCGTTTACTATAGCAGTGAAGCAAGTACGGACGTCAAAATCGATAAAAGCCTACTTGGTGAAATCATCCGTGAAGACGGTTCCAAACAGAGTACCTTCAAAGGCTGGCCCTTATATTACTATGCTGGCGACAGCCAATCTGGTCAGGCAAAAGGTGATGCCGTAAATAAAATCTGGTATGTCGCAAAACCCGATTATTTACTTATGGTTGCCAATGCGCAGCTCATCGGCCATGACGGTAAAAATTATTTAGGTGATTACACCGAAGGAACGGGAAAAACAATCTATCTGACTGACGACAAAGGAAGAACACTGTATGCTTTTAAACCGGACAAGTTCAATAAAAACAATTATACGGAGCCAGATTTCAGCAATGACGCCATCTGGCCAATCTATCAAAAAGAAACCGGTTCATTACCTTCTCTTGTGGGCTCTGCGGATATCGCTGTAATCTCCGTTTTTGGAAAGAAACAATTGACATACAAGGGCTGGCCGATATACTATTTCGGACAGGATCAGCAACGGGGAGATAATAAGGGAATCAGTTTTCCTCGTGTTGGTGTATGGCCTATCTTGAACGATAATACTGCAATCGCTCCAACAAATTAATCCAATCCTAATCAAATTAAACCTATGTTAAAAAAACAAGAAACAGCAAATACTGGTCGAGCGAGTCGTCCTTTCTTAGTGTTGTCAATGACGATAGCTGCCATTGTATTGACAGCCTGCACCAAAAAACAGGCCCAAGAACTCGGTCCTGATCCCGATGGTGGAGATGAGCCCGTAACGGTAACGAACGTCTCCTACAACAATTTTGCTAAAGCACTTTTGGAAGCTAAATGCAGTTCCTGTCATGCCCCGGGGCGCGGTGCCAGTGCAAAGTGGACATTTAGCGGATATTCATCTGTAAAAGACAATAGCGCAAAAATCAACAATGCAGTATTGGTTACCAAATCCATGCCGATAGGCGGCTCGCTGACAGCAAAAGAGATTGAATTGCTGGACGCTTGGATTAAACGAAATACACCTGAAAATTAATATTCTGAATATGAATAAGATCAGCATTTATAGCATACTCTTCCTTATGGTATTTGGGGGGATTGCGGCATTCGCACAAGAAACATCGTCCTTGGTTTCAAAAGAAACAAGTATCACTTTCTTTAGCAGTGCTCCTTTGGAAGACATCGAAGCAAAGAGCGCGCTAGCGGCATCTGCCATGAACATCAAAACCGGAGATATTATCTTTCGGGTAAAAAACACCTCGTTTCAATTCGATAAAAAACTTATGCAGGAGCATTTCAACGAAAATTACATGGAAAGTGATAAATATCCCTTGTCAGAATTTAAAGGAAAGATCGAAGGTGCCGAAAAATTAATCAAAGATGGCAATTATACCTTAAACGTGAAAGGAACATTACAAATTCATGGGGTGACTAAACCCTACACGGCTGCAGCGATATTCAATGTGAGGGCTGGGGTAATAAAAGCCACGGCAAGTTTTCCGGTCAGGCTCGCGGACCACAAAATCACCATCCCATCTATCGTTGGAAAAAAAATTGCTGAAGTAGTGAAAATCAAAGTTGAGGCGCTATACAAACAATAATAATACGAATTTGTTGCAAATGAGAAATATACTATTTATAATCCTGTGTTTTGCTTCGGCAACAACATTCGCCCAGGAAGACCTTGATAAATTAATACATATCGAGGATCCAAAAAACGAAAAAGTTACAGCAACCTTTAAATCGGGCAACCTAATCAATCTAAAAACAACCGAAACTATTCATCGCAATGAAATGGACTTTAGGGTAGACCACCGTTTTGGCGATATCGCTGGCAGTGCTGGTGGTGCCAAGAATTTCTTTGGGCTCGATAATTCGACTGACATTAGAATCGGTTTTGACTATGGCCTGCTCGATAATCTGAATATAGGGATCGCTCGGGCAAAAGGAGCAACGGAGGTCAGGCAGCTCTATGAAGGAAACCTGAAATACCGATTTCTCGAACAAACAGTTGACAACGGTGTACCTGTGTCCGTCGCATTTTTTGGAAGTACAACCGTTTCTGGAATGGAGGCTGCTGAGGATAAGCAGTCGGCGGCTAGCTTCACCCGTTTCAGTGACCGCCTCAGCTATGTAACACAGCTGATCATCGCACGAAAATTCAGTTCCAATTTGTCGCTAACAGTAGTTCCTTCTTATCTCCATCGGAATTATACTGCCTACAATGACCAAAATGATCTCTTTGCACTTGGGCTTGGTGGTCGGGCCAAAGTCAGTAATCGGATAGCAGTTGTCGCCGACTATATATTTCCTTTCCGGAAGTCATCAAATAAAAAATATCGCGAGGAAGTGACTGGTCAGCGCTATTATAATGCATTGGGTGTCGGTCTAGAAATGGACACCGGAGGACATATATTCCATCTCAATTTTACAAATGCTACTGCGATTCAAGAATCGCAATTTATCAGCGAAACAAATAGCGCTTGGGGTAAAGGCCAGTTTCGCTGGGGATTTAGCATTGCACGGCGTTTTAACTTTAACAAAAAATAAAACTCAAACAGAGCCCTTACAGTCGAAAGGCTCTGTTTGAATTTGACCTATTCAATGAGTATAACAGTGTTTTACCAATTTGTAAAGACACATGGTTCTATACCGACCATTACGCTTCCATACTGCCAAAAACTACTCTTTGTATAGCATTATTACTTTGCAGGCATTGCATAAAATACGTAATGCGTTTACCCTTATTTATTTGATCTACAAACTCACTATTTTCGTAATTTGCGTCTTATTTTTCGCTAGACTTTTGCTTGTAGCTTACCATATATTCTTTCGGTGTACAACCAATGATATGTTTAAAAATACGGTTGAAATTTGTAATGCTGTTAAACCCGCAATTGTACGCTATAAAGGATACGCTATCCAAATGATCCTTGTGCAGGCGACTACAAACCTCACTGATCCTAAGCTGATTGAGATAACCAACAAGGGTCAATCCGGAATGTTTTTTGAAATACCGGCAAAATGCCTGTGGCGAAAGGTTGGCTCGTTTAGCAATACTTTCCAGTGTAAGTTCTTCTTTAAAATGGCTATCGATATAGCGGCAGATCGATAAAATTCGGCTTTTATGAAATGAATGGGCTCTAAACTTCCCGTCTGTATCCGAACAAAGCGGTTCAGCATCTTTTGAAATAGCTGAAAGCGTCCTCAATAAATAAAAAAAATGCATCATCTTGTCTATTTGATCTGAATTTTTCAATTGAACAATTCGATCTGAAACACTTTCATTTTCACTGTTTGGAACCTTAAATCCGCGTGTGTTGTGATTTAAAAATTCTTTTAAAGAATCAAATTCCCCCAACATACATAGTTGCCGCAGCTTACCTAACGGATCAAAAAATATCGAAATTGAACAGGCTTCATTCTTTGAAAAATCGGTTGCCAATGATTTAAAGACATGTGCCTGATTGGCTGCAATAAAAAAGATATCACCTTGTTGAAAGGGATGAACCTCCCCCTCCACAATAAGCACCCCATCTCCTTTTACCACCCACATCAACTGCGCTTCCTGATGACGATGGAGATAGGGATAAAAAGATTCTAAGATGTCCTCCTGAACCCTTATGGTCTGCCCTTGACCAAAAGGTACTTTAAAATCCAAAGTATTCATAATTGTAAGTATTAGGTTACTTAACGTACTAGATGCACCATAAATATAACGACTATAACCTTACCCTTCACCATTAAGATCCATACATAATACAAATTATCAAAATTTAGATAGCATTGGATAATTTATTGTTACTAACTATATTTCAAACCTTTACAGATACTACCCATAAAGTGGAAAGAAAGAATTCTCACTTTTCGGACAGCATCTTTCTCTTACTGCGTGACACGTGTTACTGCGGGAAGCTTTATTTCAACTTCATAGGTACCTTCCATCAAAATCTGAAAGCCAAATACTGGATTTACATTGTGTGCTGGTAAACCATCTACTTGTACATATTTCATTGGAATGCGATAATAAATAAGAAAGCCCCAATCTGTCCCTCCCTTATCAAGGTAATTTGTTAAAGGAAAGGGTGCCACCTCAAAGTCACATATTAATGAATTGTCAGTAAACTGAACCGGATTAAACTTTACATGTGTCTCGAACATCGGGCGATCTCCCCTTTTTACAATCTCTCCATTTTTAGGGTTAAATGCTTTTCCATTTTTGTCTACGATTTTGAGGATGACACGTGCACCATCGTTTGAAATTTTTCTACATTCGATCTTAGGAGCTGTAATTCCGGTAAAAACCTCACCTGCCGTGGAGCCTGTAGCAGCTTGATAGGTCACCTTAAACATATCGTCAATACTTGGCTCCACGACCTCGATAGTAGCAAGCTTGGGAAACAACTTTTCACCTCTAGGATTTGTCATTTTTACATCGAAATTATAACGGCCTAACGGTAAATTAGCCGAAGTCCGATTGAAAACCAGCTGACCGCTTACCGTGTTGAACTCCATGGGTGTTTTCTTGACCGTTTCCCTTTTTTTGTTTAACAGCTCAATAGTCGTATCGGTCTCTGCATTGAAGACCATACCTGGCTTAAACGTCAAAAGGTCAAATTGTTTAAAAAACACTTCCGGCGCAGGCTCACCCGAAGATTCGTTGCGCAGATTTAATAATTCAAATTGATAAGGTGGCGTCGAACCGTCCGTATTGATCCTGTCAGACATGATCAATGACATGCCGCGTTTACAATAAATTGTATCGTCCTTGTAGCGGATGCCGTCACTTAAAAAACCATTATCGATCTTCTTACATGAAACGCTCAATCCGACGACAAAAATAAGGGTATAAAAAAAATTTAAATTCGCTTTCATAACTGTGTTATTGAGCCATTTTTCCGGCGTTAAAAAATAAACGATGTGAATTGCTGAGCACATGCAAAATGCCTGTCGTGCTGATGATTCCTGAGGTCTGGCAGTCATACGATTTATCAATTTCTTCCTTCGGAATGGTATTGTAATCCGGTTCCTCAGCGTCCAGCGTGCCGATGACCTTAGTATAATTTAGGTAGTCCACGTAATCTAAATAGTTGTTATAATCGCGCGTCCTGCGCAATTTAATATTGAACCTTACGTTAGGTATCGCTCCAAACTTGCTTACAAAATATTTGTTGTCTGGGGTTAAATTATCTCGGTTTATTTTTCCATCGAATAAATAGATCATCATGGAATCCCGGAGCTCTTTTACTGGAATATTGTTGATCCCAAACTTAATATTTTCATCACCTTCTTCTGCAATTTTTTCTTGCTTTTTTGCTGCTACATACTCCCTGACACCATAATCACTTGTCGCAAAAAACGTAACATCTGAATTAACGATATCTTTAATACCGGCGCGATCTATAATTTTGACCAATGAATCAAAGCTGCCATGATCCTTTAAAAAATCATAGGTTGTCTTGTTGACGTGGGCTTCGCTCTTACCGCCGTCAACCTTATAGTTATCTTTCTCGCATGCGAAAAGAAAAAATAATAGCAATGCGAACAATCCTGTTATCTTTTTCATAATTCTTTTTTGGGGTTATACCTTTCCTCTCCAAAAGGAGGTTTGAATCAGTTTATTATTATTCTTAAACAGAGCCGGGTTGATCGGCCAATAAAATCCTTCTTGCCGGAAACGTGATTCTGAAAGCCAGGGGACAAAATTGCTGTATTGTCGCGTGCGCAACAGATCATAAAAAATCTGTCCCTCAAGGTAAAGTTCTTTTCCGCGCTCTACGATATACTCATACATAACTTCTTCTTTTGTCGAAGAATCGTTCACAAATGAGGATTCGTCA
This sequence comes from Sphingobacterium sp. UBA7249, assembly GCF_002472835.1. Classification (NCBI taxonomy): domain Bacteria; kingdom Pseudomonadati; phylum Bacteroidota; class Sphingobacteriia; order Sphingobacteriales; family Sphingobacteriaceae; genus Sphingobacterium; species Sphingobacterium sp. UBA7249. The sequence goes on along the minus strand of NZ_DKST01000030.1, from coordinate 392,352 downwards.
GCGCCGTTACGTTCTCTAAAGTCATTGATAATATTGATTGCCGTCGATACCTGATTTTTGTATAGCGCAATCTCCGCCTTCAGTAAACGCATATCCGACAGTCTATATACAATCAGGTTGTTACTGACATAAGGATCAAGTTTCTGTGTTGCGTTACGGTAAAATACTTTTTGATATTTTACACAGGTCGGTTTGTCGCTATCCAAGTCAGTAAAATTCCGTCGGCACCGAATATCACTATCGTCAAATGAGCGGGATGGCATCGATTTCCATTCCCATTGGTTTAAAGATGCATTCCAATACCAGTCCCAAATCTCTTCAATCTTATAAAAATGGTTTGACAAATAATCTTGTGGGACATAGCATCTAGAATTGGTGCCTACGGTAGAAAGCTGGGCAGTGCGCAAAAACAAGTTGGCAATATGATGATTGGTGCCTTCCCGATTATTCTCGCTCATGCTGATCTCAAAAATTCCTTCGGACGACAACCCTTCGAAAGTTTTATAGTAATTGGCCGTATCAGTAAGGGAGTACATGCCACTGCTTATAATTTCATCGATCGCCTTGTCGGCCTTTTCAACAGCATCGGCGTCTGGCTGGTTGGAATTGACATCGCTCATGGTGGCTTTCCATAGATAAAAATGAGCTAGCAATGCATTGACCGCCCCTTTATTGGCCGTTACTTTGGCATTTCCGAGTGCTGAATACTGCCACGGCAGGAGATCTCGCGCTGCAATAGCGTCTTTTTCAATCTGCACCATCACGTCTTTCTTGGAACTTCGGGCTAATTCTGGCGCAGATATCGGATCCTCATACTCTTCGGTCACCAATGGTATGTCTCCCCATACACGCAACATCATAAAGTATGTAAATGCCCGTAAAAAGTAAGCTTCACCCAATATTTCATTCTTAAATTTCGTCGGACTTGTCACATCAGTCAATAGTTCATCTGACACTTTGGGAACGCGATTGATTATAATATTGCTCATGGTAACCGCCTTAAAGAAATTCGTCCAGTCCGCAAAATATTGAAGGTTGTACTGGAAGGTAAAATCACCATCTTGTATCCCCTCAAGGCCATCCCCAGAATATTGTATCGTAAAGTAATTCTTGGCAATAGCATCACCATACATAAAATAACGTGGGCTTGGATTCCAATTCCCTGAATTCATGACATTTCGGACCAATGCATAGTTTCCGGCCAGTGCACTCCTCAGATCACCTGCACTTTTCCAATAGGCTTCTGAAAAAGTTGAATTGATAGGCTCCTCGACCAAAAACTTTTTGCAGGATCCGAGGGAAAAAACGACAATCAGTAGAATCGCCAGTTTATAATTTAAAATAATTCTTTTCATCGTCTTAAAAAGTTAGTTCAAACCCTAAAGTGTATTTTCTTGGGATAGGATATCCACCGCCATTATATTCTCCGTAAGGGTTTACAGCCTCCGCATCCGGCAGTTTCTTGGATTTTTGCCATCGGGCAACATTGTCAATCGTCCCAAACAACCTAACCCTCGAAATATTCCACCGCTTGGTTATCCGGTCAGGGAGACTATAGGATAATATGAGATTTTTAAATCGCACATATGATCCGTTTTCCAGAAAGAAGGTCTGAGCCGATGTATAATAATAGCGATAGGTACCAATATCATACTTTGCATACTCGGCCTGGTCGCCAGGATTACGCCAAATATTAAGTTTGTCCAAATCCCGTATCGAATAATAAACAAAATTTGAGACCGCATCCCCCGAAGTGGAATTACTGAATTGATCTGCTTCAAACAGATTGAGTACATCCCGTCCAAAACCATAGGTAAAAAATAGGGTAACTGAAAAGTCTTTGTAGGTAAAAACGTTATTCCAACCACCAGTCCATTTGAAATTCGGATCTCCCAATACTCTTTTATCTGGGTTAAGACCACTATTGAATACATCAACAAAGTAATCTCCATCCACATCTTCAAAGTGAAAGTCCCCTGGGTTAAACACTCCATTTGAATTACGGTAACGTTCCCCAGTATATGGATTGACCGGGATGTCATTTAGCGTAGAGAATACGCCTAGTGTCCGGTATAGATAAAATGAATTTATTGGACTTCCCACTGAAAGAATATGGGATTTATCAAACCTGTCGCCATCCATTACCAGATCACGGCCACCATTAGGAAGATTCATAATCCGATTCTTGACATAAGAAAGGTTTAAGTTGGCACGCCATTTTAAGGCAGATGACCTCGATAGCACATCTGCCGACAGCTGAATATCCACGCCGCTATTGCGGATGCCGACCGAATTTGTTTTGGCATAATCATAACCGGAAGTAACAGGGAGCATTACGTCAAAGAGACCATCGTAATTTTCTTTGTTAAATACATCAATGTTAGCAGTAAATCGCCCTTTATACATTTCCAGATCGACGCCAAGATTCCATTGCCGGTTCCGCTCCCAGCTTAGATTCTTTTGTGCTACACCATTCGTAAAATTTGGTGTGATTGCAACCTGACCGTTATACGAACTTGCCCCAGAATTGCCTTGATATCCACCGTTATTGACATTGTATAAGTTATATTGTAGATAATTGCTGGTCGGCAAAGCTCCGGTAAGACCATAACTACCTCTGATCTTTAATAAGGTAAGATGTGGATTATTTTTTAGAAAATTTTCTTCGGTCAAAATCCAGCCTACCGATGCCGAAGGAAAATATCCCCATTTGTTATTTTCTCCAAATCGCGAGGAACCATCGGCACGTATTGCTCCAGAAAATAGATATTTACTGTCAAAATCATATGAAAACCGGCCGAGATAAGAAAGCTGTGACCATTTTTGAAGATCGGAATAGGCCCCAATATTGTTTTGTAAAAATCCGGTAACGACCTGGATTTGGTCGGAAACACCTTGACCACCCCAAGCTGATACAGATTGTATTTTATTTTTTTCCGCTTCTTGACCCATCAATAGATTCAAGGAATGCTTGCCCAGCTGTTTGTTGTAGGTTAGAAAATTTGAAATCCTAACTTGATTGCTCTCATACGAAAATGCTGAGGAATAGTTCCCTTCCCCACTCATTAATGCGGATGGCCTATTATACTGCCTATTGGCCATATCTTTTATATAGGCTGATTGCGAAGTAAAGGTCAGTCCTGGCGCAATATTGAAGATCAAATTGAGGTTGGCGTTCAGATTAGAAGATTCATTGTTGTCGAGATTGTCATCATAGGTGCCTAACATAAAATCTCTTTTTGCCTGAGAAAGACTGATCAATGATGTGGGCATGCTTCCGGCACTCAAAGCGATCGGACTAACATCGCTCCCCGTCCCACGCGCCCGTTTATTGTAAGAATAGGCTACGATTGGATTGATTGTCAATCGCTCATTGATCGCTTTACTTGTCAGATTAAGCCTACCGGTATAACGCTTGAAACCTGTTGCTTTTATGATGCCCTGTTCGTCGTAATAATTCCCACTGAAGCGGTAGGAACTAATGGAAGAACCTCCACTGACGGAAAGATCTGCACTATTGATCTTTCCTTTCTGGTAAAACATATCCTGCCAATCGGTATTTCCGTTAAAGGCTGGATTAAGCGAGTCGGTTAACAGTATAGGCAGATACCTGTAATCATTGTCTGAGAGCTGATTTTTTAAAATATTAAGTTTTTGCTGCCGTTCGGTCCTTCCCAAAGTAACTTCGCGCAATTCTGGCCGCTGCGTGAGGCCTGAATAGCCTGAAATCATAAAACGCGGATCTCCATTGCGTCCTTTCTTTGTGGTAATCATCACAACACCATTAGCAGCTCTTGAACCGTAGATAGCCGCTGCAGAAGCGTCGCGAAGAACATCAACGGATTCGATATCATTGGGATTTAGGCCAGCGAGATAATTGGTACCAGTCCCGGTATTGGGCGATACAAATTGCTCGGTAGGTTGGGGTACGCCATCAATGACATAAAGTGGATTACTGACGACCTTATAATAATCATCGCTGGAATAATTTAGGTTGACAGCGGAAGTACCCCTGACGGACAATGTCGGAGATGCCCCCGGGGCACCGGAAAAATTCTGCACGTTGACACCCGCGAGACGTCCCTGTAAAAGTATATCGAAACTTGCCGCAGGAAGATTTTCCAAATCTTTTCCAGAAATACTCGAAATGGCGGCAGTGGCTTTTTTTCGGGAGGTTGTCTGATAGCCGATCACCACGGCCTCGTCCAAACTACTTAACGTCTCAGGCATGGTGAAGGTCACGTTTCCGCTGCTGGGAATAACTTGGCGCGTACGTTCATAACCCACAGAATTTGCTTCCAGAATATCACCTGTTTTACCTGAAATCTTAAAATTTCCCTGTTCATCGGTTTGCGTACTTTTTGATGTACTTGTGTTTCTAACGGTTATCCCCGCTAATTGCTTGCCATTTAGATCACGTACGGTTCCCGTAATTTGTTGGCCGAGTGCAACTAGCGAAGTCAGAAACACAGATAAAAATAATACTATCTTTTTCATTTGTGCTTGATTAGGTACTTTGTTAGGTTAGCCCAAATTTAAGCCTCAGGAAAAGGTAATATTTACCTTATTATACCTGTTTATAGCACTTTTTTAGCAAGATGTAAAAAGATAGTTCATTGTTTGTCCTATCCTTTATGTCCTCGTTCCCTCTATTCGCCCAAAAGCTATTGCTGGGATGGACATATTGCCTACCTGCGTACATGGGCAACACAAAAGGATCGATAAGCAAAGTATTGGGAGGTGTAAGAAGAAATAAAAAACAGGTTAAATGGAAAGAGCCCGGTGCAATACCGAGCTCTTCTACAAAAAACTTAATTTTAGAATTGTCCAACTTTTTGGGGTCACTTCACCTTTGGACAGCCCATACTATTAATATAACGAATTGAAAAGGCTAATATCCCAGTTTTGCCAATCGCCCATACATCTCTACATAGGCACATTGGTCTAAAAGCCATTTTGATTTATTAGCCTTCTGCAATGTCCAGTCAACATCAAAAAGCCCATCCTGATCCCGCATCTGATGCCATGCGAAATCAAGATTTTTGGCAAAGACAGCTACATATTTTCGATTTCCGTCTTGCTCAAATAGGCTAATAAAGCCCCGCATCATTACCGCATGGAACCATAGATTACTGTTTTTTAAGACTGGAAAATCTTTGCCGTCTCTTATTTCAAAAAAATAGCCTAGACAGGCTTCAGCAAGCTGCTGTGCATCGTCTAGGTATTTCTTTTCTTTAGTCAACCGGTAAAGCAATGCAGCAGCCTGCAGCATCTGACCCGAATTATAAGAATATTTCGCCTTGTTAACCTTACCGTCAAGATGCATATTATCCCAATATAGCTTGTCTTCCGGATCTTGAAGCCCCGCTTTTGTCCATTCATATAAACGTCGACCTTCAAGTAGATAATCCTTTTGTTTGGTCGCTTCAAATAATTTTAAGGCAAACACTGCTGCCGGTGCATTCGAACAGGTGTTTTTAGATTCCTTTTTCTGCTCACACCAATAAATACCCCCTCCAAGTTTATTATCTTCTCCGCTCTTAACAAAGGTCCAAATCTCTTTTGCATGTTTGAGATAATCAGCCTTTTTGGTCTGTATATAACTATCTGTAAAATCAATACCCAGCCAGATGTTATCGTCATAAAAACGATCTGATGCTGGTGCTGAATTGATATAGGACGCATACCCAGCAGGTGTACGCTGTTCGTCTCTATATTCACGTAGTCCTACAAGCACCTTGTGGTCCAATATTTTCTGATAGGTTGCTTTATCCTTTGACAGTTCCATCAACGCATTTACTGCTGAGAAACTACCAGAAAAAGGCCAGAGATAAGCGTATTTTTTTTGCTGTTCAGCCTGTATAGTATTATTCAAATAGTCCGCCTTAAAATTTTCGTCAAAGGGATATTTCTCGGCCAGTAATTTATTTTTAGCGTTTCCATATTTGTCATAGATCACATCCAAAGTCTTCTGGGCATAATCAAAAAATTGACCGTTTTTAACCTGCGCCTGAGCTGTTAGACAGCATAAACCTGTCATGAGTGCTATCGTCGCTATCCTATTTATTTGTTTCATCAGCATCTATTATTCTAATATAGCCATCAGGACCTGACTGGTAACCTAATGGCTAGTATATAATCTATTATTTTACCTTCGTCTGATAACGTGCCAGACTCTCAAACAGCATTGCAGCGCTGGCATAGGCTGTAATTTCACTATTTCCGACCGGCGGCTGAGACCAGGAAGAGCCAAAGAATAAGGTCGGCAGGCTGGTCCCCTTGGTCCAGGCAATTTTGCCATTATTGACCAAAAACTTTTCAAATTTAGCACGGTAGTCAGCGTTAATCCCTTCGAGGTTTAGATAATCAACAAAATACCGGATAAATATGCCTTTGAACAACGCTCCATCACCATTACCCTCGTCGCGAAGGATATTATTTCCACCATCAATGCATCGGGTAATTGTATAATAACTTATTTTTTGCGCATCGACCAAATAAATCTGATCTTTGGTAATCTTAAAAAGTTCAACGGCGGTACCCAGAAAAGTTCCTTGATTATAAGTCAGTGTTGTCTGATTGACAGCGTCAGTCTCACCGTTGATATTATCATATACAGCACCTGAAGAGGGATTGTAAAGTGTTGCCTTCTGCCATTCATAGATCTTTTTGGCCCAAGTCAGATAGTTCTCATCTTTTGTTAGATTGTAAAGCCTAGCTGCAAGAATACTAGCTGGTCCATTTGAACAGGCATTTTTGCTATATAGCATATCCTTGCGCCAAGCTAGTCCCCCACCGGCAAATTGTTCATTCCAGCCCTTGATGATATCTTTCCACAAAAGCAATACCGCATCGAGATATTGCTGTTCTTTTGTAGCCTCGTAGAGCCGCAGCATAGTGAGGGCATTCCATTCCATGTCATCGTAGAATACATTGTAATAGGTGTTGCCATTTTTCACTTTAACACCCTCAAACCACTTACTGAAATAGGTACTATACTTTGCATCCTTTGTTCGTAAGTAGGCATCAATAACCACGTCCATCGCGTGTGCGTTGGGCCAGTATTGAAATCCGAGATCCGATTGATTGATGGCATTATTAAAATACCCAGCTTCATTCCAAAAACCGGTGATCATTTTACCGGATACCTGATCAGCAATTTCCGTCCAAGATTCCTGAATCGCATCGTCGTAGCGGTAAGTATCCTCAACTTTTGTACATCCAAACAGTAAAAACAGCATGGATGAAATCAACATAATTTTTTTCATCATTTCTCCAACTTTAATTTGGAACAACCGCATGTGTATAATCTTTGTCTCCCTGTAAAATCATCGAGATTTTTGTTGGATGTCCATCCACGGCATCTACAAATTTCCATTTGTCATCCCATTGCGAAAGATTCGGCAGGATGCGGACAAAGAAGTATGCCGGATCAGTACCATTAGGTGGCACATCAGTACCTTTTTGGGTGCCTAGCTGCACGGTCTCCGCTTTCCCGGCCTTGATGGTTTCCATCTGGAACTTATAGCGTTGGTCGCGGCCCCAGCTTTCCTGTTTAAAGTTGATGACACCTGTCGCCGACCAGATCCCCTTCCCTTGGTAAGGCAGATCGAGTACTACTGCTCCCGAAGGGGAGAAATAGACGCCCATGCTTTTGATCGCGGTATAGGTGATTGTCGCAACATTGAAATCAATTCTAATACGGTATACGGCTGTTTTGGTCACGGTGTTGCTTCCTGTTTCACTTTCCTTTAATTTTGTTTGATCTTCGGAATAGAATATACGTCCGTCCGCTGATCTGCGGTCCGTAAATGTATATTTTTTGCCTGCCTCCAATTTAGTAAAAATCTCATACTCACCGTTGCCAACAAGCTTAAACGGCAATGCTTGCGCAATGTCTGTACTATTTTCAGTTCCTTCGCCCGTGATAAACAATTCATCTGGAATATCTGCAAACCCTTCCAAGGATTTGATAGTCAATACTTTTTTTACTTTACTCAGTACCCGCCTCATCCCTCTAATGGAATATACAGACCAACTGACATCACCACTTGTGCCAGGTTCGATCCCCGCTCGTGCAGCTACCTGATTCAATATTTTGTGGCTGATGTTTGCTCCGTTTGAATTTCCGTTATTATCCGATGTAACGCTATAAAGGGGCTTGCTAAAATCGCCATCCACCTTATCAAAAACAACCTCATATTGAGCTGCCCCCCCATCAGCAACCAACGCGGACTCCCATTCAAAATACAGAGCAGCAGAACTGGAGCTCAATAATTTGACAGCTTTCCCATCCGCAGGCGCATATAAATTCTCCACAGCGGATACGTCTGCATCCGAATATTTCATATCGTCTTTTTTGCAGGAAGCAATCCCTCCAATCAATACGATCAATGTTATAATTTTAACATACCATTTCATGTCTTTATCATTAATTTAGTGATTCAAAACGTACCTTTTTTGTAGCGTTTATAACTATTTGTTTCAATTAAATTTTTAATTTGAATAGCCTTGGTTATTGGGCAGTAGATTTTTATTCAGATCAATCTGAGTCCTTGGCACTGACCATAAGTAATCCCGGCTCTCGTCAAATCGTCGAATATCCAATTTGATATAACTGTTGTTGCTGCCATATTTAGCTCCAAATACCTGGCCATCTAGGTAGGTTTTACCGGCTTTCCAGCGCACAATATCATAGTAACGTAAGCCTTCTAACGCAAGTTCGCTCCGCCGTTCATTTCGAACAATTGTTTTCAGATCACCGGATGTCGGAAAATCCAGCGCTTTTGCGGCTTCAAAACCAGCCCGTTTACGGATAGGTTTGATGGTAATATCCCATACCGCAGCATCAAGCTGACCCAGTGCCTCTTTGGCTTCGGCATACATCAGTAAGATATCTGCATATCTGAGCATAATAATATTCAGTCCCGCATCGTATTTTACGGTGGCTGTTACATCATAATATTTCTTGACATAATACCCTGTTGCTGATGCATTGGCACTTGCTCCCTGGTATTCATCAAGGCGCTCTTTGTCTGTTCCACCCGAACCAGGTTTGATAAAAATCTTACGCACAGTCCCGTCAAAGTCAGTCCATTGACCACCATGGAAAACGATCGTAGCTGCCATGCGTGGATCCCGGTTAACATAAGGATCATCACTGTTGTAATTAGGATCTGTAGCGATCGTATTGCCATCTAGGGTGATATAATTATCAACGAGGCTCTGCAAGGGTGCATAACCATTTAGACGCGCTTGTGCTGAGATTGGTGCAGCATCATAGAGTTTACTCCAGGTTTTCAATTGTGGAACATACGCATAGTCCAAAATGACTTCCGAATTGTACTCTTTAGCTGCTGTAAACAATTCGGGATAACTTTCGAACAGTGCATATGTACCAAATTCCGCTTGCTTCTTGATCAGATTTTCACAGTACTCGATGACTTTGTTCCAATTGCTCTCATAGAGATAAGCTCGTGCCTGAAAAGCTGAAGCCGCGCCTTTTGTAATCCGGCCTCTATCGTCGGCGGTCAAAGCATCTTTGCTTGGTAGATCTGCCATACAGGCATCCAATTCCTCATGGATAAATGCGATAACAGTCGCTTTCGCTGTCCTCGGCACGGTTTTAGACTCTTCTAGGGATATATCTTTTGTAAAGAATGGGATATCACCGTAGAAATTGACCAGTCTGAAGTAGAGGGAAGCGCGTATAAACCGTACCTCGGCAATCCTACGTTTTTTTAGTGCAGCATCCATTCCGGGTACGCGGTCTATATTTTCCAGATACACATGACAGGTTTTGATCCCCCCATAGAGATCGGACCATTCGGAAGCAAAACGTCCTAAGGTAGGGTCGGCAGTCCCATTACGGATGGCACGTTGATCTGTATTAGACCGGCCCTCAAAAATATTATCACTGAGCGCTTCATCATTCCACAACCGATCTGCTGAAAATAGCTGATTATAGGCCATATTGACCATTTTTTCCGCATTTTCAGGATAATTCCAAAAATTTTCATCGGTAAATCTATCCGTTGGCAGCGTATCCAATTTATTGCAGGAAGTTAAATGGACAACAGCCATTAAACTCAAGCCTCCTATAAGTAGTTTATATCGTTTCATCACATCAAAAATTAGAATTGAATATTTAGTCCGCCACCATAATATTTCAATGTTGGATAATTACGGGCACTATTGGCAGACCCACCCATGTTAGCGTCAAATTCGGAGGACTCAGGGTCTATCCATGAGTTTTTGCTTAAAGTCAGCAAGTTTTGGGCATTGACAAAAAAACGAACCCGCTGTAGCCCCAATTTAGCAACAACACCTTTTGGAAGACTGTATCCAATCTGTAAATTTTTCAGACGTGCATACTTCCCGTTGAAAAGATAGAGATCAGAATCTTTACTAAAATTGTTGGTCGATGCTGTAGATCCATTTGCCGTAAGTCGCGGCCATTGCCCATCAATATTTGTAGGCGTCCAATAATCAAGTTGATGCTGATAAATAGCGTACGAATAATTCTGGTGGAAGGGCTCAATCAGTTCACCGCGGATCATCATGTCCCGTTTACCTACCCCCTGCCAAAACATACTAAAGTCAAAATCCTTATAGCTTAGATTATAAGTCAGTCCGAATGTAAATCGAGGGAAGCCATTGCCTAGGACAAACCGGTCCCGCGCATCGATGATTCCATCGTTATTCCGATCGACATACTTGACATCCCCAGGACGTAAATCTGCCGCCGTGATGCCGCTTGGTAAGGCTGATGTCTCTATATCGGTGATATTCTGGAAGAGTCCTGCCATCTTGTAACCATAATAGGAGTTGTACGGTAAACCAACGCGTGTCAATTTCGTAATATTATCTACTGTTGAAATCCGATCATCTCCTGGCATCGCAATGATCTTATTGTGGCTATCGCCCATATTGGCATTGATTTGATGCTGAAATTCGCCTGTTTTAGCTTGATAAGTCAGATTGATCTCCCAACCTTCGTTGTTCATTTCACCTAAATTCTGGTTTTTTAATGAAGTTCCGAATGCGGAAGGGATCTGTGGTGACATCAGGATATCTACTGTTCGCTTTTTAAAATAGTCAAAACTTGCAGTCAGCTTATCGTGGAAAAAGGTTGCATCCAAACCGATATTGAAGTTATAGGTTTTCTCCCAACGTAAATCCAAGCTGGCATAATTAAATCCCGCTGCGGCTACAGGATTATTGTTAAATCCATAGCTGTTTGGATAAGACTCATACGTAAAGTAATAGGAATAATCATCTACAGCCTGATTTCCCAATACGCCATAGGTTGATCGAATCTTGAGGCTACCAACATGTTCCTTATACCAATCCATAAAGAGTTCATCCGACGCCCGCCATCCAAGTGATCCCGAGGGAAAAAAGCCCCAGCGATTTGCTTTTGAGAACTTGGAGGAACCATCGTAACGAAAGCTGAATTCGGCGAAATATTTACTTTCAAAATCATATCCAGCACGACCGAAAATCGAATTAATACTGTTTTGTAAAGTCCCATTCGGTGTGACTCGGGCGCTGACGGGATCGATAATCGTTCCAGTAGTCGGTGTGCCCAATACGGGATCAGTAAATTTCATTTTAAGTTCATTCTGTCTACGTGTATAGGACTCGTTCGATGCCCCGATCAAGCCTGAAACGTGATGGCTACCAAATGTCTTATCATAATCCAGCAGCAACTGGAAATTCAACAACGAGGCTTTTTCATTAAAATCCTCCGTATTGCGATCTGAATTGACATATACCTGGGGTTGTAACGCATCCGGACTGGAATATAAGGGCACTTGGATCCGCCGGATAAAGCGGTGATCAGCATAGATATCTGCTCCAAAAATACCGCGTAGTTTTAAACCGTCGAACAGTTTTGCCTCAAGATTCAGGTTGATATTAAAATAATCATTGTCATTTTTGACATAACCACCTTCATTCAGTTCCGCCAATGGATTTTGATCTGTCAGGGCGTTATTGACCAGGTATTTTCCATTGTCGGCCCGCATCCGATAGTAATAATACGAAGGCAGACGGGAGGCATTAATAATGGCACTTCCCGCCGTATTGCTCATATTGTTGTTGCGTGTGTAAGCTAAAATCGAGGTCAGTTTAAAACGTCCGATCTCGGTACTGAGGTTTGTCCGCAAATTATACCGTTTTATCCCGAAATCCTGTCCCACAAAATTGCTGGGTTGATTATAAAAACCGCCTGAAAATAAATAGGAGCTTTTATCACCACCACCGCTGACGCTGACATTATATTTCTGCTGAAACGAATTTTTCATGATCTCCGGTAAGTTCCATTGTTCGATATCCTGATGTGCATACAGGTCGGCAATTGCCGCGGGTGAAAACTGTGGATCCATCCCAGAGTTGGTAAGTGCAAGATTGCGCAAAGTCGCATTTTCATAACCAGCAACAGGAGAAAACAAGATCTTTGGTTGTTGCACTCCCCATTGGGTTCCAATAGCAACTGTAGGTTTCTGATTTTGGCGTCCTTTTTTTGTCGTTACAAGGATGACACCATTGGCCGAACGCGAACCATAAATAGCTGTGGATCCGGCGTCTTTGAGTACTGATACCGTCTCGATATCGTCTGGATTGATCTTGTTCAGGGTCCCACCCTCGGTAATGATTCCATCAATCACCACAAGAGGTGCATTGCTATTTACAGTGGAAATCCCCCGAATGTTGATGTTCATCGAATTATCATTGGGATCCATACTTTTCTGCTGAATGGTCAAACTTGGTGAAGCACCTTGAAGGGCCTGTGTCACATTGCCGACCGGTCGATCCTGGAAGGTTTTCGCGCCGATCTGGTCGACAGCACCGACAAGGCGCTGCCGTGTCGTCGTACCATATCCGATTACAATGACCTCTTCTAACTGGCTATTGCTATTTTTCATTACTACATGTAACTGCGCCAACTCTTCGGTACGCATAGAAGCCAGTTCCACGCTCTGCTGATCATAGCCCACGGAAGAAAAAACAAGTGTCGATCCTGGAGAAAGGTTACGGATTGTAAAACTTCCATCCGTAGCAGTAGAGGTCCCAGCAGATTCATTCCCTTTGACACGCACGGAAACGTTTGCAAGGGCTTCGCCTCGTTCATTGGTGACCCGCCCTTTGATCGTTTCCTGATTTGGTCTCACTACGGATGCCGCTGTTGACAGGATCGTCGTTGCTTGGGGCCGGTCACGGATGACGACCGTCTTATTGTCCAGATGATACGACAGCGGCTGATCTTGAAAGATCTGCGCCAGCACATCAGACAACATCCGGTCCTTCACTTTTATATTCACGGATTTAGCCGTTGACATTTGCCTTTCTGTGTAAAGAAAATTGTACCCGGTCTGTGACTTTAGATCCTTGAATATTTTTTTAAGGCTCATATTGGTGTATTCCAATGTTACCTTTTGTGCGAAGGTTGAAGCGCTAACCTGCATTAAAGTAACCAAGATAATTATGGTCGTCAATCGCATAATAAGCCATAGTTTACGGAATAGCAGATAAGCTATTTCCTTGTTTCTGATATAATTTTGATACATTTGCAAGGTTTGATTCGCAGTATATTCGAGTCGTCCAAAACAGAAACATACTGCAGATTGGATAGTTAAAAATTAATTGTCCCAAACAGCAACCGAGTCCTCCGGGATCTTGGTTGCTTTCTTTTCCACTGCGATTGCTATTCGATTTGTTTATACTTTTTCATCATATTTTTTTTAGGGTATGAGTTATAATTGAATATTTAGCGAACAATTATGGAAGGACATACAGGGTTTTACCTTCAATTCGAAAATGGACCGCCCCCGTTTTTTCCAGTAGATTTAAGACTTGCTTGACATCGTCAAAACGGGAAATTCCGCCACCGAACTTCTCTGTCGTTTTTTTGCCTTGATAGATGACATCGACTTTATACCAACGTGCTATCTTACGCATAACACTTTCAATATCATCATCGTCAAACATAAATTCATGATTAGTCCAGGCGACGATGGGTGCAGTATCCACTTGTTGCAATTTTAGCATCCCATTGGCTGTGAGGCTGGACTGTTGTCCCGGAAGCAATCGTAGTTTTTGATTATTAGGGGAAGAGACTTGGACACGGCCTTCCAACAAAGTGGTTCGCAGCTCTGGCTCATCAGCATAGCTATTGACATTAAAGTGGGTACCCAACACTTCGATCTTTTGCCCAGCACTCTGTACCACAAAGGGATGTTGAGGATCCTTTGCGACTTCAAAATAGGCCTCCCCTGTCAATTCCACTTCTCTATTTCCCTGAAGGGCAAAACGCATTGGATATTTAAGGGCTGAAGCAGCGTTGAGCCACACGTGCGTACCATCGGGTAGCTTAATGCGATAAGTTTCGCCTTGTGTTGTTGATAATGTATGATGGCCTGTATCATTACCAATATTTTTCCCAACCTCGTAGATTAGCTGTCCGTCATTACTTTTAGATATTTTGATACCCATTTCATTCAAAATCTGTCCATCTACAGTTTCCTGCAGATGAATCTGTTTACCATTGGCTAGTGTTAAAGTTGCAGATTGCTTTCCGGGCGATATGGGCTCTGGTGTAACTTGCTGGGATACCGTATTGCCGGCGCCATAAAAAATCCACCAACCGGCAAATAATACCCCAATGACCATTGCCGCAGCTGCACTGATACGTTTCCAGGACCACAACGATCGCATTTTCGGTTTATTTATCTGAAGATGTAATTGCTCCCATGTGTTATCCAATACTGTTAATAATTCAGGATCCCGAAGCAAGTCCTGATCGATAGGATCATCTAAAACTTCTTGTATCAGTTCATGTAGCAATACCGGATCTTCACCAGATTTTATATAAGATAGAAAAGCACGAGAATTTTCTTCACTGAGCTCTCCCCGTATATACCGTCTTAAAGTATATTGAAGTAATTTCTTTTCCACAATTGGTTATCTTCTTTTTAGCTAATACACTTCAAAAGCAAGGATCATCTGCTCTGAGGGTAATTTTATTTTACTTTTTTTCAGCCTTAAGAAAATAATTGCGATTACTATTGTTGGAGAAGTATAAAGGAGACTATTAATAGCGTTGACTTATTCACAACACTGTGTCTTTCTTTGATATACTTTGTAGCTTTTACAATATGGTCATTGATGGTGGAAGTGGATATCCTTAACAAGCTACTCACTTCTGCGTAGCTTTTGCCTTCGATTTTACAAAGTCTATAGATCAGTCTTCGTTGAGGTGGAAGCTGTTCAATCGTTTGGTACAGCCATTGTTCGTCTTGTTTTTCGTCTAATTGTTCTTCTACATGGGTATAGAGCTGCGTATTGTGGCGGCTAAGGTAGGCTTGAATCTGTTTCTCTAGGTTATTTTTACGGATAAAATTATATACTGTGTATTTGGCAATCTGAAACAAATAAGACCTAAAGGATTGTTCGACATCGATCAGCTCCCGTTTATCCCATACTTTGATAAATACTTCTTGCAAAAGCTCTGCTGCATCCTGTTCGGATTTGACCATTTTACAAATATTGAGGTAAATACGACCACTGTACAAACTGTAAATTTGTCGAAAAGCAGATTGGCAGCCCGAACGCAGGGCCGACAGAATCTCCTTCTCTTCCATATGATCATATCCCGGTTTATACATTGCCACTCAAGTGAAATATAAAAATAGATTCCCAAAACTTGGTCTTTCCCCATATCCTAATGGCAAAAAGCAGAAACTATCCCTTTTGTTGAAAAGTAAAAATGCTATAGCTTTATCGTATTTGGTTACCCTCTCTCTTATGTCGTATACAATACATTCTTATTAAAAACCAGGAAAGATTCATACTGGCATTTCAACAAATTGAGGCCCTAGCTCAGCTCAACTTTATTTATTATTGATACATCCATAGGATTGAATAAAACAAATATAAAAAAACTAAAACGGTTTTGCTGATTTCAGAAAAAATTATGGAATATTAAACTCAATTATCTAATTTTACTTATAAGGGGAACAAACAATCAAATAAAAGAAATTTGGTTACGATCAATTAATTCTTACTTTTCCTAACCAACGTATAAAAATTGAGATCTCACATGGAAACTTTAATCGCAACAGATCAATTAATATTGAAGCCTGTCGAACTGGCAGACTTGCAAGATATGTATGTTCTCCGAACCGATCCGCAGGTCGCTCAATACATAGAAAGAGATATCACTAAAAGTCTTGACGACATAAGATTGTTTATTGAGATGGTCAGAAAAAATAAATTCTATTTTACGATTAAAACAATAAATGGAAATGACTTTGTGGGAGCTATAACCTTATGGAATATTGACTGGAGTAAAAAATATGCTGAATTAGGTTACGAATTACTTCCGCAATTCCAAGGTAAAGGACTCATGAGCGAGGCTGTAAAGGCCATGCTAGATTATGCCTTTACTGAAGCAGGATTTGAATATATCGAAGCGTATACACATCAAGAAAATATTCCTTCCAAAAAACTTCTGGAGCGCCTCGGCTTTAAATTGGTCGAAAATAAAATTGACAAGGATAATTTAGATGTTGTCATTTACGGAATAAATAAAACCTGTTGATCCAATCTTAAACGGGACAAAATATTTCGAGAACAGGTAAGCAAAACATCCTAAATGAATATTACAAACATCATTTGATCCTTGTATTTCTCACATACGAGGAACTCTTATTTGTTTTGAAAGCACGGTTCGGTGGTGATGCAACTATTTCATTCCATCATGAAATAACTATCGCGTTCCCTTTTCTACTATTCTGCTTCAGAATAATCAAATAGGGTATTAGAAAAAATAAATCAAATGAAATTTTGCGTGGGAAAATTGATTGATCAAAATAGATCAGGCCAAAGATCATAAAAATACAAATCAGGATACCGATCACCGCATCAATATGAGCCAAAGTCTTTGCCCACTCCATACCCTTATAAAATCCCCAGGCAACTAAAAATTTAAAGGCATAAACAATAATCGTTACAACGCCTGTTATTGTAAGTAGAGATTTGCTTTCAAGACCATAAATACTGATTGTCGCTTTCACTCCAAATAGTTGACTTATTGCAATTATTAGGACTACTACGCCCGAAAGCATAAAATAATAAGAAAAAGCCCGAATAAAAAAAGGTAAACTCATCCAACTATCTGCAGGTTGGCCAGCAATTGTATTGAAAAAATTCTTCATTATAATTAGTTTTTGTCCAAAATAACATGCGATAAATAAAAGACTTTCGCTGATATATGATATAAATTTAAGTATAATATTATAAAATCCGGTAAATTATATTCGAAACATAAAATCCACTTAACACTCTGCATCAACACCTTATACCTTTACAACGAATATTTCTTCCTTAATGGCGATTAGATGAATATCTTCAATCGCTGCAATTACCAATGATCTATCAAATGTAAAAAACGAAGCTATAGAAACCGTAGAAGACGGAAATCATATTTGATCATTATCCATATAATTTTAGTAATTTAATAGGTAAAAGACAGAGCGGATGACAAAACAACAGATGAAATTTAGCTTTTTAATTGTGACCTTGTTGATTTATAGCTTTGGCTATGCACAGAAATCCGAAATTAATGCTTCAAAAAAAGTCAGAATCAGCAGTATTATCTCATTATTTAAACAAAAGAATATAGATGATATTTCGACGATTGTAAACTATCCTTTGAAACGGGAAAACCCCATTCCGGATATTAAAAACCCAAAAGAATTCAAACAACGGTTTCGTGAAGTCTTTGACCAGACGCTGGTAGATCTGATCGCACATTCGAAACCTGAACAATGGACAGAAGTTGGCTGGCGAGGAATTATGCTCGATAATGGCATAGTATGGATAGATAGCGACAACGGAAAGATCACCGCGATAAACTATCAGAGCACTGTTGAAAAAAAATTAAGACAAGCACTTATTCACCAACAAAAAGAACATGTACATAGTTCCCTAAAGCCATTCAAAAATCCTGTATACAGGCTAAAAACAGAAACATATCTCATCAGAATAGATGAACTAACTAATGGAAACTATAGATATGCTTCCTGGAAAATTGGCAAAAAAGAAAATGCTCCACCTGATCTCATCTTAAACACCGGTAAAGTGGACTTTGAAGGAAGCGGAGGCAATCATGTCATTACCTTTAAGAATGGTATTTATACCTACAAGATATATCGAAATATTATTGGAGAGAAAAATGCGCCGGACATTACCCTTATTGTTGAAAAAAATAACCGGAGAATTTTACGTCAGGATGGAACACTAATAGCGGACTAAAACATTCGACTACCATTACGAATGCAGAAACTATGGCAAAAGCTGCTGCGAAGAGTGTTATTACTAGTGTTTTCAAAATGTTTGTATTATGTCGTAGTAGTTTATCTATTCTTATTTGTTGATTCAAAACTACAGTACAATACCACTCTTGCCTATTACCTTTAAACTAGCATACAGGAGAACGCTGTGAATGACAGGATTGGAAGGTGAAAAAATATGCGACAAGCTAAACTTTTTGAAGCAATATTTCAAAAGCCGGTAGCTCTTATCGATCACCACTCGGATTCTATCTAAAAAAACGGATTTATCCTGGCCTTCGACCGACGCCTTGAATTTCCTAATTTACCGGCCGTAAAAGTAACATGGACCGACAAAATATAAATAAAGATTGATTATAATAAATGAACATAACAATTTCAAATACACGCAACATCAAAATTGATGATATTTTAAAATTATACCGGGCTAACGGATGGAGCGCCGCGAACAAACCAAGTGAATTGTATCAAGCACTGATGAATTCGCATACATTGATCTCCGCATGGAGAGAAGAGACATTGGTGGGTCTGGGAAATGCAATTTCAGATGGCCATCTTGTCGTTTATTACCCGCACCTATTAGTCCATCCCGATTATCAGGGCAAAGGAATAGGTCAGCTTATTCTTCAAAAAATGCAAGACATCTATGGTCATTTTCATATGCAAATGCTTACAGCGGACGGGAAAGCTGTAGATTTCTATAAAAGGAATGGTTTTGAAAGAGCCGGAAAAACTGTACCCATGTGGATCTACAAAGGCGACGAGCATTAACCAATAGAGGGCTATCTGATTAAATCATTGATTTCACGCTGAATATTGAGGCGGGCCTGTTTTTCATATTTTTCATAGAAAAGGTCCGTTTTAAATATTTTTTCCATCGCTAGGAAACTCCGCAAAACTTGCGTCCTTCCCGCGTCAAAATAAATAGAGTCACCATATTCTTTACGGATTCCAGTAGCATACCTCGCATAGGAAGCATTGTCTGCACCAAGTATCGACATATCGGCATCAATAAAATAATTTATAGTGGTGTCCCTATTTTCCACATGTGCCTTTGTTGCCAGGATCATCTCCACACAGTTGCCGATCAGGTGCGGTGGATAATTCAATCTACCTAAATGATCTACTGCTACCAATGCACTTTTTGCTTCATTTGTACCATCCATCATAAAATATACAATATCATGATAGATCATGGCCAAATAAACTGTAGGATAATCTGATAAATTATGTTTGCAAAAATCCAACTGCTGACTAAAGTGCTGAAGGTGTGCCAAGGTATGATAGCCCCTTCGTTGATCCGAATACGATGTTAAAATCTCACCCCAACATGCCTCCAGCAGTTCAATATCATCGGTATATGGCGTCAAGCACGAAAGATATCTCGCTTTCATTTTTAAGTCATCAACTATCATAGCTAAAGCTAACTATTTTCATTTGTATATTCTTTTCAAAAATTTATGTGGTTAACTTTAAATAGGAATTTAATTAGAATGTAAGATGAAATCTATTAAAATAACGCATACATTAGTGCTATGCTTCATCATGGCAATGCCCTTTTTTAGCAGGGCTCAACAATTAACTCAAATCTCCAAAGGCTATTGGGTAGCTTGTGGAGATGACAAGGTACTTATTATTAACCCTACAATTGGATCAGATAGCTCAGCTATAATCTGGAAATGGCAATTCAAAGAAAGTGCAGATCAGATACCGAAGGAATATAGCAATTATTTTAAATCTATAGATGAGTGCAAGCCGGTTTTCGCCAACAAAAAGATCCTGATTACTTCATCGACAGGTGCAACCTGCTTATTGAATATCGCCGATAAAAAAATCGAGTTCTTTGCCAAAACACCGATGGCTCACTCCGCAGACTTACTATCCGAAAAGCTGGTAGCTGTGGCAAACTCGACCCACCCAATGGGTAACTCCTTAGAACTTTACCACTTGGATTGGATGGAGAAACCGATCTATAAAGACACACTTTATTCCGGACATGGTGTCGTCTGGAACAACGAACTACAACAGTTATTTGTGCTGGGTTATGATGACCTACGAACATACCAATTAACTGATGATAAAAATAGCTTAACACTTGTTAAAACGATAAAAATTCCAGGACAGGGTGGCCATGATCTTTCTTTGGTAGACAACAACCGTTTACTCGTTTCTTTTGCAGATAATGTCGCTGTCTTTTCTATAAAAGATCAAAAATTTACCCCGTTCGCTCCATTAATGGGTGTACATCATATAAAATCTGTAAACTGGAATGCAAAAACAAATCGTGTGATATATACAAAAGCCGAAGATAGCTGGTGGACATTTAATATATATGCGACCAACCCAAATCAGACGCTACATATACCAACGTTGAAACTTTATAAAGTCCGCGTTTGTAATTAAGATGATCGTATTAATTATTGATCAATCGGTTTGCATTTAGGGAGCTGTGTAAGTAGGTTGATTTATAGGTTGAACCAATTCACTCGTTTCGTAGACATAAAAAAGCCACATCTCACGACGTGGCTACTAAACTAAACTTATAAACTTATGATTCACTAATAGTCAGGCTACGAGCTAAATGACTCACCACTAACTGTTGTTCTGATTTGTTGATTCAAAACTACAACACAATGGTACCCCGGCCTATTGGCTTTAGGCTAACGGGTATAAAAACTCGGTAAACAAAGGAAATATGGAGGTCAAATTCACCAAATTGGTCTTTATAATTATGTATCAAAAGCATACAGGATAGTGCATGACGCCTATATCAAATTTAATACTTATAATAGTAAATCATTCCGGATCTCCGGCTAACCATCAATCCTCAAATATGGAACCAATTATAAAACACCTGTTTCGGAAAATTGTGACACTTGGCATCCTATGCACACTGGCTTTCAACACCTTTGCCCAAAAATTAAGTGTAATCGACCTTAAAGTAGAACACCTTAAAAACCCTCTGGCAATCGAAACCGAAAACCCACGGTTTAGTTGGAAAATAACCTCCCCGATAAGGAATACACAACAATCATCATATGAAATCAGAGTTGGCCGTCATCAAGCAACCATGGATGCAGGCAAAGACTTGGTGTGGAAAGCGACAGTAATGGGCGATCAGTCTGTATTAATTAAATATGAGGGTGCTGCACTACAATCAAGAAAGAGATATTTTTGGCAAGTTAGGGTAAAAGACAATCATGGCAATACTTCTGCATGGTCTGAACCTGCGTTCTTTCAAATGGGCATTAGCCCTATGGCATGGACTGCAACATGGATCAAAGTGGCCGGAAAAGACACGTCGGCAAGAAGTCCTCTTTTCAGAAAGGAATTTGCCATCAATAAAAAACTTAAATCAGCAATGGTCTATGTCACCGCAAAAGGATTGTACGAAGCCCATATCAATGGCCAACGCATCAGTGATACCTATTTTGCTCCAGGATGGACCAGTTATAAGGATCATTTACAATATCAAGTATATGATGTAACTACAATATTAAGGAATGGTGCTAATGTCTTTGGGCTCACTGTTGCAAACGGTTGGTATAAAGGGCGGATTGGATTTGGAAATCAACATAATTTTTATGGCGATACGCGTGGGTTGCTCTTGCAGCTTATGATTGAATACACAGATGGAACAACCGAAACGATACAAACCGATGAAAGCTGGAAATATGCTTATGGACCGATTATGGCATCGGATATTTATGATGGCGAAATCTATGATGCTCGGATGGAAATAGATGGTTGGAATAATATTGGCTTTCAATTGGATAACAAATGGAGTAGCGTGGGCACAATGGAGAAAGGCCCAGAAAACCTTGTCGCAATGAGTGGTCCGCCTATTAAGAAACACGAACAGTTCAAAGCGCTTAAAGTTTTTAAAACACCTTCAGGTGAGACTGTTGTGGATTTCGGACAAAATCTGGTGGGATGGGTCATGCTCAAAGCCAAAGGTGCCGCCGGAACCAAGATCACACTGAGCCACGCTGAAGTACTTACAAAAGAAGGCAATTTTTATACCACCAACCTAAGATCTGCTAAGGCACAGGATATTTATATTTTAAAGGAAAATACCGAACAGGTCTTTGAACCTCATTTTACGTTTCAAGGTTTCAGGTACGTGAAGGTCGAAGGCTATCCAGAGGAATTAACAGCCGACAACCTTACTGCTGTCGCGCTGTATTCCGCGATGGAGAGCACAGGAAAATTCGCTACTTCCAATAGCCTGCTGAACCAGCTACAACATAATATACAATGGGGACAAAAAGGGAATTTTTTGGATGTACCAACGGATTGTCCACAACGCGACGAGCGTCTAGGTTGGACGGGGGATGCACAAGCTTTCGCCAATACAGCTGCTTACAATATGGATGTTGCAGGATTTTTTACCAAATGGCTCAAGGATGTAAAAGCTGACCAACTACCTAACGGTTCAATCCCACATGTAATCCCCAATGTACTAGGAGCAAACGATGGGGCATCAGCAGGTTGGGCAGATGTTGCTACCATTATTCCATGGGATATGTATGTCGCCTATGGCGACCGGCAGTTGTTGGAAACACAGTTTGAAAGTATGCGGAAATGGGTAGATTATATATCTTCCGTAGCCAAAAATAACCTTTGGAACTCAGGTTTCCATTTTGGTGACTGGTTATTCTACCGCCCCAATGATGACAATGACGGAAGGGCCGCAGTTACAGACAAATACTTGATTGCCCAGACTTTTTATGCGCATTCTACCCAATTATTGATCAATGCAGCTAATGTATTGGGCAAACAGCAAGATGTCGCTAAATATAAAGCACTGTTAGCCAATATTAAATCCGCTTTCGTAAAGGAATACATGACACCCACGGGGCGATTGGTTTCTGGAACACAAACGGCTTACGTTTTGGCGCTACAATTTGATATGTTGCCCGAAGAGCTTCGAGCAGCATCGGCAAATCGTCTCGTAGCGAATATTCGTGATTATGGCAATCACCTCACAACAGGATTTTTGGGCACTCCCTATCTATGCCATGTATTGACCAGATTTGGTCATAATGATGTGGCTTACGATCTCTTGATGCAGGAAAGCTATCCTTCATGGCTCTATCCTGTTAAAATGGGCGCAACAACAATATGGGAACGATGGGACGGGATTAAGCCGGATGGTTCTTTTCAAACACCGGATATGAACTCCTACAACCACTATGCGTACGGAGCAATTGGAGATTGGATGTACAGAACGATTGCGGGCATCAATTCGGTCGCCGAGGAACCTGGTTATAAATCCATTGTTATCGCCCCTAAACCAGGTGGAAAAATAACAAGCGCCTCCGCAGAATTAGAAACCCCGTATGGTCCAGTAAGATCAGCTTGGGCACTAGAAAATGGATTATTGAAACTTGAGGTTACTATACCTGTGAACACCAAGGCAAAAGTGATACTACCCGAAATGACAAGAGAAATCGGTTCGGGCACCTATCATTTTGAAAGTAAACTTTAATTGCTTAGGGTCTTGCATATAATAATCTCCAAAAATAACATGTAAATAAAAATTGGAATGCATCTCCGAGCGGCGTAGTATCGCTATAGTCTAAATAAGAGATCATATTTGGTGTTGGTTGATGACCAATGCTTCTAATGCATGTTAGCGAATCTTTCGAGCGAAAAAAGCTTAAAAATGGCTTCATCGATATAAAATGGGTTTTCAAATCGCAGCTTGCGTTCGTATCTTATGCTACTTTATAGTGGCGTCAGGTTGCGCATGTTATGTTTCGAAAGGTTTCATTTTGAATTAATACCTTTTTTATATAAATTTAATATCAATTTTGTTTCTTTAGACCAACAAAAACCTATGTACTAATGAATTTGAAGGGATTTCCACTTGAATTAGAGGAATTTGAACGATTTAAGATGGCTGATGGGAGAGTTTTTCGAAAAATATTTGATTGCTATAGACCTGGCTTGCAGGAAAAAGTATGTCGTTTGACCTCCTCCCCGACAGAAGCTGAAGAAATTGTGCAGGAAGTTTTTGTTCAGCTATTCCTCAAACGGAATGAAATTCCATCTGCCGAAGCAATATTTCCTTTTCTCTATGTTGTCGCCAAAAGATTGGCTATATCTAATTTTCGAAAAGAGGTCATCCGGAAACAATACAGAATGGATAACGGAAACATCCAAATGGACACAACATCCTGTGCGCATATACAATTAGAGCAAAAGGAGTGTGAACAGCTGCTCAAAAAAATTATTGATACGCTTCCCGCCCAACAGAAACGGATCTACCAAATGAATAAGTTTGAAGATAAGAGCTATCAGGAAATTGCGGAACATATTGGTATCTCCCGAAATACAGTCAGGAACCATCTAACCGCCGCCTGCAGTTTTGTCAAATTAAGACTTCAAAAAATCTTATTCACGCTAACCATTCTGCTATTGGTATGCTAACATACTGCATTCGCAGCTTTCCCCTATTTGCTACCATCTATTTCTATTTTTAAAAATTTTATTTATTCGACTAGTACATTTCGATGGCTGATGCGAATAGATATTAAAGCATGTAGAAATCCATCGATGTCAAAAATAGAAGCTTACAAAAGATTAATCCGTCAGTATTACGAAGAGAAACTCCAAGGGGAATCATTAGAACAGTTTATAAAATATATGGACGATGATGATTTTTTGGATGCTTGGGAACAAATAAAGCTTGAAGAAAAAACAGTAAATAAGGCTCTAGCTGGGACGAGCAACCAAAATATGTTTGAAAAAATCACAAATGATGAGCGTGTCAAACATCAATTGCTACTGCTGGATCCAGCAGAAAAATCGGCTAAGTTTCCTTTGCGAAGTATAGCTGCGGCGGCTCTTTTGTTATTCGTGGGGACCGGTTCACTTATTTATTTTATGGGAAGATCGAATGGGGCAATGGTCAATGAACAGCAACGCATTGCCAAGGAAATCGAATCAGTCCTTCCAGGTAAAGATCGCGCCCAGATTATATTAGAAAATGGTCGTCGAATTGATTTAGAAAAAATCAAGGGAGACACGATTATTGACCATGGTGATTTTGAAATTATCAAAACCGCAGCCGGAGGGATCTCCTATCATTTAAAGAACGGCGTCGATCCCCATAAACTTGTCTACAATAGTATTGTAACTCCGAGAGGCGGTGAATATAATCTTACATTGCCCGATGGTACACGGGTATGGCTGAATGCATCTACTTCATTGAAATATCCTGTTGTCTTTGATAAATCAAAACGGGAAGTAATATTGTCTGGTGAGGCCTATTTTGATGTAGCAAAACGGATTGAACTGGGAAAACGAATTCCTTTTATTATTCATACAGGTTCACAATCCATAGAAGTATTGGGAACTTCTTTTAACGTACAGAACTATGGAAAGAAAATCATAACCACCCTGGTGGAGGGGAAAGTAAAGCTGAATTTTAAAAATACGACAATACCAGATCAATTCCTACGGCCTAATGAACAAGCGACATTTGAACACGGATCGAATCAGTTTTCCATTGATCCTATTGATCCATTCTATTCTATCGCGTGGAAGGATGGAAATTTTGCCTTTTACAAAACGCCTCTTGTTGAAGTTATGGACATTATCGGCCGCTGGTATGATGTTCAGGTCGAGTTCAAATCGCAATTTGAGGATTTCCAATTTTCAGGTACAATATCGAAATATAGTGATATCAAAAAATTATTAAAGACCATCGAACTTGTCGGTGGTGTTCACTTTGAATTAACGGGGAGGAAAATATATGTAAAAAACTAATCTTTTACAACCAAAGGCTTCAGGAGCGTTGCGACCGCCCCTGAAGCTGGTCTCATAGAGACAGTTGACACATCTTATCAAATATTAACTTAAAATATCAACCGAATGCAAAAATACAAAAAAAATCGGTCTGTCTTTCCTATGGATTTTAGGAAGGACATCATCCTCAAACCATTGGTTATGAAACTGTCTATTGCAGTGCCTCTACTCTTTGCAACTAGCTTCAGTGTATATGCTAGTTCTTTCGGACAAACAATCAATCTCAAAAAAAATAAAGCAAGCCTTGAAACCTTGCTAAGGGATATCCAGAAACAGAGCGGATACAATATCTTGTATAAAGAATCGCTCTTGCCCAAAAAACGGACAGCTGATGTAAAATTTATAAATGCCCCGCTGGAATCTGTGCTGAATGAATTACTGGGCAAGTATCAAATTGTCTATAAAATAGTCGACAAGAATATTATTCTGAGCAAAGATGCCCGTACAGAGCTGGAGCAGGGGGGTGTTGAAGATAAGGCTGCCGCAAACCAGCAAAAAATAATAAAAGGCAAGATCCTGGACGCAAAGGGCCAACCATTGCCTAATGCTACTGTAAATGAAGTAGGTGCCGTCAACAGGACTTCTACACTTGAAGACGGTTCTTT
Organism: Sphingobacterium sp. UBA7249; assembly: GCF_002472835.1. Taxonomy (NCBI): domain Bacteria; kingdom Pseudomonadati; phylum Bacteroidota; class Sphingobacteriia; order Sphingobacteriales; family Sphingobacteriaceae; genus Sphingobacterium; species Sphingobacterium sp. UBA7249. Next base: position 365,576 of record NZ_DKST01000030.1, on the reverse strand, counting down.
TACCTTACCTGTAGCCAGTAATAGTCCTACACTTCATGTCAGTATGGTAGGATATCAGGCTGTAAATTATAAAGTCACAACCAACGAAAGCGTCGAAATCACACTTCAACAAACGGTTACTTCCATGGAAGAAGTTGTTATCGTAGGATATGGTACTCAAAAAGCATCGACCGTCACAGGTTCCATTGTCGATGTCAAAGGGGATGTATTGGACAGGGCTCCGGTGATGAACGTAACAAATACGCTTGCGGGCCGCCTGCCAGGTTTGGTAGCAACTACAGCCTCGGGCGAACCAGGGAGTGACAATTCTACACTTCGAATCCGTGGAGCCAATACTTTGGGGGACAATTCACCATTAATTGTGGTCGATGGTATCGCCAACAGATCGATTGAAAGACTCAATCCTCAGGATATTGAAAGCGTGACGATATTAAAGGATGCATCGGCCGCTATTTATGGTTCTCAAGCAGCCAACGGGGTTATTCTGGTCACAACAAAAAAAGGAAAAAGTGGTAAACCACAAGTGAGTTTGACACATAACCAAGGCTGGTCACAGCCTACCGTCATTCCAAAAATGGCAGATGCCGCCGAATATGCGCAAATGCTCAATGAAATCGGTCTCTATGCTGGTCAAAAACCAAAATACAGCGAAGAAGAATTGGCCTTATTTCGTGCCGGCACGGATATCTGGAAATATCCCAATACAGATTGGTTTGAGGCAACATTTCGTACTGCAGCACCCCAACATAAAACAGCGCTAAATATTACTGGCGGTTCGGAATACCTCAATTATTATATCTCGGGTGGCTATGATAAACAGGATGCTATCTATAAAAATTCAGCAACCAAGTTTAATCAATACAATTTTAGAAGCAACCTGAATGGAAAATTCAATGATTATATTAAATACGGGGTTAACGCTGCATTGCGTGAATACAACCGAAACTATCCAACACGTTCCGCAGCGGATATCTTTGGAATGATCTTGCGGGGTAAACCCAACATGCACGCTTATTGGCCCACCGGGCAAAACGGTCCAGATATAGAATATGGAAATAACCCTGTCGTTATTACGACTAATCAGACCGGCTACGACCGAAATAAGACGATGATGCTCGAATCTAGGGCGAATCTGGAAATCGAGATTCCTGGCGTTAAAGGTTTATCTGTCAGTGGAAATGTCGCTTATGACAGAACCTTACAAAACGACAAGTTATGGCAGACACCTTGGACATTATACAATTGGGATGGCAAAACAGTGGATAATAATGGAACACCAATACTAGTTGCCGGACTAAAGGGATTCACATCACCGCAACTCCGACAAGATTTTGACACCAAAAACCTTTTGACTTTAAACGCGCTGGTCCGTTATGAACGAAATTTTGGTGAAAAGCACCATTTCAACGGCTTGTTAGGCATGGAAAAAATCAAAGGTGATAATATGGAATTTTACGCTTTCAGAAAATATTATGTATCTGCTGCCATCGAAGAACTTTTTGCTGGTGGTGACGCTGAAAAAGATAACTCCGGCCAATCCGCTATGCAGGCCAGACTCAATTATTTCGGCCGCCTAAATTATGACTTTGACAACAAATATTTATTGGAATTTTTATGGCGTTATGACGGTTCCTATAAGTTTCCAAGTAACAAACGCTTCGGTTTTTTTCCGGGAATATCGGGAGGATGGCGCTTATCCAATGAGGCATTCTGGCAACCGATCAAGTCTGTGGTTTCTGACCTCAAATTAAGGGCTTCTTGGGGTCAAACAGGTAACGACCGTATAGATGATTATCAATTTATGTCAAGTTATGGCTTCCTAACAGGGGCTTCCAATGTGTATGTTTTTAATGGCACACAAGAAAATAAAGTCTTGAATGAGCTTAGAATACCTAATCCAAATGTAACTTGGGAAGTCGCCAACCAATCCAATTTTGGTCTGGATGCTAAATTTTTAAACAATAAACTAACACTGACAGCCGAATATTTTTATAATGTCCGAACCAATATCCTATGGAACAGAAATGCCTCGGTTCCCTCTTCTTCGGGACTCACCTTACCCAAAGAAAATATTGGCGAGGTCACAAACAAAGGATTTGAGTTACAGCTGGGTTATGCTGATCAGGTCAATGGTTTTCACTACGCTGTCAATGGAAATATAGCGACCAATCATAACCGTATTCGTTTTTGGGATGAAACTCCGGGAATCCCTGATTATCAACAATCAACGGGTAGACCCATGAATGCCAAGCTCTATTACAATGCGATAGGTATATTTCGAGATCAGGCTGCTGTAGACGCATATCCGCACTGGGCTGGTGCCCGACCTGGAGATATCGTATTTGAAGATGTCAATGAAGATGGTAAAATAGACGGTTTGGATCGCGTGAGATCCGAAAAAACTGAACTTCCAACATTGACTGGTGGATTTAATATTGACTTATCTTATAAAGGATTTTATACAAGCTTATTCTTTCAGGGAGCAGCTGGGGCCATTCGTAACAATTACTATGAAATGCAAGGTGAGGCGGGCAACTATCTCAAACAAAATATCGAAGGACGATGGACAGCGGAAAACCCTGATGCGTCAAAACCGCGGACCTGGAATCGGTACAATGAATATTGGCGATCTAACGATAATACCTATTGGTTACAAAACTCCGATTATGTCAGGTTGAAAAATTTTGAATTCGGTTACAATTTCTCGGATGATATCTGTAAAAAACTCCGGTTGACTAGACTCCAGTTATATTTCAGTGGGCAGAACCTGCTAACCTGGACAAAAGTAAAAGATTTCGATCCTGAAACAACTGCGGCAACGGCATACCCCCTAAACAGAGTGTATAATTTGGGCCTTTCACTAACATTTTAATAGCCATGAAAAGACAATTCAATTTATTCATATTACTAGCGACTTTGACATTTGGGTCTTGTCAAAAGGACTTTTTAAATACAGACCCTTCAACGGAGTTTTCCGAAAACGCGGTTTGGACCGATCCTGCATTGGTAGAGACATTTATCAATCAATTATATTTCAGATTGGACGAACCATTAACGGATGGCCGATTCAAAGCCAATCTGGTCGACGAAGGACATTATCGTGGGAATGCGGCTTCTCTAAATTTTAACCGTAGCATACAATCTCCAGACGATCTCCTAGGTTGGGGGGTATCGCGCTATAGATCTTGGGCTGATCTTTATAAAAGCATTCGGTTTTGCAATCTCTTTTTTTCTAAAGTTGATCAAGTTCCATTTTCCGCTAATCTAACCGATGGAAAAATGCTGAAAGATCGAATGACAGGTGAAATGCATTTCATGCGGGCCTATTATTATCATTTATTGACAAGTACATACGGTGGCGTGCCCCTAATAATCGATCCTTATACACTGACTGATGAATTCCAAAAAGAACGGAGTTCGTACGCGGATTGCGTCAAATTTATGGCGGATGAACTCGACAAAGCTGCCACATTATTGCCACTTGATCATACTGGAGCAAATCTGGGTCGCGCAACTAAGGGCGCAGCACTCACACTAAAGGCTAGGATCCTACTCTACGCTGCGAGCGATCTTTATAATAAAGACATATTTCCGGGATTTGAAAAACCTGAATTGATACGTTATACTGATGGAAATCGCACAGCAAGATGGCAGGCAGCAAAAGAGGCAGCCAAAGCCGTCATTGATCTGAACAAATATAAGTTATATAAAGCGACACCTGCTGTAACGGATAACATCTCCCAAAACCTAACTGAAATCTTCCTTAGTAAAAACACCGAAGAGGATATTTTCATTAAGTATTTTACGGTTCCGATGGGACAACGTGTAGGGTTATACTCCTCACCCAATGGTTACCATGGCTGGGGTACAAATGCTCCGCTAGGTGACTTTGTTGATGATTTTGAAACACTAGAAGGTAAAAAATTTGACTGGTCTGACCCAGCTATGGCAGCAAATCCCTACAGCAATAGAGATCCTAGATTTACCGCTACGGTACTATATAACGGTGCATCCTGGCGGCAAAGACCAGATGACGCAAAAGGACTGGATCCGGAAAATAAAGTGCAGACAGGAAGGTGGGAACGTTGGAATGCTTCCACTGGTAAAGTAGACCTTGTCTACGGTGTTGATACGCGAAAAAGCACGATCGAAGATTGGAATGGTGCTTATACAGGTTATTATTTACGAAAATACATCGATCCAGCAGTCAATGCACAATATGATAAACAAGCAGTCACCTGGCGTTTTATGCGCTATGCGGAAGTCCTTTTGAATTATTCCGAAGCCTGTATTGAATTGGGACTGGAGGATGAAGCCCGAACCTACTTAAATATGATCCGTAAAAGAGCAGGAATGCCAGCCATTACCGACTCGGGCGCCGCACTAAAAGAAAGATATAGAAATGAAAGAAGAATAGAGCTGGCTTTTGAAGAACATCGATTCTATGATGTCCGTCGTTGGTTGCTAGGGCCTCAAATTTATAATAGAACAACGAAGGTGGCTGATATTGTTTACAAAATGAATCCTGACCACAGCACATCCAGCACGCCGAGCATTAAGCACATTGATTTTGAAAAATACAACTGGATGGATAAAGCCTATTTTTTACCTATTCTACGTGATGAATTAAAAAAGAACAATTTACTCATCCAAAACCCTGGTTACTAACATGAAACAATTGCATCTCATTCTCGTATTATTTCTATTCAATAGCGTCTTGGCTATTGGACAAGAGGACATCAAAATAACCCATCTCCCTTTTATCCAGGGATTGACCGAACATTCGGTATCCATTGTTTGGACAACAGATCAGCCTGCAACGGGATGGGTAGAATTGGCGCCGGATGATTCGAGCCACTTTTATTTTAAGGAAAGAACCAAATACTTTGCATCAGCATACGGTTTTAAGAAAGTCGGCACACTACATCAGGTGACATTGAACAACCTGAAACTAGGAACACGATACCGATACCGTGTATACAGTCAACAAGTATTGAAACATGAAGGTGTCAATGTGCAATATGGAAAAGTTGTGGCCAGCAATGTCTATCGGCAAGCACCACTGTCATTTCAAACGCTTGGCAATACAGCATCTACTCATTTTACCGTTGTCAACGATATTCATGAGCGTAATGAGGTTCTGGATAGACTACTGGATATAGGCGATTTAAAAACAAGCGATTTTGTCGTTTTCAATGGGGATATGGTAAATAATCTCTTGAGTGAGAAACAGCTATATGATGGGTTTATGGATACGGCGATTAAAAGGTTTGCGAGTGAAAAACCGATGTTCTATTCACGAGGAAATCACGAAACCCGTGGTCCGTTCGCGACTGAGTATCCAAAATATTTCCCTACACCGACAGGCAAACTTTATTATCAATTCCGGCATGGCAATACAGGTTTCATCGTACTCGACTGTGGCGAAGACAAACCCGATACGGATATCGAATACAGTGGTATTGTGGAAATGGACAAGTATAGAACAGAACAGGCCGCCTGGCTAGCCCAAGCGGTTGAAGATCCTTCATTCAAAGATGCCAAATACAAGATCATCATCTGTCATATGCCGCCTTTCGGAGGTTGGCATGGCGAACAGGAAATTCTCAAAAAATTTGTTCCCATCTTAAATAAGGCCGGCGCACAAATCATGTTATCTGGCCACCTACATAAACATATCATTCAGCATGCGACAAACAGCATCCATTTCCCCATTATTGTTAACTCAAACAACAATGTACTTCGGGTGGATCTAACCAATGAAAATGGAACATTTAAAATCTTGGATCAGCAAGGAAAAATCGTGGATCAGATTATGATCAAGCCGCTGAACTAATCTTATTAATTTTTTTGACAAAAGCGGAGTGCCCAACGTTTGGTAACTCCGCTTTTTCTTTGCTTGAGCCCCAATCTTCTACTGATATATTTCAGCTATTCCAATCCGAATCCCGCTATTTTACATTACAGACCTCTTCCTTCTTAGTCTTAAACACGAAATTAAGTTGACGGGTTGATAGAAAGCTGTGAATACATTTGATTTTTGTAACTTTAAAAATCATGAGTGAAACATTAGAAACCATACAAGATTACTATAAGCGATTGAGCCATCTACATTCGAGCGATGGTACGGCATTGGATGTAGAGCTCGGCAAATCACATTTCAATATTTCCCCGCGCAAATACTGTGATTTTAAGACGCCTTACAATAGACGTGATTTTTATAAAATCAGTCTAATCTTGGGTAAGGGTTGGTTCAAGTACGGCCAACACGAACTATATATCGATCGTCCTGCACTTTTTTTACCGGCATTGAATATACCCTATAGCTGGATCTGTGATACAAATGAGCAAGAAGGGTATTTTTGTTTATTCAATCAGGAGTTCTTTACTGGTAGTCAAACATTTGAACCTTTTAAAAAAACATCACTATTCAAGGAATGGAGTAAGCCTATTGTTTTTTTGGACGCGGAACAGTTAAGTCTACTTACAAGTTTTTTTGACAATATGTTTCGTCTGAATAACTCCGGTTATCCTTTACGCTGCAGTGCGATCAAGAGCAATTTGGCTGCCGTTCTTCACCTCGCGCTGGAATGGCGAGTAGAAGATGTCGCTCCCCAGGACCAATCCGGCAGCCTACGTATGTATCGTCTATTTGACGAACTGCTGCATAAGCAGTTTCCGCTGGACTCCCCGGGATATCCACTAGCACTACGTACAGCTGCTGATTTTGCCCAACGACTAAATGTACATGTCAACCATCTTAATGCTTCTGTCAAATCGGTCACCAACCTGACCACTACACAGATTATTAAAAGAAAAACTTTTGAAGAAGCAAAAAACCTTTTAATCTACACCGATTGGAATGTCGCTGAGATCGGTTATACGCTGGGGTTTGAAGAACCAACTCATTTCAACAATTTCTTTAAGAAAAATGCAGGAACATCCCCCCTTAAATTTCGACAGAAAAACAAATAATATTTGATTTTCGTAATTTTTACTTTGTCAGGTAGTACCAGAGGTATCAAAAAAGTCTCTAGTTTTGTTTAACAAAAAAGAACAGAATAATGTTGAGAGAAGCACCTGCGCAACGCATCAAGCTAGTCACGTTCATGGCGTTTATATCCATGCCCCTTTCCGGATTTGTAACGGATATCTATCTGCCTTCGTTTCCGGCAATGGCTAAAAGTTTACATGTTCACGAACGGGATGTTCAATTGACATTGACCAGCTACCTATTGAGTTATGGCATCTCCCAGTTATTTATAGGTAACATACTTGACAGTATCGGCCGGTATCGTCCCAAGCTTCTGGCCTTAACGCTGTTGATATTAAGTAATCTATTGATCGCACAGACAGACAATACTGTATTTATCTGCCTGTTAAGGGTTGTCCAAGGCATGGCCATATCTATTCTGGTGGTCGCCACACGTGCACTTTTCGTCGATTTGTATACCGGTGAGCGATTGAAGAATTACCTAAGTTATTTTACAATTGTTTGGTCCTGCGGCCCGATACTAGCCCCCTTTCTAGGAGGCTATCTGGAAAAAATATTTAATTGGCAAGCCAACTTCTATTTTCTTGCTTTTTACGCCTGTGGCTTATTGTTATTTGAAATCCTTTATAGTGGAGAAAGTATTGCCCAAAAGAAAAAGATCAACCTAAGAGACAACCTGAACCTTTATAAAATGATGTTGCAAAACAAACTCTTTATATTAGGGATTTTGATACTTGGATTTAGTTATTCCATGGTAATGCTGTTCAATATGGCAGGACCTTTTATTATCGAAAATACTTTTCATTTTTCATCCGTGACGATTGGTTATTGCACATTGCTACTTGGTTTTTCCTGGATGATCGGTGGGTTTATCACAAAAAAACGCATGAATCTTGGGTTTGTTCCCCGAGTGATCGTTCCTGCCCTATTGCAGGCATCCTTTATTATTGCTTTAATGGCTGTCGGTATGTTTCAACAGAATTTATATATCATGGTAGGTTTTGCATTTTTAATTCATACGATTTCAGGTGTTTTATTTACAAGCTTTTTTACCAATAGTATGTTGTTTTTCCCAAAACATGCCGGTACTGCTGGCGGTTTAATGGGTGGAATGGTATATATTGTAACATCGCTATCCAACTTTATTATTGCAATAATCGGGAAAGTAACAACGCAAAACGGGTTGGCGTGGCGGTACTTTATCTTTTCAATTTTACTGACCCTTATCATTCTATATATGTGGAAACTACAGAAAGTGAATACCGTACAAAACAGCTAATCGCCACAATTCAATCAATTTTGAGAAGAATTAAAATATTTTATTATTTTTAAACATATGGATACTAATTTCTATTGTAAAAAATCGAAATTCCTTTTACATTAAAAAAATGATATTAAGAAATTAAATAGCTAATTATTAACGCAATAAAGAGTATCAAATAGATGGACATATCGATATTTCTGAAACCCCTATCAATCCATTATGTTACGCCATTTTATAGGTGGCTAAACGATCCAGTGGCTATTAAATACTCGCTTTCTTTGTTTCAATCTTTAAATACAAAAGAGGCTATCGATAAATGGTTTACCTCAGTCGTCAACGATTCGAAAAATTATAATAGGGGTATTTATCTCGGTAATTCAAACACACTTATTGGCTATGCTGGAATCTGCAATATCTCGCTGTCAAACAAACTTGGTGAATATTTCATTTTTATAGGAGACCGTAATCAATGGGGGAAAGGTGCAGGCTCACAGGTAACGAAACTGATTGTTGACATTGGATTTAAAGAACTGAATCTCAACCGCATTATGCTTACTGTTTCTGAGCCCAATTATGCTGCAGTCAAAGCGTATACAAACACAGGTTTCAAATTGGAAGGAAAGATGCGCCAGGCATGCTATAGAGATAATAAATTCCATGATAAATTAATCATGTCAATATTAAGAGAAGAATGGAATAATTGACAGGGTACTTGTCAATACATTTCAAATAACAATAATCTATTAACTTAGTTAAATGCACAATAAAAATTGGCACCACACTTACCGATGTGGCGCCAAGATAAAAAACACATACTATTTCCGCGCTGTTGCCAGAAATTCTTCCGTTCTAGATGGGCTCAACAGCTCCCAGAGGGAAGCAACGGTCCAACCGGGAGCAAAAATATCATTGTAAAATCCTTTTCCATTTTTGCCATAATCCCAATTTGTATGCTGTACGACTTCGGGATAATAACCTATTTTAGCGATATTGAAAAGATGATCTTTAACTGGCATCAGCTGAAACATAGAGCTCTTAATCACACTTGAAAAAGCCGCGAGTCTTTGCTCCTTGGTTTCAGTGGCTAGCCAATCAAGAACAGTGGCGAATTCAAAGATGAAAACATCCACATGATTATTCTCTACGGAGACATTTCCCCAGCCTCGGGATTTAAAACCAACATCGCCCAGCATTTGTCCGGCGGCAAAAGGCACGTCCCAAGTATAGTACCAAGTGAGACAAAAGTAAGCTGCTTTCTTGCACTGCTCCAAATAATGTTGCCGCTCTTTTCCTTTACTTACCTGCGTCAAGTAATACATTGCTGTAGAAGCATATAAAGATGCTTCCTTATCTTCACAATTCGCATCCAAGGTGGACGAAAAGTAATCCGATTTAGAAATGATCTCCTGTTCTAAATATTTTGCGGATTTTTGTGCCAGTTGAAGGTATTCCCCCTGTTTAAAATAGACGGAAGCCATAACGAGTGGCACTGTCGCTGAAGGTGTACTACCGCCGCTGCCGTCCTTCACCAGAAGCTGATCATCAAATTTACGGGGAAAGCTCCCATCCGCCTGTTGGAGTTGAGAAAAGTTGCCAAGTAATTTTTTAATGCGCTGTTCCCATTCAGGGTGCTTTCTCCCCCTTTTCTTTTCGTAGCTGAGATAATTTAGCATCGCGAAGATCCCCTCGGACTGTCTCCGAATACTAAACTCTTTTGTTTCACTGTTGTGTGTAAAATCAACGAACTCTCTGAAAAATCCGTTATCGGTAAATCCATGCTGTAGGTAGCTGTCAAATATTGCCTTAGCATTACTGACCAATTGAGTCTGTCCATGAATTTCTCCAAATTCAAGCGCATTGTATGCATTGAGCAATACCCGTCCCACAAATCCCACTTCCGCCGATCCGGTATTGTTGCAGTCATCTGTCCGCATATGTACACCAGAATAGTATTTTAGTTCTTTGTCCCCTACATAACTGTTCTTAAAGAAGTTTGCCAAAATACCTTTGGCTTGTTCCGGAGTATAAGCTGTCGGAAGTGTCGATGGCTGCTGTCTGTCGTACGAGTAGTTCCACACTTTGGACACAAAATCACCATAATTATCGGCCTGACCTTCACTGATCTCCCAAGAAAGCTGTCTTGTTTCACCCTTTTCAAGTTTTTCAAAGGCAACGACCTCGGGAGCCAGTGTCAATTTTCGGAGATAAGTCTTGGGGGCTTCGTGATAAGGAAAGCCAAAGACCAGAGCGGAGGCACCATCCGCATTTTTAAATCCGGTAAATCCAAGATCAGTCTTGCCACTTAAAATGACCTCCCCACTTGAGTGTGTGGTCAAGGCATCTTGATTTATTTTATCTAATCTGATAACGGTATAATACGTATTGGAAGCCGCGTTGAAAACACCAGTCAAAGGTGTGCTAAGCCGATCTTCCCGCACCTGCCAGCTATCGCTGGTTTTAAATGAAGGCGCCTCCTGCGGTGAACGCATATTTTTATGATACCAAAAACCTGGCATCAGAAACTCGCTTTCGGCATGTGTATATTTTTTAATTTTAAATGTCTTTTCAAAATTAAAGTACACAGGTTCTTTGGCGGTCAAAACTATCTTAACAATAGTTTTCCCCTCATTTTTGACGACAGTCTGCGTCACATCCACAGGCAGGGTCGCCGTGGACTCCAATGTCTGCCCACCTTTGTCGAGTAGTTCAAAGCGCTGGGCCGGATTGCCGGGCGACTTTAACAGGATCGCTTGGCTCATCTCCTGCGCGCTCAAGGCAAACGAGTTTGCTGCAAGTAATAAGGAAATTAAAAAGTGTTTTTTCATTCGAATAATTGTTTTTGAGTACCCATTTCTGGCTATATATATTTTGCTGGTTTATTTTCTTTTTATTGTCGGTCGGATAATTTCGGCGGATATCTTCATGAGGGGAACCGCATCCGTTGTCCAGGTAACATCTGCAATATACATCGCCCGTGGATGAATACTATCTTTGCTATGATGCGCGTGGAAAACGATTTTGAGTTTCTTTTCCTTATCCAGAAAAAGTGCATTATGGCCCACACCGACCAAATCCGCAGGCAGCTGCAGAATTGGGTTGCCGGCATATTTTGTCCATGGCCCCGTGGGGGAACTTGCCGTCGCCAGACCAATACCGTAGCGCTGACTTTCATAACTATTCGCCGAATAGGTCATGTAATACAAGTTATTATGTTTAATGACAAATGGACCTTCATTAACCAGCCCCCACACTTTTTCCCACTCCTGTGATACCACAAGGTGCTGCTTCAGGCTGCTGCTGTTAATCGTTTTTAGGTCAGCATCGAGTTGCGCCGACCAAACTGCGGATCCATTGTTAAAACGGACAAAATAGAGATAGGCTGTACCATCATTGTCGATAAATAGACTATTGTCAATTGCCTTTTCACTTGCTAGCATTGGTGTTTTTGGCTCTTGAACAAATGGTCCCAAAGGTGAATCTGACGTCGCGACACAAATATGTTCATTGGCGCTGTAATACATATAGAACTTCTTTTTATCCTTGATATAGTAGATTTCGGGCGCCCAAAACCAACGTCCACCCCAAGAATCCTCACCTTTCAGTGCCAGCGCATTTGATTTACTCCAATAACGAAGATCATCCGAAGTATATACCTCGATACCGTTTTCGGCATTTGTACCGTAAGCGTAATAGGTACCTTCATATAAAAGAATAAATGGATCACCCAGTGGCACGGCTGGCTCGAATACAAAATCACTCTTTTCAGATTTTGAGCAGCTGAAGCTATAAAGTGAAAATAGCAACAGTAAACAGATATAAATTAGTTTTTTCATTTCCTATAAAGTTTATATGGCCAAGCCATTAATAATTTGGGTTTTGCTTTACATTTGGATTATTGTTAACCTCATCTGAGGGAATCGGTAGTGAACGATGTTTCCCTAAGATAAAATTATTAAAGTCGGCATCCCTTTGTTTCAATTCGGCAAGTCCTTCTTGTGAGTCTACCATCCCCCAACGTTTTAGATCTGCCCAGCGATGTCCTTCTGTAGCCAGTTCCAATACCCTTTCGATCTGCAATCTTTTCAGAAATGCGTTTTTATCGGTAGTTGCGCCAGGATAATTCAAGGCTAATTTTGGCATATTTACCCGTTCACGGACACGATCAACAAGCGCGACGGCCTCCGTCAGTGAACCATTTGAGGCCGCAATACATTCTGCATACATTAACAATACATCGGAAAAACGAATTATCCGCACATTTGTTGGGTTGTAATAGTCATCAAAATCACGGAAATAATCTGACCCATATTTTCTAAAAAAGACACGTCCAGGCCAATTGCTCCACTGGGCGGCATCACTTGTCAATCGATAGATTTTGTTATTATTTGGAAAATCGTTCTGCATACCATTATAAAATGCCGTATACCGCAAACGTATATCAAATTCATTGGCTATATTTTTCTCTTTCTTAAATGCATCAACTAACCAGGGACGAAGTTCTCCATCTGTCCACCCAATGCCGGGAGGGGCAAAAAATTGTCCACGGTTCAAGCCTAAATTGGGACCAACGTCTAAATCGCCATCGCCCGCAGGAGAGGGATTGGCGTCTGAATATTGGATCTCAAAAACAGATTCCTCATTATTCTCTTTCGCTTTATCGAAATTATCAAAATAATTGCCCGTCAAATTATAATAGCCCTTTCCAGCCCCTATTACCAGCCAGGCCAAATCTGCCTTTGCTTCATTCCATTGGTGCAGCTGCATATATGATTTTGCCCGAAAAGCAAGTGCCGCGCCCTTGGTTGCCCTTCCTTTTTCAGAACCGCCCCATGCTTCGGGCAGTAAGCTTTCGGCTTTACTAAAGTCGGCGATTGCCTGCGCATAAACTTCCGCTTCAGTATGTCCCTCCGGTTGAATTCCCGGAGTTGAAGGTTCCAATACAATTGGAAGACTGGGATTGGTACCACCCCATAATAGCGCAAGGTAGTAGTAATATAACCCCCGCAAGAAATACGCTTGCCCGAGGATCGGTCCCTGATCAGCTGGATTGGCAAATGTAATATCCGGGGTATAATGCAACACTTGATTTGCTCGGAAAATAGCCTCGTAGCAATCGCGATAGGTCCAGCCATTTCCTTCCCAGAAATTATAGTTATTGTACCGAAACTGTGTCCATTCTTTGAGTTCGGCCCAAGGACTTTGGCTAAATCCTTCATCTGAGGTTAGATCCAAACGAAACCACATCCAGCGGCTAAAGGTACCTGGTTTATAGAACATATTGTACACTGCGTTGACCCCACGTACCGCATCCTCTTCGGTTTTCCAATAGGTTTTTACAGTAATGGTATTGGGATTTTCCACATCCACTTTGCAGGCTTGCATCAGGCCCGCTGCCAATAAAATATATAGTAGCTTTTTCATTGCGTTCAACGATTAGGTTAAAAAGTAATTTGGGCGCCAAAAGTGAAACCTTTGGCATTGGGAAATGCGCCGCCATCATAGCTTCGATCCCAAATATTGCCATTCAAAAACTCGGGATCCAGTCCACGATAGGAGGTAAAGGTGATCAGGTTCTGTGCGTTGACATAAAACCGTACCTGATTCAAGGTTTTTCCTAGCAGCGTACGCGGCAGATTATACCCCAATGCGAGCTGTCTGATCTTAACATAATTTCCATTCTCTAACCAACGGTCCTGATCGCCGCGAACATTTCGGGAATCCGCATAAATGGGACGCGGGTCTTTGGCATTGGGATTTTCTGGAGTCCAAGGATCATAATCGGCGCGGTAGTTTGAATTGTCGTCAAAACGGTCATACGCACTTCGTGGCCCATTAAAGGATTTGAAGCCAAATGCACCTGTGAATTGCACCTGCAAATCGAAGCCTTTGTACTCTAGGCCTAGATTCATCCCCAGTTGATATAATGGTATACTCCGTCCCAGATACTGCCGATCGGCATCCGTGATCTGTCCATCATCGTTAAAGTCTATATATTTTACATCGCCCGGTTTGGCATTCGGCTGAATCAATTGCCCTTGGCTATTTTTATACGCCTGTACTTCTTCATCTGAACGGAAAAGACCATCCGTTTTGATCAGGTACCAATTACCAATGGAGCTACCAACTTTGGATTTTGTGTCCCATTGTGTAAACTCCTTTTTGTCATATCCTAATTTGAGAATCTTATTCTTGATATAGGATGCATTGACGCCGATCTGATAACCGAACTCACCAATATTATCACGCCATTGCGTTGCAAGTTCGACACCTGTATTGCGCAGTGAGGCAGCATTCACGTAAGGATTTCCGCCGTTGTTACCTGTTGCCATCAAGATCTGCATCGGTGTCAATACATCTTTGGTTTCTTTGATAAAATAATCCACGGATAGATTGAGCTTATGGGAGAATAACTGGGCATCAAATCCGGCATTCAACTGCGCGACCTTCTCCCATTTGAGATCGGCATTGGCCAGTTTGACCTGGGTCATCCCGTTTTGGACCGTCTGATCAATACCAAAAGCTGCCTGCGGAAAAACATTGATGAAAGAAACCCAGTCCCAAACGCCGATATTGGAAGTCCCCAAAACACCGTAGTTGGCGCGCAGCTTTAAATCATTGATCCAAGGCACTTGAAAGAAACCTTCCTTACTGATACGCCAGCCTCCAGAGACAGATGGAAAATAGCCCACTCGATAATCCGGATTAAACTTGGATGATTCGTCGCGGCGCATGGTAAAACTGAATAGATACTTATCATCATAAGTATAATTAACCCGGCCAAAGACGGAAAATAACTTTTCGAGATCTTGATAATTTCCAGTCTTGGGATTGTCCAGGGCAGCATCCAGGTTGGTAAAGTAATTCTTACCTGACATAAGGACATTATTTTTGGTTCCCCAAAGTTGTTCATAGTTGGACGTTTGGTAACTGATACCTGCAACGGCTGAAACGTCATGCTTATCAAACTTCTTCGCATATTCTAAGGTATTGTCATACACCAACCCCCGGTACTGTGCCTGGTTTTTATTTAAGGAGGATGGATCATAAGGCTGGTTGTAAGTCCAGAAACCTTCCTTTCGGAGATACATGTGGCGATCATTGCTCAGGTCAAAGCCAAAATTAAAACGGTATTTGAATGACTTGAACAGTTCCAATTCGGTAAATACATTTCCTCTGGTCCGCAGGTTACCATTTTCCGTTTGCTCAAAATCTTCTTTGGCGAAAGGATTGGTTCCAAAAGTAACATCCCGATTCCCATCGCCAATACCATATCCTCCTTTGGCGGTGTTATTCTCATCGTAGATTGGAATGGTTGGCAGCATACGATAAACATCGACAATGGGATTGGTATTGAGTTCATGCACATTAAAATTACTCAGCACAATATTTTCTCCGATACTTAATTTGACATGCTCTCCAAAGTTGCGTGAAGTAGACATATTGGAACGTAGCGTAAAACGTTTACTGGATGTTCCGATCGTGGTACCCGTATTGGACTGATAATTACCCGAAATATAATAACGGCTTTCTTTACTTCCACCTGAGAAAGCTATCTGTTGATCCTGCAGCCATCCTGTTTTGAATACCTCTTCCTGCCAATCGGTATTGCCCTCGAAATGGTTGGCCGATTGCCTATTGCCATTGCTAAATGCCAGATCATTCAAGCTCAGCCATAGATTTCGGTCGGCTAAGTTGTAACGTGGCAGCCATTGTGCAGTGGCCCGGGAGGAAAGTTCGATTTTCATCTGCCCCTCTTTCCCCTGTTTGGTTGTTATGATGATAACACCATTCCCAGCCCTGGAACCATATATCGCGGCTGCGGAGGCATCTTTCAGCACCTGGATACTCTCAATATCATTGAAATTAAAATCCCGGTTTGCTCCCGATACAACCCCGTCAACGACATATAAAGGAGTGCTTGACCCAAATGTCCCGGTACCACGGATCTCAACCTTACCTTCTGTCCCCGGATTGCCTGCCGTGCGCACACTGAGCCCGGGTAAAGTCGCCAAGGCATCCCCTACAGTCCCTGTTACCGTGGTATTTTTCATCTCCTTTGGATTAAAGACCGAAACAGCACCCGTCAGGTCAGATTTTTTGATCGTCTGATACCCAATCACAACGACTTCTTCCAGGTCTTTATTGTCTTCCTGAAGTGTGACATCTAAGGTCGCCGCACCGTTAAATAAAATTGTTTTGGAATGAAAACCGATCAAAGAGAAGATCAGCTCCTGCCCACTGCCGGCAGCAATTGTATACCGGCCATTTTCGTCCGTCGTCTTTGCCGTTCCTGATGCTTTTATGGTAACGGTTACACCCGGCAATGGCCGACCCGCTTCACTCGATACCCTCCCTTGAAGGCTACTCGTTTGTGACTTTACCGCAAAGGACAGCAGGCACAAGAAAAGAATGAAAAATTTTCCCTTCATAATTTGATTTATTAGCGTATAAAACTGGTTATTTATAATTGGGCAAAGACAAGAATCCATGGCCGGATTCTATCTTTAAACCTATTTCAAATGTAACAGGCGTTACAGAAAAAAAATAGCAGATATGACCCAAAAAATGGTAAAAATAAGTCATTCCTTCTTTTTGACCAATTTGTACATCTTTTAACCGACAATTACCATTTATCGCTTATCAGCCGTATCGACAGAATCATTTATTAGTTTTATTTTAGTTGATATGAAAGGGGCGCTCATTTTTGGCATTGTTTTTTTGTATCTGGCCTGCTCGGTCACGTGCCAGGCACAACGTTATTCAAATTTTCATTTTAGAAAGTTGCAAGTGGAAGACGGTCTTTCTGAAAATACGATCTATTGCATTGTCCAGGACCGGCAAGGATTTATGTGGTTCGGGACAAAAGATGGATTGAATCGATACGATGGAAATAGTTTCAAAAATTACCATTACCAACCAGAAAAAAAACAGTCACTGGGGAATAATTTTGTCCGAAGTATCGCTGAGAAATCGCCGAGTCACTTGTATATCGGAACCGATGACGGTTTGTATATTATGGACAAGATTACAGCATCCTTTCAAAAGATTGAGCTTAGCATAAGCGGCAAAGGAACGTTTAACTCAGCGATCAATGCCCTTCATGTCGACCGACAAGGAAGTCTTTGGATTGCAACAATGTCGCAAGGCATCTGGAAATATAATCCAAGTACAAATAAAGTTGCGCAGATACAACTGAATGGAGCCACATTGGGGCAAAATGCAGCCTGGGCCATTCTACAGGATCGTTCTGGCGTTATTTGGGCAGCCACACGTCTCGGACTCCTTCGTTTCAACAACCAACAGGCACATTTTGACATCGTCGCCCCGCTATTCAGCGAAGTTGGAGATTCTCAATTTGAAATTCTTTCGATGTGGGAAGACCCTAAAGGAGACCTATGGTTAGGTACCTGGTCACAAGGCTTGATTCGTTATAACAAACAGTCCAACGAATTCAGTCGCTTTCTTAACAATACCAGACATCCTTATGTCACGCATATCCGTGCCCTGCAAGAATTTCGCGAAAACCAGCTTCTCGTTGGTTCAGATGACGGGCTCTTCCTGTTTCACATCGAAACGGGGGCATCCGAAAGATTAGACGTACCCTATTACAAACATGGTCTAAGTGACCAGAATGTCTACTCCATTGCGAGGGATCGCGAAAATGCCATTTGGATCGGCACCTACTTTGGTGGAATTAATTATCTCAATACAGCATTACTTTCCGTAGAGACTTTTTTCCCGGATATTCTTCCCGGATTTCTGTCCGGAAAAGCTGTCAGTCAGTTTTGTGAAGATACCAAGGGCAACCTTTGGATCGCAACGGAAGATGGTGGCATCAACTACTATGACAAAAAAAAGAAACAAATTTCGCAACCGATAAAAGCTTCTTACCATAATACCCATGCCCTGCTTTTGGATGGCGATCATCTTTGGATCGGGACTTTTTCCCGTGGACTCGATCGTTACAATCTAGCAACTGGTCAACGTCAAAATTTCAGACATGATGCCAACAACCCGGAAACAATTAACGATGATTGTATCTTTTCGTTGTTTAAAACAAAAAACGGGGATCTTCTGATAGGAACTCCCGCCGGACTCAGTCGCTATGATCAGCAAAAAAAGAAATTTGTCCGTATCCCTGAAGTCACCCAGTTTATCTATGACATCAAAGAAGATGATGAAGGTAATATCTGGCTCGCCTCGTACCAATCAGGCCCCATAAAATTTGACCTACGCAAGCAGGCCTGGATTCATTATAGCTCGATCCGGCCAAATGATCCCATTTCGTCCAGCAAACTAACCAGTATTTATGTTGATAGCCAACATCGGTTATTATTTTCGAGTGAAGGAAAAGGAATATTTATTTATGATAAGGCGAAGGATCGCTTTCGAAATATCGGGCAAGCCCAAGGATTGCCCAACAATGTGATTTACGGCATACTCGATGACGCCTTGGGTAACCTTTGGCTCAGCAGCAACAAAGGCATTATCTGTTTTCACCCGGACAATCCCCAAAATTACAAACTCTATACAACAGAGAATGGATTCTCAACCAACCAGTTTAATTTCAAAGCATCTTTCAAAGCCAAAGATGGGCGGTTTTATTTTGGTGGGATCAACGGATTTACAAGTTTCTATCCCGATGAAATTAGCGCTGTTAAAAATCAAACTGTACCAAATGTTTTCATTACGCAGATACAATTACTGAACAAGCATAATCCTAACTTAGAAAAAGACATTCAGATTCAATTGAACAAGAATGAAAAGATCGTACTAACCCACCAATTTTCTTCATTCAATATCTCCTTTGTGAGCTTGAGTTTTGCGTCACCTTCCAAGAATCAATATGCCTATAAGCTGGAGGGGGCTGATGGAGAGTGGGCTTTAGCCGATAATACGAAAAGTGTGAGTTATGTTAACCTTTCGCCAGGAACGTATGTTTTTCACGTAAAAGCATCTAATAATGATGGTTTATGGAATGAAAAAGGCACAGTGGTACAAATTGAAATATTACCACCGTTGTGGCGCTCCATTCCTGCAAAAATAACCTATGCGATCCTATTCATTGCACTGTGCTATGTCTGTTTACGGTATTATATTATGGCGAACAAGCGTAAACAAGCTCGTCATTTAATGGCTTTCCAGTCTGAACAGGAACAAAAATCCTTCCGATCAAAAATTGATTTCTTCACAAATATCGCGCACGAGATTCGTACACCTTTGAGCTTAATTACGGCACCCCTGGAAGAAATACTCCTGTACGAAAATGCAGATAAAGAAACCATGCATAATCTCCGTATCATAGAGAAAAATTGTGAGCGTCTTACCGTACTGATCAATCAGCTACTTGACTTTCGCAAAATGGACAAAAACGGACAGCCGCTAAGTCTGGAGCCTGTCAATTTGCGAAATTTGGTAGAAGATCTTTACGATAGATTCAGAAAATCAATCCACCGCAACAAAGTTCGCTTTGATTTATCAATTCCTCAGGATCATGACCTGATTATCGAAACCGATTTGGATGCTGTCATGAAAATTGTAAGTAACCTACTTACCAATGCGACGAAATTCACTTATTCCTATATCTCGATCGGTCTGGAAAAAAACGCAGACAATTCTTTCACGATTACGGTCTCGGATGATGGTCCGGGAATACCGGATGACTTTAAAAAGCTTGTATTTGATCCCTTTTATCAGCTGAGCACAAATAAAGACCGCAGTGGAACTGGCATCGGGCTGTCCTTGGTCAAACATCTGACAAATCGGCTGGGCGCAGAGATAAAAATTGAAGATATGCATCCCCGAGGTACCCGATTTATCATTAAGATCAACAATGTTCAGCTAAGCCCGAAAGTTGCTAATTTAAACATGGAGGAACTGCCCATATCCCCTGTCAAGCAGGAATACAATCTCACTCAGATCCTGGTGGTCGACGATAATCCGGACATTACGGCTTTTATTAGCCATTCGTTAGCCGTATCGTATCATATTGATATTGCTGATAGTGCGTCAAAGGCCCTGACCATGTTAGACAATAAAGTTTATCATCTTGTGATCTCCGATATCATGATGCCAGAGATTGACGGAATTACATTTGTAAAGCGTTTAAAAAATGACATTAATTATTCGCATATTCCTGTTATTCTACTATCTGCCAAAATACAAAATGCAACAAAAGTTGAAGGCTTACTATCCGGGGCCGACGTATTTATAGAAAAGCCTTTTTCGATGACCTTTCTAAAAGCACAAATCAGCAGCTTACTACAAAACCGGAAATATCTATTGGAGAATTTCCATGCTTCACCATTATCATCTTATTCTTCTTTGGCCACAAATGCCCACGATGAGGTATTCTTAACACAGCTCAATGCTGAAATCGAAAAACATCTATCGGACGAACAGTTTAATGTAGAGTCGCTGGTGGATATCTTTAAGATCAGCCGTTCTAATTTTCAACGAAAATTAAAAGCGATCAGCGGGACCTCTCCTGGCGACTATGTAAGAAATTACAGACTAAAGCGCGCTTGTACATTACTGATTGAATCAGATTACCGCATCAATGAAGTGGCGTTCCTGGTTGGATTTAGTTCAGCATCCTATTTTACGAAAGCCTTTATAAAAGCGTTTAATTTAACACCAAAAGAGTTTATTCAACAATCGCGCTTATCAGCAAAATAAAGTATAAATCGTCCAAACAATTGCGCAGTCAATTAACGCGTGATATGCGTCACACAAAAGAGTTCAACGCAAATTGTACACGATTATTTCGAATAAGCTGTTTTGGAATATAATTGCCTAAATGCATTGTAAACTGCCTGATGAATAACGGTTGAATGCAATTCTTCGGCCATATAGTCAAAAATAATAGCCGTCTTTTTATGCTTGCGTAGGATATTATAAAATGCTTCGGCATCCTGATACATTTTAAGATCTTCTTCTTTGTTGGGAACCCCAAGATAAACCCGCACCTTTTTTCTCAGGTTAGCATCCAACAGCTTCTCGGAATTTTTCAACAATTCCTGTTGCCCCCACCATAAACTGGGACTAATGATAATGTAATTATCAAAAAGATCAGGTTGTTTGAGTAAGAGTTCTGCTGAGAAAAGTCCAGCCAAAGACTCCCCGATTACTGTTCTTTCCGCTTTTGTTTTATAGTGTTTACCGATATAAGGCAGCAATTCATCTTTAAGGAATGTGATATACTTTTGCGATCCACCGAATGCAGGAAAGCTGGCTTTTTGAAATCCTTCTTTCTCTAAAAAATCAATATTGGGAACTGCGAATGTAAAATCACGTCTTCGGGTATTGCCCTCAATACCTACCACAATACTGTTCGGAAAACGTGCTATCCAAGGTTGTGTATCAAAACGAACAATCCCGACGATATGAAAAAAGTCTTCATCCATACCACCGTCGAGGACATAGACGACCGGATAGGTCAATGTATCATTTTCGACATAATTATTCGGAAGATAAATATTGATTTTACGGTCTTCATTTAAAATATGAGAATGGAGGACAATTGATTTACCGATGGTCAAATCACGGCGTTCGGCCTGTCCAACAGCACCATAATGGCAAATGAGTATGGTTAAAAGAACAAAAATTATACGCTTCATATTCGAATGCTATATTAAAAACATACCTGATTTCACAAAGCAGATCCTGATTGAAAGGATATGCTGTAGCGATAACCCATAATAACCTCGAAAGTAAGTGTAAAAATCAATAAAAAAAACAATTTTTAGTATTTCCCACGGGTACTATGTGAGTCCTTTCAGCCATGTAAGCATTATGCTATCCGCTCACATTCGTATCCCCAGTCAAACATCAGTTTCATAATGTGATGGACATCAATATCCGAATAAGTAGACTCAATTCTTAAAATATTTTCTTCGTCATCAAGATCAAAGTTAATTTTATACGTGGCGAACAGCCCCAGAAACGTCGTAATGATTTGTTTTGCATCTTTGTATTTGCAGACATTTGTTTTAAATATTTCAACTCTTTTCATTGTATTATCTATCACTAAATTCATCATATTCTGATTAAAATTTGAGGTTCTTCCCCACTGTCTTTAGGCACGAGAATTATCGAAAGGTATCTCAGCGTGTTGTTATTTTATTGTTTATTGGCCGTAAAATCGCCCAAATACTTCAGATCAACTGTAGGTACCGAATCCGTGCGATAAATATTCGAAACAGCCGGAAAACCTTCGTTATTTTTCTTTTTCTCCAAATTTGAAAAAAGCGCTACAGTTGACAGGAATAACAAAATAATCAATGCATTAAAAAGATGTACCATACCAAATAGAGACTAGATTACTAGTGTCTAATTTCCAAAAACCGTGCATTTCTTTCCAGTTATTTTCGGTGAAAGGCAGGTATAGGTCGGTAAACGATCTCTTTTTCCCCTTTAACACCTAAAAGTCTTTTACTTAAAGCATTCTTTTACAACAAAATCCGATGGATATCTTATATTATACGCTCGGCTATGATACTTTCGGGAAGTGTCCTTCATAAAAGTTATCGGTGAGCTAATTCGTTTCTTGTTCGATGAATGATAAATTTTGCAGCAACAAAAAAGCCACATTAGACAAAATGTGGCTTAGTTAGTATATTGATTTAAATGGCTTATTATGAAAACTGTTCCGTTAGTATACGTGGAGTTTCGGCACTGATTGCCACCACGCAAAATTCCCCACCATTCTCTTCAATCTGTCGCTGTGCATTTTTTGGTAATGTGCCTAGGGCAAATTGGCGTCTCCAAACCTCGACACCATCCGTAAACGTTAGCGGCAGTTTCTTGGCGAATTCCCCGGGTTTTATAAAATCTTGTCGAAAGAAATCAAGAATCTCTTTTTCTATTTTATCATCGGTATTTGTTGGAATGGCAACAATTTTCTCTGTTATCGCGTCAATGAATGAACTTTCATGCCTTTTTTCACCAGTACTATAAATACAATAGTAAATATTTTGTACATCATTGCCATAAATCTTCTTTGCAATGCAGACAGGTGCCGTCTGTGTTTATTGAGCAAGCTTTTTATGCGCCGAACGATTAATGACCGCGACCAAAATAAAACAGACAATAACAATCGCAGATAATACAGTAATAACACCGATACCAATCGTTTCGATCAATCCTCCAAAAATTGCCAATGCCAGAAAACAGAACGAACCTATACCGATCACCAATGGTACATAAACGGTTTTATTCTTTCCAAATGCGGAACTTTTTACATACTTTTCGATAATTGTGCTGTCGTGCTCAAATTTGCTAAGTTGTGCTGCATCCATCCTATTTGTTTTTAGATTTTTTCAATGCTTATCTAATCGCAAATCAAATGTATCTAATACCTTAATTATAATCACTGCATATTTACAATTCGTCTAGATTGATTTAATATTCGTTTAAATAAAAAGAAAATGCGAACAGCTCTTCCAAAGAGTTTATGTTAGATCACGAACTAATTTTGGCTAAAAAATTAAACACAAATGGGTAATTTTTAAATCATTAAAAATATTCACACATTTTATAGGCATATTTGTTTATATAACCAACAAATTAAAAAATGCTTCTGAAAAATTGGACACTACTTTTATTCGCATTTGGACTGGGATTAATCTCAAGTTGCACAAAAGATCCTATTATTAAACCAGAAATAGAGCCGCCCACGACCATAGACACAACGAAGGTTATTGTTCCCACACCCAAGGACTCACTTTTTGAACGCAAATCAGTCAGTTTTGTGATCAAAGAACACTTTGTTGATGAAACAGTGGATCAGCAGCTCTTTTTAGGCAGCCTTTGGAGCCTTAAAGACACAACAAAGGGCTTACACATAGAAAACATCCAGTCTAAAGCAAAAAACTTTCCTATTTATATCATGGCGAATTCAGCCAAGGAGGAAATTGGCCATTTTTTACCGTCCTATATAAACATATTGAAATATGCCAATTTATTCAAAAACACAGATCTCCCAGGATCGATAGAAATGGATTCAAGAGATTTTTCCGATTATGCGGAGATACAATTATATATTCCATTAAATAAGGATATCGAAAAAGCGCTCAATTTTGTCAAACACGGTGATTCAACAACGATTCAAAAGCCTTATAGTACTTTCCGGCACACATTGGTGAGAAGATTAACATTAGATACTGACCAAGTTGATTACTTTTCAAATTACCAGGAATCTGACATGAATAATTTCAAGAAACTAGGCTATTCGCCTTATTTTATTCTATCTGTGAATTATGGTTATCAACTTGTCATTATGGCTGAAAGTGATTTTACCAGACCTGACATGAATAGGGCTATTGATAAATTGTTAGAAGGAAAATCATTGGATAATATTGATAAAAAAACACTCAATGCAACAAAACTACTCGTTTATTATAGAGATGGGAATAAGGACACCTTTATCCGTCATGCTGTCAATTTTCAAGAGATCGAAAGTACACTTTCAGCATTAAGTCGTCGAATGGAAAGCAATTTTGATAATTTTACTTACCCGCTTAGTTATCTCGCCATGCATATCGCTACGGGCGAAATTTTGGGATATACCAATACTTTTGATTTACAGGTTAAAAAAACGGAGAAATAGGACATGGCCAAAATATTTTCTCCCCATCAATGCCACTTGACACAGCCTGCTTTTGATTCATCACAAAGTGATTTGATAAAATTAGCGACAATATAAATACGTTCAATTTTGAGAGAATGTACTTTATCATACAAAGTACATTCTCTCTTCAGAATCAAGTCAGTCCTTCTTTAAAATACCCTTTTTAACTCCATCATCAATTAAACCTTCGGCATACTCCCATAACACATTGGACCCCGCTTTGATGACACTCTTTTTTGCATATACCTTATCATAGTTCACACCAGGTTCATTCCAGGTACCGCCATTGTTGGAGCTATTCTGTAACAGTGGTTCGAAGCGATCCATTGCCCTTGCAAACTTCGCATCTTGGGTTTCTCCGGCTTCAAACTCTTCCCATATTGCAATGAGTTCTTCTGCTTGAGATCCCGGTAAAAGGCCAAATATTCTATTGGCAGCCAAACGCTCCTCTTCCGTATTGCTATGCGCTTTTTGTGTGTCGTAGATAAAGGTGTCACCTGCGTCAATTTCGACAATATCATGGATCAGTACCATCTTAATAACTTTCAGTATATCCACGGATTCGTCAGCATGTTCAAATAAGATCATAGCCATTAAAGCTAAATGCCAACTATGTTCCGCATCATTCTCATACCGGTCACTATTGAAAAGCTTAGTCTTTCGTTGAATGTATTTCAGTTTATCAATTTCCTTGATAAAGTCAATCTGTCTTAATAATTTTTCTGGAGTCATAGCGATTCTATTTTCATGCATACGCTATACAAAATTAGGACATTTATAAGTTTCCTCAATTGCCAAATGGCAATTGAGGAATAATTATTCCGACAGCTAATTTTATTGACATCCTTAGGACAAATTTAGGTTCACAGATCAACGTAGTTTTATTAAATTTGATAAACATCAAATCCCATCCTGACGCATGAAGAAAATAGGATTTTTATCTTTTGGGCATTGGTCCAAACATCCGGCTTACAGCACGCAGACAGCAAGCGACACCTTACTTCAGTCTATCGATCTGGCCGTAGCAGCAGAAGAAATAGGTATAGACGGAGCTTACTTTAGGGTACATCATTTTGCCAACCAGCTGGCATCACCTTTTCCCTTACTTTCCGCTATTGGGGCAAAGACCAGTACAATTGAAATAGGTACCGGAGTGATTGATATGCGCTATGAAAATCCTCTATACATGGTGGAAGACGCCGGAGCAGCCGATTTAATTTCAGAAGGCCGATTACAATTGGGAATTAGTAGGGGTTCACCCGAGCAGGTGATAGACGGGTGGCGCTATTTTGGCTATGAACTTGCTGAAGGGGAAACCGATGCTGATATGGGGCGTAGGAAGGCGCTGGAATTTCTGGAAAAGCTTAAAGGTGTGGGTTTTGCCGAGCCCAACCCTTACCCGATGTTTCCGAACCCACCGGGCTTACTCAGGCTAGAGCCACATGCTGCCGGGCTACGTGACCGCATCTGGTGGGGAGCAGCGTCAAATGCAACAGCAGTATGGGCAGCTCAGAATAGAATGCACTTACAGAGTTCGACATTGAAGTACGATGAAAATGGAAAACCTTTTCATGTACAACAGGCTGAGCAGATACGCTTATATAAGGAAGCATGGAAAGAAGCCGGACATCCTGGGGAGCCGAGAGTTTCTGTGAGTCGCTCAATTTTTGCGTTGGTAGATGACTTAGATCGTTATTATTTTGGGCAGGAGTCGGATCGAGCTGATAAAATTGGGTTTATCGAAGCGGACAAACGTGCTATTTTTGGTCGCAGTTATGCCGCCGAGCCTGATCAACTTGTGAAAGAACTGGCTCAGGATGAGGCGATCCAAGAAGCAGACACCGTCCTCTTAACAATTCCAAATACCTTAGGTGTAGATTACAATGTCCATGTACTGTCCGCTATTTTGGAACATGTCGCACCTGAATTAGGCTGGCGTTAACGCTATTATATAAATGATAAACAACATTCGTTACAAAACCAAAATTGCAGTGATCGGTGCGGGCCAAGCCGGTCTTTCATCAGCTTATCATCTGAAAAAACTGGGGTTGGAAATTAATCGGGACTTCATTATTCTCGATGAAGCTCCTTCCCCCGGCGGAGCATGGCAATTTCGATGGCCTTCACTGACACTGAGTACCGTAAACAAAATCCATGACTTGCCGGGCATGTCGTTTGAAGAAACATTAAGAAATAATGAGACTGAAGTGCAGGCAAATATTGCTGTTCCACATTACTTCGATCTTTATGAAAAGAGATATGGCTTGGAGGTGTATCGTCCAATCAAAGTGGATCGGGTATCTTTATATGGACAACGTTTCCACATAGACACTGCTGAGACCTTATTTTCTACGGAAGGCATTATAAACGCAACAGGCACCTGGCAGAGCCCATATATTCCACATTATCCGGGAGCAGATTTATTTCACGGGCAACAACTGCATACGAAAGACTTCAAAACTGCGGACTATTTCAGAGGTAAGCATGTTATCATTGTCGGAGGTGGTATTTCGGCCATCCAGTTGCTGGATCAAATTTCAACAGTGACGACCACAACTTGGGTGACGCGACGACCACCTTTGTTTCGCGAAGGTCCGTTTGATGACATGGCTGGCCACAATGCTGTAGCAATGGTCGAAGAACGTGTCAGACAGGGCTTGCCGCCATTGTCGGTAGTATCAGTCACAGGACTACCCTATTCCACTGAAATTCAGGCGATGGAAAAACGAGGTGTGCTCAAAAGATTTCCGATGTTCAGCGAAATAACCGAGACTGGCGTAAAATGGGAAGATGGCAGAGAAGAAAAAGCTGATATTATCCTGTGGAATACGGGATTTAAAAGTTCATTGAAACATTTAGACCCAGTATTGCCTAAAGAAGAAAATGGGGGCATCTTAATGGATGGACGACTTGCTACGATGGTTGCTAAGGAACCTCGAATTCATCTGGTGGGTTATGGTCCCTCTGCCTCCACGATCGGAGCCAACCGCGCCGGAAGTGCGGCAGCGAGGGAACTTGTAAAAACATTGAATCTTTTGTAGTGTTATTTAAGTCTATTTAAAGTCTCATCCAAAACTAGTTATCACGATGGATATCCAAAACATTGTTCAAAGTCAATCTACTGCACTGTTTGTCAAAGATATCCTCGCATTCGAAAACAAGGACGATGTGGAAACAGTGCTACCGTTTTTTGCAGATGGGTACTCGGGACTTCTCTTCCATCAAACCGAAAATGGTTTGACCATACAGCCGCATGGCAAAAAAATGCCAACAATCTTCTTATATGGCCAAACGATCAAACCCATAGCTATAGAAGTGAATGGCCCCTTTCAAATTATTATTTTTCAGTTTTATCCATTTGTTTTACGCGCGTTCTGGGGGATCAATCCCGAAGATATAAATGACAGGTGCCATGATCTAACTAATGGGCACGAAAATGAGATCAATAAGATCATTTCTGAGATCCAATTGGTTCCAACTATACCGGAAAAGATCACGATTATCGAAAATTTACTGCTCGATTATTTTGAACAGAAAAGAAATAAGCTCGATTTTTTAATAAGAGAAGTAATCCAATATATTATCGACAGCAAGGGTACTATTCCCATCAAAGATATTGCTAAAAAAGAAAAATTGAACATCCGGACACTCGAACGAAGATTTCTCAAAGAAACAGGCATTTCTGCAAAGCAATTCGCGAAAATAGTCCAATTTCAGTCTTCACTCAACCAACTGGCGACAAAAGATTTTAGCAAAATAAATGATATCGTCTATGCGAACGGGTTCTCCGACCAATCACACTTTATCCGGGTATTCAAAGCCTTCACGGGAATGACTCCAAATACATATGGCAAAATGTAGATTTGTCGTTTTTATTCTATTTTGAAAGCTTATTGATGACGATTTTTACATAAAGAAAATTAAATATAATCGTTACTCTTTTAAATTCGACAGCAATGAAATTACATGAAATCACTATAGCAGCTGCAGCAATCCCTTCAGCATTACTATCAGGCCTATTTTTCGCATATACATTCTCGGTCAATTTAGGGCTTCATAAATTGGATGACAAGACTTATCTGATGGCGATGCAAAACATCAACAGAGAAATCTTAAATCCAGTATTTTACGGCTGTTTTCTGGGGGCTCCATTATTGTTAATTGCTTCGTCAGTCCTGTATTTTGACCTATCATCTCCGAAATTCTATTTAATCTTAACAGCATGCTTAAGTTATATTATCGGTGTATTTATGATTACTGGTACCAAAAATGTTCCGCTAAATAATCAACTGGATTCATTCGATCTTTCAAGAGCCTCATCGGAATCAATCCATCAGATGCGTCTCCTTATGGAGGAGCCCTGGGTATTCTGGAACAATATACGAACCGCATTCTCCTTGATAACTATAGTTTGCCTAATCATAAGCCTTGTTTTTTTTAGATCCAAAGATTAGCAAAAATACAGGACACTGCTCAAATCACTTTATATAATTTTGCAGTGTCCTTGGCAGGCAGCCCAGGGGAGCCGCTCTATTTTTAGACTTCCGTTGTTGCTAATCCACCAACTATTGTGCTTCGCCCCTACAATCAAAAAAATCAAGCGCCTTAGAAACCACAATATCACAGGCAACTGATCGTTCGAAAAGCGAAAAAAGCAAAAGAGCTTACGGATTTAAATTCGTTCACAACGGATTTAAATCCTGCTATAAAGGGCTACATATTCTATTGTACTTTTATAAAAAATAAGAACAAAAAACTCGAATGAAATGATCTTTATTATAAACTAACCAAAAACAATAAAACTATATTTCCATGAAAATACAAAGAATAATCGCCGCCACATTCGTTGCATCTGTAAGTTTAATATCCTTATCATCATGCAATGGTACATCAGTCGATACGATAAAAGCAATGGAATCAAGCTATGACAATCACAATAAGACCATTGAACTAATTGGTGAATTTGATGCTCCTTCCTTTACCTTTTCATCGGGTAAATCAAAGACAATGGCAATGAATTTTGTTGTGAAACCGCATGCGATCAGTTCCGAAAAATTCACAGCATTTAGCGTAATATTACCTGTTGGAACAGAAAACAACAATGTCCTATTTGAGCTTCCGGCAGACCAAAAGAACTATACGCTCAAAAATTTCAATGTCATTGATAAAAATGGTGAGAAAATCAATCTCGACACGCATACTACGTTTAAAATGAGTGGCACCGTACATTATAGTGAATTAGAAAAGCCTGAAGGTGAGCGTGACAAAACCAATTTCAACTACAAGATAACGGACGTAACATTTGAAAAAGAATAAAAACGATCTTAGTAAACCTGATCAAACACATTAATAAAAGCTAAAGAAATGATAAATATTGAGCTTGGAAACAGTTTCTCATTTGGATGGGTAATTATCGCAATTGCCCTGATTATGGCCCTGGGGATCTACATCGCTTACAGAAAACAACACATGATAAAAATAAAATACTTAATCGCTGTGATCATTATGTTGGTTGTGGGAATAAAATGGCTTTTTGAAAATTAAACATGCGTGAGTGACACTGGTTACTAACGGCGCAAGCTAATATCGAAGACACTTCAGATAAGTAAAGTAATTTTCATCGTTGAATAGATTATTTTTGTAAATTCAAAGTCGAAAGTGCGAGTCGATCATGATCAGCACCGAATGTCAAATATCAGCTTACAATGAAATTTATTTTCGCTTTTATTATTTTTTTCTTTTTCTCCTGTGTATTCGCTCAGGAACGCCCTCAATTTGTTCCTTTTAAATTCGAAGGTAAATTGGGCATATTGAACGTTTCGGGAACGGAACTAGTTTCTCCCGATACTTTTATAAACGGCCCCGGTAATTATGATGTGGTTGGTGATTTTCAAAGCTATATCGTGGCGAAAAATAAAGGAGAGGACGAGGTCATTGATGCCTATTCAGGGAAAGAACAGTTTTCGGGGTACTTGGATAGGGCCTGCGGCCGTTTGAGAATCAAGAACGACAGTTATTATCACTTTGAATTGAATGGAAACTCTGTTCTACTAAGACCAGGAAGTTCACCAATACGGCTTGCCACACACTATAAAAAAATTGAACCAAATCTTGACGCCTGGGATAATGAAAGTGTAAATGGCAAACAATATCTCTGGGCACTGAAAACAGATGAAACTTACGATGTTTTAGCTCCTGATAATCATTTTATTCCGGTAAATTCCTTACCCAGCTTTGACAGCTTTGATCTCATATATCGAATAAATGAAAATGCTCCCATGACGCAGATCGGGTTTGTACTAGGAAGCAAATCCGCAATCCAACGTACATTCGGTCAGAAATACGGTATCCCCGAATCGAACCATGCTGTTGATATTTATAACACTGATTTTAACAAGTTAGGCACCGTAGCTTATGAACGTGACGCAATCGCACAATTACTCAATCAAGAAATTGAACTGCGGGGAAGTATGATGCCACCACCGAGCATGTCAAACCAAATAATTACTCCTCAAAATAAAGCAATTGTATTGAATGATGAATTTAGCCTAATACCAACAAAAGATGATCAAACACAACTGGTGCTCGTCAATACACAACAAGGGAATGTTCCCGTCCTGGGAAATGATCACTTCGATTATAGGTATATCAGTACACCCAAAAGTTTAAAGGCTCTTTTGCAAATTAGACATGCTGAAACTGGGACTTTCTTTTATTTTGATTTTAACGGACTCTATTTTCCAAAAGGAATCCCTTTAATCCCTAAAAATTACAGAAAGTGGGAATGATGAATTCGTAAATGTCCCCGGCTAGTATGTGACCGGCACAAAACAAATCGAAATTTATCTAGTACGTTTTATTCTTTCAATTTGTCGGAATTGAAAGCAATGAACATGCAAGAATAATGAGCAACAAATATCCTTAATGTACGGTTATTCGTAATAGCGCATATAATATATACTGTTCGACGCTATAACACCATACATTAGACATGTTCACCGACCTTCAATCCACAGCCAAATATAGTAAATAAAACTAATNNATTAGTTTTATTTACTATATTATTTAGCTATTAAGATTAACAGACTGTAACTATGTATTTTAATTTTTCAAAATATAAAGCCGTTTATCATTTCCAGCCTGTTCAAGGAGGAGAAAGTGGTGGCCTAATGCAAGTCTTATAATGAGCGGCTGATATCAACAACATTAAAGATCTGATCTACATCATCCAAACTGACTTCAAAATCTGGATAGGTAGCTTTATCTAAATTGAGTGAACGTAGTGTAAGGATTCCATTGGTGACATCGTGGTAGGCAATTTCCTTAATAATTACTCCTTCATAGCGATGTACAATGACCCAATATCTATATTTATGGGTATGGAATTTTGATTGCCATAATTCACGCTTAATCAGACGTCCAGTGACAATATCTCCATCCAGGACACTAGCGTCAGTCCCATCGGTCATACTATCTCCACTGACTTCAAAAGAACGGTAAGCACCTTTGTGAAATTCATTTACCGTAATAAAATGTGCCGGTAAATCGTCCATGTATTCCGCATCTGAAAAACCCGAAAGATAACCAGCTTTTGCCTTCTCGGTAACAAGCTTGGTCTGCATCAGATAACGTCCCGGAGATACCTCAAAGAATATATTGTTTTTATTCTCATCAATAAACTTAACATCATTAGAAAAATATCCAATGGATTTACCGTTTCCTACATTGATCATGGAAATAGTATCAGAGTGAGAAGCTCCAAGCTCATTTCGTTCTCCTTTCCCATAGAGCAACCAATCGTATTGAACTTGAGGAAAAGCATTTTGAATCCTGGTTTTCATCGTAAGACCAATCGGATATTCACCTTTCTTGATACGGGAATATACCTGCTCGCGCACGCCCAATATGGCCGCAAACTCCCGGTTGGTAATCCCCATCTCCAAGCGCAAAACCTCAAAATTATTAGCTTGATAAGTTTCCATGTTTTTATAGGATATTTAACAAATGTTACACTAAATCATAACAATCTGACACTAAATTACACAACTTATTAAACCTAAACAAATAAATAAACAAAATAAATACATTAAACCTTGATTATCAATTAATTAAAACTAAACAAATAAGTTTAACACTTATTAGAAAACATAAATTTTTCAACAAAATAATCATAAAAACACTTGAATGATTAACAAATTTGTTTAACTTTGTTTAACAACATATATTTATAATGACAGATCGCTCAGTGGCACTATCACCAGCAGGAAAAAGGCCACTAGTGACATGGGTTGAAAGACGATAAGACAGAGAAAATAATATTCATTTAAAAACATCAAAAATGCAACGCTTCTTCACAACAAATTCACAGCTAGAAAGGTCCTTCGCATTGGACCAGGGCTATATTAGTACCCAGGATATCCATCCAAAACAAACACAGCAGGTAGAGTTTATTTCGGTTCTACTTCCACAACAAGAATTAACCACATCCACAATACAACAAAATGACAAGATCAATTCCCCACGTATGAACACATTATATTATTCTTTCATTTTGAGTTTCTTAAAAGAAAATCATCCTGAGATATTGAGATCAATAGATAAGATATATGAACCCGATCTTACCAAAATCAGTCAAGTTATCGACTGTTATTGTGAATTTATGGGTATATCCGCACAACAGATTATGGGCGAATACATTAATTACAAGGACATCCAACATCGTTACAAAGCAATCGCAGTCGTTTTACGGATTTTTCAGCCGGAAAAACTGGACAACCTAAAGACGAAAGTAAAAAGCACGATATACAAAGAACTCGGTCCATATCTAAAGATTAATAGCGATACCTTACAAAAATCTATTATTTGTGCTTGCAATCAATTTGACATGTATAACGATTTCAGGAAAGATATTAAACAGGCAGTAAATTACTATTTTATCAATAAACGTTTCAATGATAAGTAAGACAGTTTCTCTAAGAACGCTAGATTATTATACCGATCAAAGGACACAAGCGGAGGTTGCTTCCTTTGATCGGTATAGTAGACTTTAATCCTTCCCCCCTATCCTCCTTCGCATCCACCAAATCAGGACACCCGCCAAGACAAGTAGGCCGATAAAAAAATACAGCATGCTTGTTAGCACTGGCCTTGCGGTTCGTGTTGTCATTTTATCCTCCAACTGGAGTTTTTCCTCTTTGTGCAAGACACGCTGTTCTACCGCCTGTCGCTGTTCGGAAACAGATTGCTTAAATCTCTTACTGCTATCCACATTACGGGTTAGCTTCTTATGGATCTGTCCCTTAATTATATTTATCGTTCCATCCGGACTGATCTCCATTTTTTCACCCTCAATGTGCATCAGATCCACTGTATGTACCGAAAGACGGTTATGAGACTGTGCAACTTCCAAGCGTATCCTACCAGAGTCCACTTTTGACAGTAGGGTCATTTCTTCATTCGCCTTCAGGATTTGTGACGCCTTTGTCCTTATTGTTTTTTTAAATAGACCGCAGCTACTAACGAGCAGTAGCATTACGGTCAATAGAAATATATTTCTCATTTTTTACTTTTTTTAGTTCAATTTGCAATTCATTATAGAGTTTCATCAGATCATCATATTTAACCTGCAATTCCGCCAGCGTTTTCGAACAAGCCATACGGTCCTCATTGGCAAGTTTGAGGCCCTGATTAAGATCCTCAATAATAGCCCTTAAATGCTCTATATCCTTTTCAAGCCGGTTTGCATAGCTCTCCCACTTATCAATGACTTTTCCAGCATTATCCACATTTGTTGCTTCCACTTCTGCCTGCTGTTTCGGCCGACCAACAAGGTAACCTCCAATAGCTGTAGCAATAGGAATAATTAACTTTTCTAAAATTTCAAATAGTTCCATCGTGATTCTTTTTTAGCAGTGGCTTAAACTTCTTCCAGGGGAACTGCTTCCCCGGATCCTCCTTTCTCCCTGGAGCAATATCGCTATGTCCTAAAATCTCCTGAATCGGATAATGAGCAATAATTGCCTGACATACTTCAATCGCTGCATTAATTTGCTTTTCGGTATAAACTTCGGTTCCCTTATTTTGTAACTCGATTCCAATGCTATACCTGTTCAAATCGTTCAATCCTGCCCAAAAACTCAAACCCGCATGCCAGCATTTAACGTTAAATGGTGCCAACTGTGTCACTATCCCTTGCCTACTGATGTGCACATGGGCCGAAACTTTACTTTTGGGATCCGACATCCAATGAATGGCACTAGTCGCATTGGTGGCACCATCATAATGCATAATGATATAAATAGGGTTAATAATCCCGTTCTTATTCGGTGTATCGTGAAAGGAAACTCCTATCAATTGATGTTCTTTAATATCCATGTCTTCTTTAATTTTTTTAAAATTTCCTGATCGTGAGTAAGCGCTTATTTTTTATTAAAATCTAGATTTCTGTTTTATTCAATATATGCTGCGAATGACTACTCCCGCCACTATTTCAATACAAATTTAAACGAGAACCAAGCCTAAAAAATGAAATTCCGTATGTATATAAGCGGTATGAAACAGCTACCGAATATCAGTCAAGGACTGAGCAGTTTTATTGTTGGTTAATTCAAAAAAAACAAAAAGCCACATCGCTATGATGTGGCTTAAAAGATATGTTGACAGATTTACTTACTTATGGATAGCCATTATCGTCAAACATTAGCGATAAAAGGAGGTTTCCTTGCTATAGCATTCGTCATTAAACAACCAATGGGTAAATCCGTCAAATCGAAAGCCATAGAATCACCAAAGTAATCCGCTGGGCTTACCTCTACAGTCCCCACTTTATTTGTTAACTCAATCCTAGAAAACGAAACCAACATTCCGTCTACACTCGATAAATTCTGAGAAAAATCAAGACTATTTTATTTTAATGAACTTATTTTCCGATACTATTCTGACAATCTCCTACTTAATAGATACGCAAATGCACTAACGCCGGTTTTTAAACAGGTATCATCAATTTGAAAATGAGGGGTATGGTTCATAGCTACAATTCCTTTACTAAAATTAGATCCGCCAAGAAAGAAATAGACACCTGGAATTTTTTTCTGAAAATAAGCAAAGTCGTCGTTAAAATAGGGAATCTGACCTTGACTTAAGTAAATATCTGTTCCATTTTCCTGTCGAAGAATTTGATACGCTTCGCTAGTCAATCTAGCATCATTCATGACCGTAGGATTCTCTCGACTAAACGAAATGGATTGGACGTACCTGGATAATCCCATTTCCTCTAGCACTGTTCTTACTTTAGGAAGTATATTCGGAATTGCAGCGCTATCAGTCTCATACATTTCTAACGCCAAATTTTGTATTTCCCCATTTTTCGAAGCATGGAACTTACCATCGGCAAATGAATAATCAAGGAACATTGTATTGGGGCTGGCCACGCCAAGCGCTGGATCTGCTATTTTCTGTATATCCGCCGGGTTAGTTCCTTTAGGGATTCTGCTCAGTTTAGTTGCAACAACAGCAGAGAGTTTATTAAGTTGTTCCGGATTCAATGTTATCCCTTTCATTTGGACCTGGATCTCTCTTTGATGCGCAAACATTTCATGCGGCTTTACTAAGATTTGGCCAACAGGGAAAGCTGTTACGTGGAGCCCATAGATTTCTTCGATCCCTAAATCAGCCAAAAAATTAGTTTCCATCATCTTCTTTGCCCCATTAAAGGTCTCTTCCTCCGGTTGAAAAATAAAATAAACGTCCCCTTTCATCTGCTTCTTATTCTGAGCCATTACCTTGGCAATCCCCAATGCAATAGCCATATGTGCATCGTGGCCACAACCGTGGTGAACGCCCTTGGCATGAGATTTATATACCTCATCCAGATTACTATCCATCGCCAAGGCATCCATGTCCGATCGCCATGCAATTTTTCTACCTGCCTTTTTACCCTTCAAGATACCTATCACACTTTGACCATATAGATCTGATTTTACTTCTAAGCCCAATTTCACCAAATATTGCCGCACAAATTCCTTCGTCCCGATTTCCTTACCCGAAAGTTCGGGATACTGGTGCAGATGGTTTTTAATACCGACAAACTCCGCAAAATGCCGCTCGGCCTGCCCTGCTATTTGAGATCGGGAGATCGCCGTAGTCTTATTTAATCTACAGGCCTGAAGCATGCAACTTGCCAGCAATAGCAAACCGATTTTTACACTTACGTTAAATTGTTTCATCATTTGGGTCAATATGTAATTTATTAATGAAAGGTAGTGAATAAGAAGATCCCAAAAATAAATTTTAGGCCAACACCCCTAAAAAAACGGTAAATGTATGCTATTGACAGGTAAGTAATATTTAGGCATCCAGTCGGTACTTATCCCTATCACCAAAATCTATGATATCGATAGTTGAAAAACTCGATGCAATAAATTTGCAGATTCCATCCTAAGCTTTCCAATCGAAAATGCCTAATTACTTACCTTGAGCAAAAGATTTAGGTCTCAAACTAACTTTTTTGCTTTAACAATATAAAACATATTTGCTATTCCATTGTTATTTGATCGTTATAGCATAGGATGAGTTATATCGTTAAGGCTAGGAAATCGGTTCACCTAGCCTTTTTTGTCAGCAACAATAGAATGCTCATTCAAGCCACAATTTTCTTACCTGAATGATATCATCATGTTGCTAGTTTTATAAATGGATAATCAATTCCATTGCTTAGTGAAATGTGGCTTTAACTACAACGCCAATCTTTGGTACAACCAAAACTGATAAAACAACATCACTTTATTACACTTGACGCTATACCGCCTTGATATTTCAGAAATAAAAAATACCGTTTTGCGTTTCATGAACATTTCTTTAAGAGTAATAGCTATGCCTTAATTATTTATTTTGTACTTTAGGAGAATATATCGAAGGCGTTTATGGACAACAATCATTTTTCTAATTGCGACCAAGAAGCCATACATCTTTGTGGTCAAATACAGCATTTTGGTTGTCTCCTCCTTTTTGACGCCGCCCTTAATTGTATAGGCTGGAGCGAAAACTGGACAGACACAGGATTACCTAAACAAAGTGTATTTCTGGGGCAAACATTGACGAGTTTTATTGATTCTCTTGGTATCCACCATACAATTGATCTTAATGAAATCATACAGGATCATACTGATAGCTTCAGGCATCGCTATGTGGCTGATATTTCTCTAGCGCATACACCGCACTATCTAAGTATTTATCCTTTTGACAATAAGATATATGTTGAAATAGAGCAGCATCGTTCACAGTCTCATCGATTTAAAAATACATTCTTCTATGCCAAGCATATCAATGACAGTGATGATACCTGGAAAGCGCTGGCCGAGAATATTTTTACAGTGACAGGTTATGATCGTGTTATGATCTATAAATTCTCGGAAAATGGGGATGGTCAGGTTATTGCCGAACATGTCGTTGGCGGACTTGAACCATTGTTAGGTTATCATTATCCGGAATTTGACATTCCCAAACAGGCTCGTGAACTTTACACAAAAATATTTGCCAGGGTCACACCAGATATTGATGCGGCTCCCATACCGGTTTGGGGCGTTGAGCCCGAAAATTTAGATCTATCCATGACTGCGATCCGTGCAATGTCACCTATACACCTGCAATATCTGCGAAATGCACAGGTGAAAGCAAGTGGCAGTTTTTCCATTATCATTAATGGAAAATTGTGGGGACTCGTCGCGTGTCAAAATAGAGTCCCCAAATACATTGATTTAGCGCAACGACATCTTTCCGTTTTCATTGTGCAATATGCTGTAAATAGTTTTTTGGCCAAGAAGCAAATTGAGGATAATAATTTCAAACTTAAGACCAAGAGTGTCGCATTTGAGATCAGGCAAAACTTGTTTACAAAGAAAGATCTTGATAAGGTAATCAGCTCTCTGACATCGAGCCTAATGGACATCCTCCAAGCCGATGGAATAGCATTCAAATATCTTGACAGATGGCATATTGTCGGCATTACACCTCAAAAAGAAATGGTATTAAGCCTAGACAACCATTTCCGAAAGGCAGTTGCCGACCCGTTATTCTGGCAATCGGATTTCCAATGGCCACAAGATAAAGAAGACAAAATTTTTCCTTTTCCAGGAATTGCCTTAATTGATCTAGAAAACAAATTGGATTTCAAAATCTACTTCTTCCGAAAGGAAGTAAAAGTAGAGGAGACTTGGGCAGGAGCCCCAGAAAAACGGCTTATTTACGATCCGGCAAAGGAGATAAATTTCCCTTCTCCCCGTACCTCCTTTAATGCCTGGAAAAAAACAGTGGAAGGAACAGCCCCAAAATGGAAAAAGCGCGAAATCAACTTCCTAAAAAACTTGAGCATCACAATCCAGGAAGCCTGTCTAAAGAAGATCTTAGAAATTCAGTCGCTCAATGAAAAATTAATCGAAACGAACAATATCTTGGAGACATTCAGTTACACACTGAGCCACGATCTTAAAAATCCCTTGGCCGCCTTACAGATGACGGCACAGATGATTCGGGATAGGCCTGGTTTAAGTCAAGAATTCCTCGGGAAAGCAGGTAGAAACATGATGGAAGCAATCCAGTTGATGAATAACATGCTGGATAAAACGGTCCATTTCGCCCGTACCAAAAGTTATGAATTTGAATACGAAACTGTATATCCAGAAAGGTTTATTGAAAATATCATCGATGATTGCAGCGTAAGATTTAATGTTCATAATCTACAATTCGAAAAAGGAGAAATCCTTCCAATTGAGGGTGAAAAAACCTTAATTTATCAATTGTTCCTAAATCTTTTGGGCAATGCCATCAAGTACAGCAGCAATAAAACAACGCCACGCATCGGGATAGACAGTCGAATTGATGAAAATTATGTCTTGTATAAAATATGGGATAATGGAATCGGTATGTCAGCCGAGGAAACTGAACGGATTTTCGAAATATTTCATCGTTTACCTAATGCGCTACAATTTGATGGATCAGGGGTTGGATTATCCATTGTCAAGAGAATTGTCGATAGATTCGACGCAAAGATCACTGTAGATAGTAAGTTAAATCAGGGTACAACTTTCGAAATTAGATTTCCCATAAGAAACTGATTTTGCTCACCATAAATCCAAACAGATGATCGCCTATTAGGTTCTGAGCGAATGAAGATTTAATACGATCCAACGACCGGTTCATTCATTATTTTTTGTTAAATTAGAGACTAGTCGATCGATTCCTGTTCGACAATTGTCATCAAAGTGGGCATGAAACGGTTTGATTGGTTTGCCCCAAGAGGAAATCTTCAAAGGATTATTTACAAATGGATAAATTCAGCTTATTAGTTGGAAATGATATTAACAATATTTCTCCAGGAATTAGCTGGAGCGATTTGCTGACTAATATTAAAATAAAATATCATGTAACAGCATTGGAAAATGGTCAAAAGCCATTCCCAATGTTGTATGAAGAGATTTTTCTAAATGCAATTAAGATACAGCATCTTAATGAGAAAGAGCTTAAAACATATATTTCGGATAGCGTCTCACAAATAAAGCAAAATGAAATACACGAATTGATCCGGGCCCTTCCAACTAAAAACATCATTACGACAAATTATGAATTCAGCTTGGAAGGATCAATTCCAAAAAATAATACGAGCCTAGTGAGAGAAACCACATACAGTGTTTTCCGGCGACATGAGACCAATGATAAAACATATTGGCATATTCATGGTGATTGTGACAGTCCCAATTCGATCAATCTCGGATATGAGCATTATTGTGGACAGCTACAAAAAATGAGAGATTACGTGGTAAATGGCACTAACTACACGTCAGACACTGTTTTCAAGGCTGCTTTGATAAAAAGATTGAAGCAGAAAAAAAATTTGCAGCTGCAATCGTGGATAGACCTATTCTTTACCCAAGATATTCATATCCTCGGGCTCTCTTTGGATTTTGTGGAAATAGATCTTTGGTGGCTTTTGACTTATCGTGCCCGAAATAAGTTTTATAAAAAAAGTAACTTCATCCAAAATAAATTATTTTACTATACAACAAAAAAATGGCATCAAATAGCGGTGGATAAAATGCAACTGCTCAGAGCCAATGACGTGGAAATCATCGTTATCGATGAATCTGACAAAACAAAGTATTACAAAAAAATATTAAAAGAGATCTATAATCGTTATCAGCTTCCTCCACATAAGTAGCAATTAAGATCGCTTTGATGACAAGAAAAGAATTTCGTTCTTTTAACAAGTAATTTGTTTTTGCTGTTTATTAAGGCAGCTAATTGATAGTTGAACTTTTACGCTCCCCTATCAATTTCACCAAAAAAGTCGAGCATCTGCTGCAAAGCTGTTGCCGAATGCATGCGGTCGCTATTTTCCAATGTATCCCGTGTGGCTTCTGCTCCACGTTGGATCATCTGATTTTCAAAATAAGAAATCGCAATTTCTAAGCTTTCAAAATTGCCATTGGTCAGACATGCCGCAAGTTCAGATGCATCTTGCATAGCAACATTTGCGCCCTCTCCGGCAAAAGGTGGCATACGGTGGGCAGCATCGCCAATCATTGTGAGATTAGACTGTGTAGTCCAACATTGATCAAGAGGGAAATAGTATTGTGGCCGAGGTATAAAAGACACATTTTCGTTAGCAAAAAATTCGTTCCACGCAACGCTCCAGCCCGAAAAATTATCGTTTAACCATTTGGAAACTTGCTGTTTGATATTGACATCATTACCTCGTTCGGCAAATATATGTTCAGGCGCTTTTGTACTGGCAACAAACATGATGGATCCATCGCCTTTTGTGCCATACCCGATAAACTGCTCATCCCCAAAAGCCATTACTTTTCCTCCTTTTGTAAATTCAAATAGCTTTGGAGCGTTTTTATGCGCATCATATATATTTCCTTCTACCAACGTAATCCCTGAATAAATTGGATTGGGCGCATTGAGATAAGAACGTATTTTAGAATTTGCACCATCGGCAGCAACAACAAGATCGGCATAGGCTGTCTGTCCATTTTTAAATTGTAAAATCCAGCCTTCTCCATGTTTTTCCATCGAAACAAAATTGCGATCCCAGACTAGTGTATTTTTATTCAGCGAATTCAGCAAAATATCACGTAGCGGAGCCCGATCAATTTCCGGTCGGTTTTCAGCAACCGCAACGATATGATCATGATCGTCAAATTTAATATGAAGATTCTTATCCACGATAAGCAGCTTACTTGCTGTCGGGCGATGATATTTATAAAATTCATCGATAAGTCCCGCACGTTTTATCGCCTCAAGACCTGTCCCTTCATGAAGGTCCAATGTAGAGCCTTGTACGCGCACATCGCGGCTGAAATCGCGCTCATAAACTTGTACATCCGCCCCCTCCATCTGTAATAATCGAGCTAGGGTCAGGCCTGCCATTCCGCCGCCGACAACAGCAATTTTTTTATTTTCTATTAACATCATATTTGTTCTTAAAATGTTAAGACAAAATTATTTCGATGTCAGGGAAGATAATAGTATAAATCGGTCGTTTTTATTTTTTAGCAATTCCTTGGGAACTACTCCAGAGAACTTCTTAATTTCTTTGATAAAATGATTCTGGTCAAAAAAGTGTTCCTCAGGAAAAAGCTTGCCTTGGGCAATGTGATCTAAAGAAGCCCGAAAACGTAAAATGTTAGAATATACTTTTAGGGATAAGCCAAACCACTGATTAAAGTAGCGATTGATCTGCCTACTTGTCCAAAATACTTTTTCTGAAAGCTCAGAAACTGAAATAGTGCCTTTACTTTCGTATATAAGATCAAATAATTTCTGTTTACGTTCATCAATAGCTGTAGGTAAAATTGATAAAAGTACTTCGACAGACTTATCAATAAAATAGTCAAAATCATGTAAATCATGTTCGCTAAAACCCCAAAAATCATTTTCCAATATCTTCCCAGAATTTATAATATCAGCTATACTCTCGTTTAAAATATATTCTATTGCAAGCAATTTTAAGCTGATACAAAATATTACCCCATCGATTGGAATTGTAGCCTGTTCATGCGGTAGCGTACCCAGTCCGAGCAAAATGATCCGAAAACCTTCAGCTGGAGAACGAAAAAGAAATAAATCCACCCGCCCATCTGGCAAGCCTATTGTTTCTTTGACCTGCCCAGAATGATTGTACAGACACCAAAAACTATCTACGAAATCAGAAAGTGTGTGGTCAGGTTTAACAATTTTATAGTATAGCCCATCCCCAATCATAATATCTAC
Source organism: Sphingobacterium sp. UBA7249 (assembly GCF_002472835.1). Classification (NCBI taxonomy): domain Bacteria; kingdom Pseudomonadati; phylum Bacteroidota; class Sphingobacteriia; order Sphingobacteriales; family Sphingobacteriaceae; genus Sphingobacterium; species Sphingobacterium sp. UBA7249. The sequence goes on along the minus strand of NZ_DKST01000030.1, from coordinate 322,418 downwards.
TTATATATTTTGCCATGCCGTTTTTTGGATCTGTGCAACTGTTACTTTTATCCCTGCTAAATTTAAAAATTAAATCTTACAACATCCGAAAAAGAAAATAGAAACGAATTTACTCTTTCACTCTTAATATGAGCCATAATACTTACTTTTATAGTTTGACTTTAACGCTCTAAAAATGGCAATCAAAGATATTGAAATTGTAAAAACTGAAATCCTATCCAATAATTGGTATACCTTAAAAAAAGTCACCTATCAATATACAAAGCCAGACGGCACCGTGCAACAACAAAGCCGAGAAGCTTATGATCGTGGGAATGGCGCGGTGATATTACTTTATAATACAGCGTCCAAGACTGTTATATTAACCAGACAGTTTAGAATTCCGACCTATATCAACGGAAATGAATCTGGCATGTTAATAGAAGCCTGCGCAGGTTTGCTAGATCAAGATTCCCCACAAGATTGTATACGGCGGGAAACAGAAGAAGAAACTGGTTACCAGATCATGGAAGCAGAAAAGATATTTGAAGCCTATATGTCTCCCGGTTCGGTTACCGAAATTCTGCATTTCTTTATCGCCGAGTATACGAACAATATGAAAGTCAGTGATGGTGGAGGTTTGGAAGAAGAAGAGGAGAATATCGAAATCCTCGAAATTCATATTCAAGATGCATTACGCATGATCGAAAGCGGCGAAATAAAAGATGGCAAGACCATTATGCTCCTACAATATATTAAATTGAAAAATATTTTGTAGCCTATTCTTTTAGCTGAATATCTTAACGGGCCTCACTAAAAATAAATTTAGCCTGTTGAAAATTGATCGTTGACGGAATATAATGTGGAATACCCATATACACTTGCTCAGTACCGGATCCTAAAATATATTGAGACCCTTTCTTAAGTAAAACAAAGGGTCTCCTTTTCTTCAGCCCCCACCCAAATGGAAAATAATAATAATCCCCGGCTAGGGTATCATTTTTGATATTTCCCTGAACTTCTCCCGAATCAATTTCACCTCCCGGTCGGTAGAACCGTAATTTTCCATGAAAACGGCTTTCAAAGAGATTAAGCTCCAATTGAGCACTATCCCGATTGCTAAAAGCAACATATCTCAACAGCTCGGTATCTCGTCTCTTTTCTTCACAACTTGCAAACGAAAGAGCCAACAGAAGAAAATAAGCAGCAAAAGTAATTAAACGCATTCTTTTTTATAAAATTTCGATAGACCCTAATTCAGCGAAAAATAATTTTCCTATTTAAAAACGCTAAATTATAAGTCGTCAATCTAGTGTTAAGAGTTCAACTTTTACCTGTGTTCGTCACTATTTTATCTGCCAGCGTTTTTAGCTGTTGCATATCGGAATAATCCAACTTTAGGGCTTCAAAAATTTGCATAGGAATACAGTTTGCTTTTTCTTTCAATTGTACACCTTGATCCGTGAGACGAATTTTCACGACCCGCTCATCTGCCTTACTCCGGGTTCGGGTAAGCAGCGACTTCCCTTCCAATCGCTTCAGTAAAGGTGTTAGTGTGCCATTATCCAAAAACAACTTTTCTCCAAGCTGATTGACCGTTTGCTCACCATTTTCCCATAAAGCCATCATCGTAATATACTGTGGATACGTCAAATCTATTTCTTCTAAAATAGCACGATATTGCTGCATGATCTCACGGTGCAGGACATATACGGAAAAACAAAGCTGTTTGTCCAATTTCAATAAATCATCCATTTTGCAAAGATATTGTTTTCCTAAAGTTTAATGGATAGATGTTTCCTATTTATATTCAACGACAAATTCCTCTTTTGGTATTCTTACTTTTTTCATTGTAGAGATCCAGTCGCGAGAAGCATCGGCAACACCTACATACATTAGCGATACACTTTTCAACCCAAGTTTATCCAATTGCAATACTTCATCCACTACATTATTGTCGAATCCTTCCGCTGGAGTAGAATCTACCCGCAATTCTGCTGCTTGTGCCAAGGCCAATCCCAACGCAATATAGGTTTGTCGCGCAGTATGCGCAAAATTGCGCTCTGCTTCCTCATTTAGATATATAGATTTCAATTTATCAGTATACGATCCAAACCTACCGCGCGGTAAATCCCGTACATCAGTCGTAAAATCATAAACTTCATCAATACGCTCTTCTGTATATCTGTCCCAAGCAGCAAAAACCAATACATGAGAACATTCTCTCATACATTCAGGATTTAAGGCACCTTTTGCCAATTCCTCTTTCAAAGTTTGGTTTTCAACCACCAATATTTTAAATGGCTGTAGGCCCGAAGAAGTTGGTGCAAGGCGTGCTGCCTCCAATATTTTATCTATATTTTCCTGTGTAACCTTTTTTGTTGGATCATACGCTTTTACAGCGTGTCTCCATTGTAAATCTGTAATTAATGACATTTAGTTAATTATTTATTTTGAAAAAAGAACGAATAATATCGCCAATAAGGCCGGGATTCCCTGTACAAAGAATATTTTTTTACTTGCAGTGATGCCTCCGAATATACCCGCAACAAGAACACAGTTCAAAAAGAACAAGCGTACATTGTCGCTCCAAAGCGGTTCGTTGATAAAAAATGACCAGGCCAGACCAGCTACCAAAAAGCCATTATATAAGCCTTGGTTTGCAGCAAGCCCTTTGGTCGGTTTAAATAGCTCAGCAGGAAGTGATTTCCCGAAACTACGTTTACCAACAGTTTCCCATGCAAACATTTCCATCCACACAATGTAAATATGTTCTACCAGTACAAGTACGGTAAGCACAGTGGCGATATGATTCATATATTATTCGTTATTTGATACCGTTAATTTCACCTCGATATTACCTCTGGTCGCATTGGAATAGGGACATACCTGATGTGCTTTTTCAATCAGTTGATGCGCCATTTCAAGGCTAACTTCAGGAATATTGGCATGCAGTTCTGCCGCAAGACCAAAACCACCATTCTCCAATTGTCCGATACTTACCTGGGCAGTGACAGTTGTCTCACCTGTTTTTATCTTTTCTTGTCTAATGACCAAATTCAATGCACTGTCAAAGCAGGCAGCATAACCTGCCGCAAAAAGCATTTCTGGATTTGCATAATCATCATTTGCACCACCAAGACCTCTCGGCATGCGAACGGCCAAGTCCAATATACCATTTTCACTTTTTACCTGACCATTTCGTCCTCCTTTGGCTGTAGCACCGATTGTATATAACGTTTTCATATTTTATTTTGTTTTTGTTTTAACGATACAAATGTAAATCGAAAAATTATATTGCGCAAAATATAATTGGACAATTTACATTAAAATGAAACAGTTGCGATATTTGTCAAAGTTGAATAGAGCAGGTAAATCGTCAGTTAATGAATAAAAAACTAAATTTGATTCTTGCAAATGTAATTACGATGAAAACTACCTCACTTGAACAGTTCTACAAAGAGATCAACGCAGCTATACCCAAAGAAATAGCACGTGAGATCGGGCATTTTAACGTATTTAGCTATGCTGATCTTGCTAAGACATTGAAAGAGAAACCCGTCATGCCATATAACAAACGAACCTATTACAAAATCAGTTTAATCACGGGAAAGAATACAGCTGAATATGCCGATAAAGTGATCGAAATAGAGGAATCCGCATTAGTATTTGCAACGCCAAAAGTACCCTATCATTGGATACCAAAAGATGAGCATCAAGCTGGTTATTTTTGTGTTTTTACGGATGATTTCTTGGCGAGAAATAAAAGCGGAGTCATATTGGATGATCTACCTATCTTTCAACCGGGCGGACTTCCCGTTTTCCAGATCACAGCCGAACAGCGCCTTGAAATTGAGCATATTTTCGAAAAAATGAACAAGGAATTATCTTCAGATTATGTATTTAAATATGATCTTTTGCGGAATTATATTCTTGAAATTATCCACTATGGACAAAAATTACAGCCGAAAGCCATAAGCAACCCGAGACATAATGCCTCCCGCAGAATTACCTCTCTTTTTATCGAGTTATTGGAAAGACAGTTCCCAATCGAATCACCGATGCAACGGCTGCAGCTACGAACAGCTAATGATTTTGCCGAACGACTCGCAATCCATGTAAATCATCTGAATAAAATCCTCAAAGACAATACAGGCAAGACCACATCGCATTTAATTAGTGCTCGAATCACACAAGAAGCAAAAATTCTCCTCAAGCAAACGGACTGGAATGTCTCTGAGATCGCCTATTCACTTGGTTTTGAAGAAATAGCCCATTTTTCCAATTTCTTTAAGAAGCAGACCAACCTTTCACCAAATAATTTTCGCTCTCAACCGTTATAATTTGAATTTCGCAAATAATCGTTTGCTTTTCACAAACGCAGCAAATATTTTTCAAGCTAAATTTGTACTGTTAAATTTTAAAATAAAAATGGCTGAAAATAAAATCGCTTTAGTAACCGGCGGAAGCCGTGGTTTGGGAAGAAACATGGCAATTAGTCTTGCAAAAAAAGGAATTGATGTCATACTGACTTACAATAGCAATAAAGAAGAAGCAGATCACGTGGTCGCTACGATTCAAGCTTTGGGACAACATGCAGCGGCATTTCAACTCAATGCTGCTGATACAAAATCCTTTGATCATTTTATAACGCAAGTAAGCGAGCATCTAAAAAATAAAACAGGCCGATCGAATTTTGATTTTCTGATCAATAACGCTGGTACGGCCTTATACGCTCCTTTTATGGAAACCACGGAGGAACAATTTGATGCGGTATACAATATTCATTATAAAGGAGTCTTTTTCCTAACCCAAAAAGCGCTTCCCTTCATAAACGATGGCGGACGTATTATCAACATTTCGTCAGGCCTTGCCCGTTTCGCTTATCCCGGTTCTTCGGCCTATGGTTCGATGAAAGGGGCCATCGAAGTTTTGACGAGATATCTTGCCAAAGAACTAGGACCGCGTGGTATTGCAGCGAATGTCGTCGCCCCAGGAGCTATTGAAACAGATTTTGGTGGCGGACATGTGCGCGATAACAAGGAGACCAATGCACATATTGCCAGTGTAACAGCCTTAGGCCGTGCCGGTGTACCCGACGACATTGGTGGAGTTGTTGCCTTCTTGTGTACAGAGGAGGCCAGATGGGTCAATGGGCAACGCATTGAAGTATCCGGTGGTATGAACCTTTGATAGTGGGCTGCTCCTCAGCAAGCATATATCCAGTTAATAGACTTTACGGGACATATGCTTATTGTTAAGTTTGTAGAATAAATGAAGATACAGCTCGCAATAATAAGTGATATACATACCAATATATATTAGTTACGCTGACAGAGGAAGGAATAGATACGAGAATAATCAAGGTAGATTATCCGGTCGAGGAAGTCGCTGAGGCTATTTATCACAGCAATATTCCTGATTTCTATAAGGATTTTTTACGCGCCAAAGATGATTAGTTAGCAAAAAAACCTTCAAAATCGGGCTCTTTTCCGGTTAATGCAAACATGATCTTTTGGTAAAAATGACTTTGAGTAAAAGAACAAAAGTCTTATTAACAAGAGATTAATCCAAGATGAAGAATAAAGAAATTGTAAGTAATTTAGCTGGAAATAAACTGATCTATAAACTACATAATACATTATGAACAGAAATACCTTTGTAGCGAATCGGCTCAGAGAAGTTTTACTAAACGGTCATTGGATTGCAAATACCAACTATAGAGAACAACTCTCGGATATAAGTTGGCAACAGGCTATCCACCAGATCAACGAGTTAAATACAATTGCTGCGCTCACTTATCATATCAATTATTATTTAAGGGGATTGCTTGATGCATTCGACACGGGTACGCTAGAAATTAACGACAAATTCAGTTTTGACTTACCTGAAATAACTTGCAAGGATGATTGGGATAAACTCATACAAGATTTTGTAAAAAATGCAGCGTGCTTCATAGAGAAAATCGAGCAACTTGATGTCGAAGTTTTTGAACAACCTTTTTTTGATGAGAAGTATGGTTCCTATCTTAGGAATATCGAAGGAGTGATTGAGCATAGCTATTATCATCTTGGGCAAATCGTATTGATTAAAAAATTGATCGCACAACAAGCGCTTTATCAAGAGAAATTTAGCTAAGTTTGATGCCAATGATAGCAGCTTACTTTCAGTCTCTGGGTCTCTTCGATCAGGAAGAAATTAACCAGATCGTTCAGCTTTTTGAATATAAAAAACTTAACAAGAATGATTTTTTTGTTAAAGAAAATCAACCTTGTAACGAAGTAGCCTTCATTGCATCCGGAATCTTCCGATCGTATTATAACTCATCAAATGCTGAAGATGTCACCTATTGTTTCCGATTTCCCAATAGCTTAATCGCCGCCTATTCTTCTTTTATCACCGGTGGACCAAGTGTTGAGAGCATGCAGGCCATTTCTCCTGCAGAACTATGGGTTATCAAAAAAAGTGCTATTGACACACTTGCAGCCGAAAGCCTAGTCTGGACAAAATATCTGAAGCTAATTGCTGAACAACAATACCTGGAACTTGAAAAACGCATCTTCCAATTGCAGAAAGAAACAGCTTTGCAACGCTATATGAACTTACTTCGAGATCAGCCCGAATTTATCCAGCAAATACCACTACAGTATTTGGCTTCCTATCTGGGCATCACACAACGGCATTTAAGCCGAATTCGCAGTGAAATTACTTTTTAGACATTTGTCCTATAATTCTCAGATCAGTGCTTTTACTTTTGTGTTATCAGAAGAATAACATGAACAAAAAAATATTGGTTATCAACGGTCACCCCAACAGCGAATCCTTTAATTTTGGCCTTGCAGCAGTTTATAGAGAAGGCGCCGAAGAATCTGGAGCAGAAGTACGTTCGATTAACATTGTAGATTTGAATTTTAATCCCAATCTACAATTTGGCTACCAGAAGCGAACAGAGCTCGAACCAGATCTGCTCCGAGCTTGGGAAGATATCCACTGGGCGAATCATTTAGTCTGGGTACATCCGGTTTGGTGGGGTGGGCTCCCAGCTATTATGAAAGGATTTATCGACAGGCTCTTTCTACCTGGTTTCGCTTTCCGATACCGTGAGAACTCCCTCCTTTGGGACAAATTACTTAAGGGAAAATCAGCCCGGATTATCACAACCTTAGATCAGCCCGGTTGGTACTATTCCCTCGTCTACGGTAAACCGAGTATAAATCAGCTCAAAAGATCAACCCTGCTGTTTTGCGGCATTTCACCTGTAAAAGTTACATACCTTGGCATAATAAAGACTTCGGATATGACAAAACGAGATAAATGGCTGCATAAAATCAAACGGCTCGGACAGAAACAAGAATAATTTTTCAAGGAATAAACGCCATTCACTTACTTTTTGCCAAATGGCAATTGTACTCCTGCCACAATGGTCTAGCTTTGATCTGTAAATAATACAAAGCAATATGGATATTTTAATTGGACTCCAGTGGGGGGATGAAGGAAAAGGAAAAATCATTGATCTGATTAGTCGTGATTATGACATTATCGCACGGTTTAATGGTGGAGCAAACGCTGGACATAGTATTTACCATCAGGGTAAAAAGCATACCCTTAAGCTACTGCCTTCAGGAATCTTTTATCCCCATATCAAAAATATTATTGGTACCGGTGTAGTAATTGATCCTTTAGCGCTTAAAGCGGAGGTCGAGCAAGTCCAAACTGTTCTTTCTGATACCGATTTAATCCATCGGATTCTAATCTCAGCGAAGGCCCACCTTGTATTACCGACCTACAAGTACTGGGATATGTATTTCGAAGAATCGCCGCAATACCGTACCATTGGAACAACCAAAAATGGCATAGCACCTACCTATTCCAATAAAATACTTCGACAGAATGTACGCGTGGGCGATATATTCGCCAAAAATTTCGAAGCAGAGGTATTCCAGCTCCTACATAAACAACACCGTGAGCTGCAAGCTTTGGGACAGGATATGCCGGGAGTAAAGGACTTATTCAGTAATTTTCTGGAAGCATGTAATTTTTTAAGAAAGCTACAAATTACCGATACAGAAATTATCATTAACGAAGCACTCGGCAACAATAAAAAAGTATTGGCCGAAGGCGCCCAAGCCACTTTATTGGATATTGATCATGGCAGCTACCCCTATGTCACCTCCTCAAATACCATTGCATCCGCAGCATGTGTAAGTTTGGGTGTATCACCCAAGCTAGTTAATAAGATCTATGGTGTTACCAAAGCCTATTGTACACGTGTAGGAAATGGTCTATTTCCAACGGAGATAACGGGCCCTCTTGCCGGCGCACTACGTAAAAAAGGAAGTGAATTTGGATCCAATACCAAACGGCCGCGAAGAGTGGGCTGGCTGGACCTTCCCGCATTAAAATATGCTACCATGTTAAACGGGGTGACCGATCTTGTACTGACAAAGGCGGATATCCTAAACGGAATGTCACAAGTACCAATCTGTACCGCATACGAGATAAAGGGCGAAATAAGAGCCTTATCCGCTCCAACATTTGTAGATGATATCCCAAAGCCAATCTGGAAATTCCTAGAGGGATGGGATACCCCTTTTAGCAAAATCAACCACCAAGCGCAACTTCCCCAAGAGCTGAAACTATTTATCTCCTTTTTAGAAGAGGAATTAAAGGTCCCAGTAAAATACCTATCCACAGGGCCACAACGGGAAGAATTGGTTATCTTAGGTAATTAATAAAAGCAAAATGGAGCAACTTTTAGCATATATCCAAAAATTTGGACAGCTTGACAAGCGGGAGGAAAGTCTGATCCGACAGGCCTTTGAAAAGAAGAGCATTCCAAAAGCAAGCTATTTTGTCACCTGTGGAAGGGTTACCAATACGATAGCTTTTGTGGAAAGCGGTGTATTTCGTTCCCTTTATTACAATAAAAAAGGGGATGATTTCACACGCTACTTTATCTACGAAGGTCGATTTATCGGCGATTTTCAAAGTTTTTTGGATCGCACTCCATCCAACGACTATATCGAATCCGTAACAGATGCACAGCTTTGGAGCCTTGATATCCACAATTTTGAGTTGCTGGAAAAAGAAATAAAAATCTGGCCCCTCCTGATGGCTAAGCTTTATGGATTTGTTATTGAAAGCAAATTAAAAACCGCAAATACCATGATGAATCTCGATGCTAGAGAACGCTATCTGCTATTTCTAAAACTCTATCCCGGATTGGCCAATCGCGTTCCCTTAGCAATGCTGGCGTCTTATCTGGGGATTACGGCTTCTTCTTTAAGTCGCATTCGAAAAAATATCATATAGGATAATCCTGATATCCGTTCATATTTCCTCCGAAATTCAGGGAATTATCACGGGTTATACATCATTATTGTCTGACCGAATAACAAGTTATTTCATCCATATCCAAGATAAAGCTGCTGGCTTAACCGGTTTCAACTTCGCCCCCCTACCATCGATAGAGCAGTCGCGTCGTAAAAACATTATCCTTCAGATCATCAGAGAAATTCGGCAAACTAGTCGCCTCATTGGTAACATGTTCATTGTAGACTGTCAGTTTCAATCGATTGCTAATCTGATAAGCTACACCATAACCAAGTGTACTGAATTTTACATCGCCGTCGGCTGTAAAATTATCAGGCATCCCAATGGTCATTCCGCTAGCCTTTGCATTCGGATCATAAACATCATAGGCTAACAAAGCCGTGATACCCGTTTTAGCGATTTCTTGGGTAAACCAAAGGTAATAACCATTAAATTTACGCTGATACAAATCCGTAGCAGGTTGAGCGGTGAAACTTCTACTTGCATACGGTCCTTTGATATCTTCTCCACCAGCTACCCCGGGCTGGTCACCGGTTACATATTCTGTCTTGAAACTGGATTTTCCGAAACTGTTATCGAGTTCAATCTGCAAGTTCGCACCATAATAGTTCCGTCCAATTCCTTTACCCTCGTTCTCATCGCTGGTATGCGCAGTATAGCCAGCTCCATTAGAAGTATAGTAGGTCTTCGTATCGTTTCGGACTGAGCCTTTATAGAATGAACCACCGAAGCCAAGATGTAATCTTTTATCAGCAAGGCTGTCGAACTTAAAAGCTAAGTTACCGATCAGATCCTTTTTGGAATCATAGTCTTTGGCCGAGTGCCCACTTCCATTTACCAACGCTAAGTCTAAGTTTAAGAATTTCACTTTGCCCCCCGGGTGGTAGCTGACCATTCCACCAAGATCACGCTCCCGCGGCATTAAGGTTTGAAATACGCGCGCTCTTTCCGGAAAATCACGGTATCCAGAAGAATAGACAATAGAATAGCCAAATGGTCTGTTAAAGAGACCGGCGGTCAGGCTCAGACCTTTTTGGCTAGGATGCCGCAGTTGGATAAAAGCATCCATTAATTGTACACCATCCTGGGTCGCATCAAGCTGGAATACAATACTTGAGTAAGTATCCACGCGGTCAATCTTGAGGCGTCCACGTCGGATCATAAAACGGTTGTCGGAATTCTTGGAGAAATCACCACCGGAGAACGAAGTTATTCCTGGTGATTGAGCCTTTTGAAACTGTGTCTGAAGGTATCCAGTGATTTTGATATCATGTGGATCATAACTTGAAGGCGCATTGTTATTTTGCGCCATGGCTACTGCTGGACCAATCAGAGTTGCGAGTAAAAGTGCTTTTTTCATTGAATAACTTTTTTTGTAGCAATGGATATCATCAGAACTTATCCGTATAAACAGAGTTTACGTTCAGATGGTTCATTGGTATTATAATAATCTCTAATATAATGAATGAATCTTAAGAGGATTATAGGTTCTGATTAAATATTATAAGCCCTCTTATTTCAATGCCGTAAAAATAGATTCTCAATGTTAAGTTAGTATTAATAAATTGTTAGACTATTAATTTGTATACATAAAATTAATGATTTGGTAATAATATATAAAAAGTAAACGTCGGAAGATAATCTATGACGAGCTTGCACACCTTATTTATTGACTTAGATTTTTTCCTGCCTTATCCTAAAGTTGACAATAGGATTATTTCTTTTGTCTTGCGTTTGAGGATCTCAATAAAAAAGCTTGGTCGATTTATCGACCAAGCTCCCCTATAAGTATAAACGTAATTGTTTTAACGCTGATCTTCTGGCCATTGCGTACGACGATGACCTTTTACAATATAAATTTTTCCATTTACTGCAGTTTTGTATTTAACATAAATACTATCAGCTACTGTTTTACTCGGCTGAGCTGATGCGTTGAGCATTACCTTACCCTCGAGCAATGTGATGGCAGTACTATTTGCAGGTACAGCTAATGTATTTCTGTACTCACCGGCAACGAACGTTTTATTAGGAACATCAACCTTTACTTTCGCTAAAACACCAAATGGTTGTGCAGCAGTACTTAATTTAAACCAAGCAACGTCTGATAAATTATCCGATGTATTATAGGTACTTAATGCAAACAAACTTGCACTTGCGGAAGATCCATCTTCATTAAAAACGTGTGTATGCCATTCCCCCGATATCGGGAAAATAGGAGAATATTCAACTTCAGGGTGATCCTTTTCACAGGATACAAATCCTAATACTAGAAGTCCTAAAAAGTATTTAAATATATGTTTCATTTTTCTTTTTATTAAAATTATACTACTATTTATGCCACCACATCTTGGTACCAATAGGTACTGCTTTAGGCGTATTGGCATTATTATCCGAAGAATTTTTAGGATACGGTAGACGTCTAGGAAGAGTGTTGCCAGTTAAGACTGAAGTAATAGATCTCGTATATTGTCCAGGGATATAGGACGGATCTTCAGCATCTACAGCACTCATCATGGGGTATCCTGTTCTATTTTGATCATAAAAAGAATCCCAAGCTTGACAACGAGTAGCGGCAACCCATTTTTGAATAATAATTTGCTCAACCATTGACTCAACGGTACCTGATTTGAATTCATAAGCTCCACCTGCAGCTACAAACGAAGAACCGTCTTTACCCCAACGAGAGAATGCTAATTTGACAGCTTCATTATAGTGTGATCTTGCATTAGCGCTATTATTTAAACGTGCCCATGCTTCAGCTTGCAAAAACTCAGACTCAGCAGCAGATTGAAAATAAACAGGATCAGTTGCACCCAATTTCGCACGAGAAGTAGAGCCTATAGGATAATCTGTTGTTGCAGCATTATAATCCCCCTGTCTTAATGAAGCATAAACTTGAGGCTTATCTTGTTGTGTAGTCAATTCATAAAAATCTTCAATCCGTGGATCATTATACTTCTTAAGATATGACATTAGCGTCCTACTTGCTCGCAAGTTGGCAGCCGTATTTAATGCTCTTCTATCTGATTCATAAAGTGGATTAGATTTATTTACCGCATCAATAAAAGCGGTCATTTTCGCATCAGATTCTAACAGATCACCACTGTTTAACAATGTAGTAATCGCTGCAGCATTAGTTGCAAAATCACGCATTAAAACTTTCAATTTCAATGTCTTAGCAAATTTTTGCCACAAATCAAGATCGCCTTGAAAGACAAAATCTTGAGTCCCAATAGATGATATTTTCTTTGCATCTGCTACTTTACCAATTGCATCATCTAATTGCGTTACTATTAGTTGATTAACAGTTTTACCATCATCCCATTTCGGTGTATAGATACCTTTATCTCCTTGTAGGCCTTCTTTCACAGGAAGATCTCCATATAAATCAACCAATACATGATAATCAAATGCCAACATGATAGATGCGGTGACATAATAATCCCATTGTCCAGCGGAAGCGGCTTTCTCCTTTGTAATCATCAAATCTTTCATTCCCCCTCCCATTAAATTTGACCATATACCATTGTAAGAAGCAATAGTCAAATTATAAGAATCAATTGCTGTGTACTGATTCGAAGAATTATTCTGTGTATAGTGCTGGGACCAAAAAGCACCAATAAGTTGCAAATCTCCCCCAATCTTAGCAGCACTATAAGCAACTCCTGATGGAAATAACAATTCGGGCTTAGCATCATTTTCTGTAGGGTTATATGGACTTCTATTGATATCCAAATCCTTACTGCAGGAAGCAAAAGCTAAAGCACTTGCAACCAATATATAAGTTATTTTCTTTAAATTTTTCATGTCTAATTAATCGAATAAGTTTAGAATCGAACTCTTACACTACCACCATAGCTTTTAAAGGTGGGACCAGCCGCAAATTCACCAAAATTGGAGCTGATATCATTACCGTAATTAGTCGCTTCAGGATCGACAAAATTATTTGATTTTGGTGTCCATAAGAATAAGTTACGACCAACTAAACTGAAATCTATCCCTTTAATCTTAGATCCTAGAATACTTTTTGGTAAAGAATAAGTTAATACTAATTCACGTAGTTTAATAAAGTCGCGTTTCAATACAGCTCTGTCATACATTGAATTATTTGTATTTGAATACCAGTAGGCATATTGATTGTTCACCGAAATTTGAACATCATTCTCAACATAGTCACCATTAGCTAATTGTTTAACAGAATTTGGAACCAACCAAGGTTGTCTTTCGTTGAAAGTAGTTTCGGTTGCATTTCCAACAAAGTAATTTAACTGAGCGGTGTATGAGTAAAAGAATCCTCCTTTACGCCAATCGAGTACTCCACCCAAGCTCCAGTCTTTGTATCTAAATTTGGTTGTAAAGCCCATTTGAAAATCTGGTTCATATTTACCGATTGTCCTTTTTACATTTGGTTCTGTAATTGGAATACCGGCTGAATTCACAACAGTTTTACCAGCAAATTCACCATCTTTCAATACCATTACTTGGGGAACCTTATAAACCCCAAGAGGTTGCCCAATCTCCGCGACAAAATCAACTGAGTAAGCATTTTCAATCAATGTTTCTTTGGTGTCATCGTATAGTGCCATTACTTTACTTGTATTCTTAGTAAAGTTAATACCTAAATCCCATTGAAAATCATTAAATTTCAATGGAATCGTATTCAAACCAATTTCGAAACCTTTATTACGAATATCGCCCATATTTCGTGTACGTCGTGTATAACCAGTCTCTGGCGATAAGTTGATCGCAAAAATTTGATCTACGGTTTTTCTACTATAGTAAGATGCATCAAGACTAATCCTATTCTTCAAGAATCGCATTTCAGCACCAAACTCAAGCTCGGTTGTAATTTCAGGTTTCAAATCCTCATTTCCAAGTGTTTTAGCATGCTGCAATCCAGCAACTCCACCTAATGGTAGAATAGTATTTCCAAAGCCTAAACCAATTTGAGAAGATTGATAATAATTCTCAGTCAAATAGGCACCTGCGTCAGCTCCTGTTTTACCCCAAGCAGCTCTCAATTTCAAAAAATTAAAATTGTCTGATTTCAATTCCTCAAATGCATCAGTAACGATTAGGGAGGTATTGATACCACCATAAATATAGTTATTGTTCTTCACCGGCAATGTAGAAGACCAATCTGAACGGAATGAACCATTGACAAACCAATAATTTTTATATCCAAAAGTTGCATCTGCAAAAAGTCCCATCAAACGTTGTCTTACGAAAACGTTATTTACAATAGGTGCTTCACTTGTATTTTTGATACTATACCATCCTGGTATGTTCAATCCACTTACATAAGCATCTAAATAACTATAACCGCGTTGATTATAATTGTACCCTAAAGATCCCGATAAATTGATATCTTCCGTTACATTTTTATCAGCACGGAACATGAATGTCGCATCCAATTGATTTGTTTTACGATAATTCTCCCCATAACGTCCAGTCACTGGAGCTTTACCGTTTTCAGCCGAAGGAGAACCAGGTGTGTATGTAATTTTCTGAGCAAAATCAATAGTGCGAGTATTAGCAAAATCTCCGCCCAATTTACCAACAGCGGTCAACCAAGGTAAGATTTTATACGATAAATCGATATTTCCATAAAAACGATCATCTTGCAATCTAGAACCATTGTCTAACAAAGCTTTGTAAGGATTTGACGCATACGCGGTAAAATAGTTATCGTAATTATTATACTTGTTATTAAAATCCTTTAATGATGAAATATTGATATCGACAGGAATTTGAATTAGCTCTTGAAATGTCACATCTCCACCATCGCTTGTCCCTTGACCTTGATAAACAGCATTTAAATCACGTCTAACATAGTTAACACCATAGTTAAATGAGAATTTATCTAAATTCGTATTACCGCGGAATGAAAAATTGTTTCTCTTTAACTTATCTGGGTGACCTGGTAAAACGCCATGTTGGTAAAAATTACCGTAAGAGAACATATAAGAAGACTTCTCTCCTCCACCAGAAAGCGATAGTGCATTTGTAGCATCCAATCCTGTCTCATAGAAGTTTCTGATATTATCTTTTACATATGCATAAGGTTTTGTTTGCCTTAAGCCATCAACCTCTGAACCCCAAGGTCTTTCGATTCCATCTAATTTAGGCCCCCATGATCCATTTTCAAGATAATCAAAATTAGGCCATCCTTGTCCGAAAACATTTTGAGTTTGAGGCACTTTTAGAACCTTACTAGCATTAATTGCTCCCGTATAAGTAACTTCAAATTTTTGACCTAACTTACCTTTTTTCGTCGTAATCATTACAACACCATGTGCGGCACGAGAACCATACAGTGCTGTAGCGGAAGCTCCTTTTAGTACAGTCATTGATTCAATGTCATCTGGGTTAATATCATTTGCCTGATTACCTAAATCCACCGAACGAGAAAAATTAACGTCAGCTTGATATCCATTACTAATTGGGACACCATCTACAACATATAAAGGGTTGTTTGCTGTTAGAGAAGAGACACCACGGATGATTACCTTTGTAGATCCTCCTGTAGTTCCCGAATTAGAAATACTGACACCCGCCATTTTACCTTGGAGACCAGTCATGGCATTCATATTATTTGCTGCAGTGATATCCTCCGCTTTAATCGTTGATGCGGCATAACCAAGTGCTTTACTTTGCTTAGATACCCCCATCGCTGTTACAACAACTTCTTCTAATGCATTGTCAGAATTGTCTAATGTTACATTAAAAGCTGACTGCCCCTCTCTTACGATTAAGGTTTTGTCAGCAAATCCAACAGAACGAAAGACAATAACTTTTCCTGTTGGAACAGATAACGAGTAGTTACCATTCGCATCTGTTTGCGTGGCGACGTTAGATCCTTGTACAGCTATCGTCACACCTGCCAATGGTTTTCCATCAGCTCCGGTAACACGACCGCTTACCTTCTTTTCCTGCGCGAACGCAACAGAAGTCAGGATCATACTACCCACGAAAAAACTGAGTAATTTGTGTTTCATATGTTTACGTTTATTAAAAAATGTTTATTCTTGATAAAATACTATGGTTAGCAATATACTTTCCAAAAATTTATATATGTGTTATAGTTAGTAACATCTTTTTCCTCAGATTGTTTCCGCTTGTTAAAAAATGTTAAATACAAAATTATAACTTTTTTTAACTTTTACAATGCATGCATAACTTTGTGATAACAATTGATTTACAAATAATCATAAAACACTGAAAAATAGATTGTTATTTTTACAATAAATTCGTATTAAAGTAACATCGTTGATGGCTGAACTAAATTTCAAAACTAAACTGTAGATGATTTTGACGACCGATGCTTGGTGAATACCTAGTTTAATAGTCATTTCCACTTTCTTACTTTACTCTCCTGTCATTACCATCTAATGGCTTCATTGCAACTCTATCACGTTTATCCTCAAGACAGAAGCTTATCATCCCTTTCTCTTCATGCAGCAGCACACCTGCCTGACGGATAGCACTATACACTTCTTCCCTGCCACTCTGATAGCAGATCGACACCGAGATATGCTTAACATTGGGGTGGAGTCCCATCTTTTGATCGTAAATCCCTCCCAGCGGCTCATTTCATCAACAAAATCGCGCAGAGGCATGCCTTTATAGATACGGATTTTTCGAGTCCACATCTTGGCTTCTTTGAAATCCTGGTTTGCCACATAGCTTGTTGTATCACGGGGATGATGATTTTTACCTGCATATTTAGCTCCAACATACACAAAGTCCCCGGGCAGACTATGGACGAACTTTTTTCAGGTTGTGAGAATAAATCTCCATTGTTCCATCATTTAATATGGCTTTCATATTCCTGGTATCCGATCGAATTAGAAAGTCGACCCGATTGGCTGTGACCTTGTCTTTTTCAAATAACAATAATCAAAGGAGCACGGCTATTGGAATAACATAAGCCTCTCCTTTTTTGTACGCTACTGTGGAGTCCCGTTTTCGGAGCGGATAGCTTAATCGCGACTATGCATTCAAATGTATTTTCGTACCATCGTCCAGCTCAACCACACATTGCTGCCGTGGAGCAGTATAGATTTCCAAACTTTTTAGACCGGACGTAACACTGTTGTTCAGCTGTACTCTCTGGATGCGCAGTAGCCCCTCCTCTGTACGGATAACTGCCAACTCCCCCAGCTGTTCGACTGTACCAAAAGTATCCCACTCAACCCCTATCCATGTGGAGTCGGCAGCCAAAACACGCATGTCAAAAATAAGCGATAGGTGTTTTATAACAGCATAGAGAAATAAAGTATTTTAAAGCCTTCTGAGCACCTAACTTCTTTTCAACGACAAAACCCCAACATCACACCTACTAAATGCGCACACAACCTTAAAACTCTTAATTTCAAAGAGTATTCACTTGCTCCAATTATCAAATTGGTTTTCGCCCCTTTTACACATTTTTCTGATACATTACAGAGTTTACACCCCAGATCCGCCAGATAGCTACTGACAGCTCGTACCTGTTTGGTATATCTCCAGTAGCTCTTTAGTACATTCCCGGTACCTTTTTGGTACCCTTTCGGTACACTCCCGGTAGCTTAACGGTGAATTAACAGTACCTTTCGTACCGAGGAATAGACCATTTAAGTACCTACTAACTCCTGACCAACTTATGCCTTTCTCCCAGCGTTGCTCGGAATTTCTTTGGCTGGGCTTCGGGTAACCCTCGGGAAAAATCAAAGGAAAATTCGAGGGAGACTGATGGCCCACTGCATGAAAGGCAGAAGTTGGGGCGAAGTTGATTCGAAAATTGTCAGAAGAAGGTGGCCTTTCGGCTCCCTTTCGAGTGCTCTTCGGCAACGCTTCGGGATCTCTTCGGAGCTTGTTCGAGAGATGTTCGTCTACGCTTCGGCTCGGCTTCGAGTCCGCTTCGACAGCGCTTCGGGGAACGTCCCGAAGAACAGCCGAACAGCAGCCGAAGAAGGGCCGACGCAGGTACGGAGCAGACCCGAAGGCCAGTCGAAGAAAGCCCGAAGGCCTCTCGAAGAAATCTCCTGCTTAGTTATTTTTTGATCGCTGCTCTGCAAACGTTTTTGTAGCACTGGACAAGTACCTTTATAGTACATTTTTCCTTTATAAATTTGCTTACACAACAATTGCGTAAATAGTGCTATATCTGTGCTTAAGTAGTGCTTAACACGTACTAGAAATATGCGGGTAAAATATAATTGAAAATTGTCTGATAACTCAGATGATTGAATCCTGATTTTTTATTTAATTTGGCATAAGCAGGAGGAATCTTTTCCATTAGGCATTTCTCTCCCGCCCTTTTTAAAAGGTTTTTAGGAATTGTGACCTGCTGGATTAAAACTCCTTTGGATACATACAAACGCATCACTTTTGCTCCAAAGCCTAGCTTGAGTACAATATAATAGCTGAATCCAAGAGTGTGTCACCCGCATAAATAGACATACACTCTATTGCAATCATAACGTAACGATATGAGACAGGCTATAATTATAGCCGTATCGGAATAGTATAACTTACAGCAACAGGTTCCCCCTGCAGTCGCCCAGGCTTCCAGGATCCAATACGTTGAATGGCAGTTGTTATCCCGCTTCTAATTTTCATAGGAACATCCTTATCATATGTAAACTTACTTAGATGACCATCTTTGTTGACAACAAAATTTACAGAAGTAGCATCAGACTTCAATTGATTCACTAAATCATTGGGTATTTTTATATTTTTATAGATAGCCTTCATATACTGATCCATTTTAAGAGGGGGCATAGGTGCTAACTCCTTTGTATCAGCATCGTAAGAAATTACTTCACCAGTAGCACGAAATCTTTTACCACTTTGAAGGGTACCACCCAAATATAACTCTTCATACTTGCTGCCCATATTCCAGCCATTCCATTTTCCTTCCCTTTCATTATCTTTTAACTCACCTTCGATATAGGTACCATCGTCATAATCCAGTCGAAGGAATCCATTTCCTCTCTTTAAAAGATAATTCCCTATAGAATCCAAATATAACAGGTAATATGGCTTGGTCATTGGAATACCGACAAATGGACTTTGTCCTGATTCTACCTGTGTAACCAGCATCTTCAGTTTTCCTGTGGGATAATAATAATAAGATGAATCAATGGGTAAGGCGTGAATATCGAATGTCTCCAAGCTTTTTAACTGTCCATTAGGATAGTAGGTAGTGAAGTCTCCTATATATTTCCAGCCTATCCCCGACGCCATACTGTCACGGCTGTACCCAAAAGATTTCATGGAATCTGTATCCGCGTAATAACTGACGATATTAAATAGTTTTTCAGAGTCATTTCCCATCGAAACAATATACTGATAAGATTGAGATTCAGCTTTCGTAGAAACAGAATTCCCTAGGTTATCGAAATAGTTTATGATCGTATCAGTAACAGATTCTAGCCCCCTTTCCTCTCTAGAAGCAGCCCGTACATTCCATCCTGTCAAAATATACACAAGCAATAATAAAGTCGATCTTTTCATAAAATTTAGTAGCGTTAATGGACGCAAAAATACATTTTTTCAAACAAACGCATACAAAACAAGAGCGGCAATTTCGAAAGAAATTGCCGCTCTTAAAGTATATAACCTAATAATGGATTATTTCACATCCCACCATACTGGCGTATAGATTACAACATTACCAGGGTAATTTGTATTTGAAGTAGCCTCACTGTTTGCATAAGGCATCCGTAATGGCATTCTGCCTTCTCCTAAAGTAGAAGCGATAGAAGTTGTAAAGAAAGTTGGATAACCAGTTCTTCTCCACTCAGTCCATGATTCAAAACCTTGGAAACCACACATTGCATAATATTTTTGTGTGATAATCGCTTTTAATTTTGCTTCGGCATCACCTGTAAATTTCGCATCCGGAGCTTCTGCGATATATTTAGCAGCATCACTAGCGTTAGCTGTAGCTGTAAAGCTTGTTGTAATACCAGATTCAAATAGTGCTTTTGCATCACCTGTACCCCAACCTTTTACCACAGCTTCAGCTTGCAAGAATTTACTTTCAGCAGCCGAGAATAATTTTACTGGTGCTGTTGCTGATGTAGGATCCACTGCGCGGCCACCAACAAGAGGTGAAGGAGAAGAAACTAATTTTGCTGAATTTGCATTAAAATCACCTTGAAGAATAAATGCGATCGTATCCTGTCCGCTTAACTTATTATAAAAAGAGAATCTTCTCGGGTCATTGTTTTTCACAAATGCCTGAATCACCGTTCCACTTGCCACAACATTTTGAGTTTTACCCAATCCGACCATCTCGTTATAAAATGGATTTTCGTTACCACCAGTTGTTGTGTAAGTTATTGAAGCATCCTGATCTAAGAAGGCTGCATTTTTTGCATAAAGTGCCTTAATACCAGCTGCAGCTTTGCTCGCATCAACATTTGAAATACGTAAATATGCTCTCAACTTCAAGGTATTTGCAAAAGCTTTCCATTTATCCAAATCACCGTTGAAGATCATATCTTGACTTGAGACAGGTACCGCCTGTGGTGTTGCTAACAAAGCCAAACCTTTATCAATGTAGCTGAAAATAGAATCGTAAACAACTGCTTGAGCTTCGTATTTAGGATTAAGATTTCCATTTGCCTTCAATGCTTCTGACAATGGAATATCTCCAAAAGCATCTGTTGCTACTTGAAAGGTATAAGCCTTCAATAAGTAGGCAATACCTTTATAATTATCATTGGCAGCCTCATTTGAATTGATGATTAGTTCAGCATTATTCAATGCGCTACGATACAAAATCAACCATGATCTATCCATTGCTGTATTCAATACTTGATATCTGTCGATAGAACGGTATTGAGAGGAAGTAGGGTTTTGTGTCCAATATTGTCCCCAGATATTACCATATACCTGAAAACTGTTACCTACGACTTGACTGATAGCAGCTTCCACTGTCGGTAATAATAAACTAGGCGTAGCTGTTTCTGGATTGTTCGGATTTTCATTCACATCCAAAAATTTATTACAGCTAGTCAACCCTAGTGTGCCAACTAAAGCTAAAACTAAAAGCTTCTTAGCATTTTTTAAATTTATAGTTTTCATACTTTACTTGCTATTAAAATGAAACTTTAACATTGATACCATAATTACGTAATGAAGGCTGAGCAGTAAAGTCAAAACCTTGTGCATTACCAGCACCTGATGAATTCACTTCTGGATCTGCATATTTATTTTCGCTTGGTGTCCAAATAAATAGGTTATTTCCAAACACACCGATTGAAGCAGCTCCAAATGGTGTATTTTTCAACATATCTTTAGAGAATTTATAAGTAAATGTAAGATTACGCAATTTAACATAAGTCGCGTCTACAACATTAACCCCTGCTTCCATGTTTGGATAGTAATCGATTTTATCATATGTTGCAGTCGTGTTAACAACAGAATTTCCTGCCGCATCTAGATAAACTGAATTCGGGAAAATCTGGCCGATACGATCGCCTCCTGATTCAGCTGAGGTACCAACAAATCCCATAATATCCTTTGTTCTCGAATAGAACACACCACCTTGTTTGGTATCGAACAAGGCACTCATCGACCAGTTTTTATAACTCAGACTTGTACCCAAAGAAGCTTGGAAATCTGGATTATAGGTACCTAAATATTCTGGCTTAGAAGAAGCTATTGGCAATCCTGTTTTCTGATCCACAATCGTACGACCTTGTGCATCGGTAGCATTTGTAACTCCATAAAACTCACCGTATGGGCGACCTACAGCAGCAACGATACTCATCCCTGAGAAACCACCAACTGACACCTGTTGTACTCCGTCCATCAATTCAACAACTTTACTGTTGTTTTTTGTGAACGTTCCAAACAATTCCCATGTCAAGTTTTCTGTTTTCACAGGTGTTCCTCTCAAAGTCAATTCCACGCCACTATTTTGAACTTTACCCGCATTTACCAAACTAAGTCCGTAACCTGTTGAAAGTGGAATAGGAATACTCAAAATTTGATTTTTCGAATTGTTTTTGTAATAAGTAAAATCAGCAGATAAACGATTGTTAAAGAAGCCCAATTCTGTACCCACTTCGAACGAAGTCGTGATTTCAGGTTTCAAGTTTAAATTCCCAATGGTATTACCTGACATTAAAGCAGATACGTTACCGAAAGGAAAAGATGTTGAACCGAAACCGCCAGCAATTGCACTTCTAGAGAACGTTGAAATCAATTGATATGGATCTGTATCCGAACCTACTTGTGCCCAGTTAGCACGAATTTTTGCATAACTAAACTTACTCTTCAACTCAGGCGAGAACAATTCTGATGCAACAAATGACCCACTTACACTTGGATAAAAGAATGAATTATTTTTCTTAGGCAAAGTGGAAGACCAATCGTTACGTGCTGTAGCTTGTAAATAAGCTATGTTTTTATAAGAAACGTTCAAATCACCGTAAACCCCCACTAAACGACGGTTTGACCAAGTATCTTCGATTAGATCCAATGGGCCGTTGGAGTTCGCAAGGTTATACCATCCTGGAACAACAAGTCCACCGCTTGAATTTGTCGCAGTGCTATTTGAAGTTGTTTTACGCTGACGAATATTATTACCCAACATAAACGACGCTTCCCAATCTTCATTGAAAGTATGTTTGGCCGTCGCCATGAAATCATGAACAATCTCATTTACATTAAATTGGTCAATACGATATTGTCCTGGATCTGTTTGAATATTTCCTTCAGAATAATTACCTGAAGTGTTGTCTATTGGTAAGAAGCTATATTTAGGGGATTCCGAACGTCTACGATCACTGTAATTATCCAAACCAATACGCTCTTGAAAAGTCAACCATTCTGTCGGTTTATAATTCACATTGAAGTTCCCCATAATACGGTTCACATCATTGAAATTATTATAGTTTTCCAACACCCAGTATGGATTCATGGTATAAGCACCATAATACCCATAAACATCATTATGAGCGACACCATTTTCATCCGTATAACCATAACCGTTATAAGGATTAGATAAATCTTTCAAGCCAACAACATCGATATCTCTCGGTGTTTGCAATAAGTTATTGTAAACTGAGCCACCACCTTGTCCACCACCAACATTGTTACTATTGATTCGGCTATAATTTACAGCGATACCAGCGCTAAATTTATTGGAAAATTCTGTTGTTCCGTTAAATCTAACACCATATTTATTATAGTTATCTTTTTTACCTGGATATACGCCATTGGAATTCAAAGCGTTTAATCCTAAATAAAAAGTCGATTTATCCGAACCACCAGAAAAGCTTAAATTGTTGTCAGAAGCAATACCAAGATCAAAGAAATCGCGTACATTGTCCTTCACAGCAGAATACGCTTTTTTCTGACGAACACCGTTTACAGCTTGTCCCCATTCTTGAATTTCACCAGTAAATGGAGCACCCCATGACCAGTTTTCTTTTGGATCATTTGAGTAAATGAGATCCCCCGCTTTATTATAACCTGATGATCCTTGTCCATATTGATTTTGAAATTCAGGTAATTTCAAAATAGATGACAATGTATTGGTGGAACTAAAAGTAATTTCATTTTTAGATCCTTTCTTTCCACTTTTTGTTGTAATAATCAACGCTCCATTGGAAGCTCTTGAACCATACAATGCAGCAGCAGCAGGCCCCTTTAGAACAGTTACAGAAGCGATATCATCAGGATTGATATCATTACCACGGTTACCAAAATCAACACTCGCTAGATCACTAGCTCCACCCATTTTGCTTGTATTATCGATAGGTGTACCATCAACAACAATCAAAGCTTGGTTGTTACCTGAAATAGATGAACCTCCACGCAATACAACGCGAGAAGAGCTACCCGGTGAATTTGATGTGGATGTAATGTTCACCCCCGCAACTTTACCTGCTAACGAGTTAATTGCACTGGAATTGCGACCTTCAGTCAGTTCATCACTCTTGATTGTTGGCGCCGAATAGCCTAAAGAACGTTTTTCTCTTTTGATTGCATTTGCCGTCACCACGACCTCTTCCAACGCATTGTCCTGTCCTGACAAAGATACATTGAACACTGTGCTGTTGTTGTTAACAATGATGGTTTTATCGTCAAAACCAACTGAACGGAAGACAACAACTTTGCCTGCTGGTACATTCAAAGAATAATTACCATCAGCATCTGTCTGTGTCGCTTGATTAGTTCCTTGTACAACCACTGTCACCCCAGGTATTGCTTTACCATCAGCAGATGTAACACGACCACTAATCTTCTTTTCTTGTGCGAATGCAACCGAAGTCAAAATCATTCCGCCAACAAGAAAACTTAGTAATGTTTGTTTCATGTTTTAGTTAGTTAATTTTATTATTTTTCTAATCCTATATATTGATATAAACTATATCCGTTAACATAACTGTCTAAACAGACATTGTTTAGACAATAAACAGAAATATGCAAATAGCACATTGCCATTCATGGGATAACAGTTGAAAATATTTTTGGGAAAGCAAGCTCCAGGTAGATGTAGAGTCAGTCCTTAGATAAATATCCAGCTGTAAATTTGCTCTTTTCAGCATTTACAGTATATAATAGTTAGTGCGATTTTTATTAGCGGTTTCAAATATAGAAAGCCAAAGTTGCTTTTACAAGTTTTTTAACATTCGATCGCAAAAACAAAAAATAACGCAACAAAGGCAACGGTATCTTACAAATTCAAATACAAGATCTATTTTAGAATAAAAACTCTTTAAATAATTTTGAAACAGAATTTTATACGGAATCACCTATATTTAACAAAATATTAACAATGTTATAAGAAATCATTAACATAACTATTTTCTTATTTTTTGTAAGGAAAAAAAGAGTAATTTATAACGATTCTAAAGTTCTGTCAAGGCAAAAAAGCGAAAAAAAAAGAGACTTTACCTGCTCAGGTAGAGTCTCTTTCTAGTAGAAGTCCCGAAATAGGGACGCTATTTAATACATCGACTAATCAATGTACTCAAATTTGGTATAGGGCACCAACACTGCTGGAATCCGGATGCCTTTTTCCGTTTGATTATTCTCTAATATCGCAGCGACAATCCGTGGCAGCGCCAATGCTGAACCATTTAATGTATGGGCCAATTGCATTTTTCCATCTGAATTTTTAAAACGTACTTTCAATCGGTTGGCTTGATATGTTTCAAAATTAGAAACAGAAGATACTTCTAGCCAGCGTTTTTGCGCAGAACTATACACCTCCATATCATAAGTCAACGCGGAAGTGAAACTCATATCACCACCACAAAGACGCAATACACGATAAGGTAGTTCTAATTTTTGAAGCAAACCTTGTACATATAGACTCATTTCTTCCAAAACTTCATAAGATTTTTCTGGATGGACCAGCTGTACCGCCTCAACTTTATCAAACTGATGTAAACGGTTCAATCCACGCACATGGGCTCCATAGGAACCTGCTTCACGGCGGAAACATGGTGTATAGGCGCAATGCTTAATGGGGAACTGTGCTTCCTTAACAATGACATCTCTGTAAATATTGGTTACCGGCACCTCTGCCGTAGGGATTAAGTATAAGTTGTCATTATTGACATAATACATTTGTCCTTCCTTGTCCGGCAACTGCCCAGTAGCAAAAGCGGAGTCTTCGTTAACCAAAATGGGCACTTGCACCTCTTCATACCCCTGCTCTGCTGCCTGATCCAAAAAGAAATTGATCAATGCGCGCTGCAATTTTGCGCCTTTCCCTTTATAAATCGGAAATCCTGCTCCTGCGACTTTTACACCGAGCTCCAGATCCACAATATCATATTTGTTTAATAATTCCCAATGTGGCAATGCATCTTCTGATAAAGACGGAATTTCACCATTCGTTAAAACGACCTCATTATCATCGGCACTCACACCAACAGGAACAGATTGATGCGGTAAATTAGGCAATTGAACAATCTTATCATTCAGTTCGATTTCAATCGCTCCTAATTTATCCAATAGTTGCTTTACCTGATCTTTATATCCGGATGATTGGGATTTAACGGCTTCAGCTTCTTCTTTTTTTCCTTGGCGCATCAGATCTCCAATCTGCCTTGCTGCCGCATTAGCTTCGCCCGAAAGTGCGTCCGATTCCGCTTGGATCTTACGGCGGTCTTCATCTAAGCTGATGATTTCGTCGACCAATCCAATTTCCTTGAAATGCTTGACAGCCAATCTTTCGATAACCGTATCCCTGTTTTCACGGATATAATTTAATTGCAACATAATATAAATGTGTTATTTAAAAAATAGTGAACAAAGATAGTGAAAATTGCCGCTTTTTGGCAATAATTACAGTGATTATCCACTACACATCTTATACTATCGTAACTTCTTCACATAAATAGACATCCTGGATTGCATGTAGCAATTCAACCCCCTCGTTCATTGGCTTTTGGAAAGCTTTCCGACCAGATATCAGCCCTGTACCTCCAGCTCTTTTATTGATTACAGCGGTTTTTACAGCTTCTTGTATATCGTTCTGCCCCGAAGCTCCGCCGGAATTGATCAGCCCTGCCCTGCCGGCAAAGCAGTTGAGCACCTGATAGCGGCAAAGATCAATCGGATGGTCTGATGACAACTGCGAATACATGCGGTCATCTAATTTGCCATAACTACTTTTACCCATATTGAGGGCTTTAAAACCACCGTTCAGTTCGGGTAGCTTTTGTTTAATAATATCTGCTTTTATCGTCACCCCAAGATGGTTGGCCTGCCCGGTTAGATCTGCAGCTAAATGATAGTCCTTGCCTTCTGCCTTAAACGCCGGATTCCGCAAATAACACCACAATACCGTTGCCATCCCAAGTGAATGTGCTTCTTCAAATGCCTTTGCCACTTCGATGATCTGACGGTCGGACTCTTCCGAACCAAAATAAATAGTCGCTCCAACAGCTACGGCCCCCATATTCCAGGCTTCGCGTATCGTTCCATACAGGATTTGGTCGGCACGGTTGGGATAGGTCAACAATTCATTGTGATTGATCTTGACCAGAAAAGGGATCTTGTATGCATATTTCCGGGATACGGCCCCCAGTACGCCAAAAGTCGATGCGACAGCATTACAGTTCCCTTCAAGTGCCAATTTTACGATATTCTCCGGATCAAAATACTGCGGGTTGGGTGCAAAGGAAGCGCCGGCGCTATGTTCAATCCCCTGATCTACCGGCAATATGGACAGGTATCCTGTATTGCCCAGCCGGCCGGTTCCAAAAAGCTGGCCCAAACTGCGTAATACCTGTGGTGTACGGTCGCTAGCACCATATACCTGATCAATAAATGTCGCTTCAGGGAGATGAAGCACGTTTTTCGAAACCGCTGGTTTGTCAAAAGCCAATAGATAATCTGATTCCGCACCTAGATGTGCCTGTATTTTTTCAATGTATTGCATAATGTATTTCTTGCATTTATATAGAAAATAACTCCAAAATAGACAGAATGTTTTAGCACCCATTATATAGTAAAAAAAACTTAACTTTGGCCATGTTATATTTAGTTCCAACACCTATTGGCAATCTGGAAGACATGACCTTTCGTGCAGTCAATATTCTGAAAGAAGTAGACATTATCTTAGCTGAGGATACGAGGACAAGTGCTCCCCTTCTAAAGCATTTTGGTATCGAGAAAAAAGTATTTGCGCATCATCAGCATAATGAGCATAAAGCAGTTTCTGAAATCATTAAATTTCTGAAAGAAGGACAGAACATTGCTCTTATTTCAGATGCCGGAACACCAGCGATCTCCGATCCGGGTTTTTTATTGGTCAGAGCGGCTATCAAAGAGGGACTGGAAGTACAATGCCTACCCGGTGCCACCGCTTTTGTACCGGCACTGGTCAACTCGGGTCTGCCCAACGACCGTTTCTGCTTTGAAGGTTTTCTGCCTGTAAAAAAGGGACGCCAGACTCGTCTAAAGGCATTGGTGGAAGAAAAGAGAACCATGATTTTCTACGAATCACCGCACCGTATCCTCAAGACAATCGAAGAGTTTATTACGATTTTCGGTGCGGATAGGCAGGCTTCTATTTCCAGAGAATTAAGTAAATTGTATGAGGAGAATGTCCGCGGAACATTAACTGATTTAAAATTACACTTTGAAAACAATCCAATCAAAGGAGAATTTGTATTTTGTGTAGGTGGATTGGAATAAATTTTGACAATCTTTGATTAATAAAACGTATTTGACATGAACATGGAACTATTTGCACAGGATGGACAGGATATAAAAATCATTGAAAAATTGGTTACCAAAGTCCAGGATATGCTTACTCCGGGAGAAAAAATAGATTATATCGCCGTACAGAAAAAACCTGCGGTGACAATTTTACCAGATAGTATCACCATTAGCAATAAACGCATTTTTATGTGCGAATTTACCAAATTAGGTCTAGCAACCGATTTTGAGATCTTTGGCTGGCAGGATATTAAGGATATTGCCTTCAAAGAAGAGATCTTTGGATCAAAGGTTACTGTCATTCCATTTACCGGTGAGAATTTAAGTATTGATTACATCCCAAAAGTACAGGCAAGGAAACTCTACCAATATATTAAAGCTGCTCTTGAAAACTACAAAAAGGCAGAACTGGCCGCTGAAAAGGAAAAGATCGTAATCGCTCCTAGCAGCCCCCGGGAGGTAGTGGTTGAGAAAATTGAAAACAACCTGCCCGCTCCAGTAGCAGTGCCCGCACCGGTAATTACCCCGCCGGCCCCTGTAGTACAACCTGCGGCATCAGCACCGGTTGTACCACCGACGGCTCCTATCCCCACTCCTGTTGCGCCGATTGCTGAAGAGGAAGATGATGAAATTACCTTAAAGCTTAAAAAACTAAAGACACTCTTTGACAGACAACTGATCACACAGGAGGAGTACGAGCAAAAGAAAAAAGAAGTTTTATCCAGTTTATAACATAAGTGGATATCGTGAAGAACAACTATCTATTGGCACTTTTAAGTGCCTTTTTATTGTGGTTGGGATGGCCACCCATCCCCTATTCGAGCGTACTGCTTTTTATCGGATTCCTGCCCTTATTGATTGCGCTGGAAAACATCATACGCAGCGAAACCATCAAAAAGAAAGGTAAAAAAATATTTCTGACCGCAGGTCTGACGGCGGTAGTCTGGAACACTGCGTCCATTTACTGGGTATACAATTCGATCTCAGCAGTGATGCCGCCTTTTGCCGCAATTCTGATCAGTTTGATCCCCTTTTGTCTCGGAGCTGCATTAATGGCTATTGCGTTCACCTTGTATTATCAATTAAGGCGCAAAGCTTCGCTTTTGTTATCGCTTTTTGGATTAATGGGTTTCTGGATCAGTTATGAATTTCTGCATGCAACCTGGGACCTTGCCTTTCCTTGGATGACTTTGGGAAACGGATTTGCCAACTTTCATCAACTCATCCAGTGGTACGACATGACGGGCGTATATGGTGGATCAATATGGATCTGGCTGGTTAATATTTTGGTTTTCGTGCTCTACCTCAATCGAAAAGGTGTTTACGAACTCAGAAACAGAGCGATTCCTGTAGTTTGTTTAATGCTGGTCATACTCGTTCCAACGGTCTTTTCTTTGGTTCGCTACTTCAATTATGAGGAACACCAAAATCCCGCACAGGTTGTGGTTGTACAGCCAAATATCAATCCTTACATTAAATTTCAGCTTAGCCCAGAGGAACAATTAAACACCTTGTTTACCCTTTCAAGTTCAGTGGCCAAACCCAATACAGAGTTCTTTATCTGGCCCGAAACTGCTCTTTCACAAAACGGCGATTTTGATGAAGAAAACCTGCGTGACACTTATTCCTATCAACGGATTCTGCAATTTTTGGATCAGTATAAAAATGGTAATGTCTTATCCGGCATAGAAAGTTATCAATTGTATAATTACGCGAAGACAGCCACTGCCCGCGAAGTTTCCCCTAATATCTACAAGGACAACTTCAATGCAGCAACATTGATTGACTACTCATCCAAACTACAATTTTACCACAAATCCAAATTGGTACCCGGTGTCGAACAGATGCCCTTTGGAGCGGCAATGAATTTTTTAAAACCTTTGTTCAAGGCTTTCGGTGGAACAACGGGAGGCTACGGAAAACAGGCCGAGCCTTCAGTTTTCTATGCACAAAGTGGCATCGGTGCTGCCCCGGTTATCTGCTATGAATCCATCTGGGGTGATTATGTGGCTAAATATATTAAAAAAGGAGCTCAGTTTATCGCTATCATTACCAACGATGGCTGGTGGGGCAATACTTCGGGAAAAGATCAACATTTGCAATATGCAAAATTGAGGGCCATTGAAAATCGGCGCTGGGTTGCCCGCTCGGCGAATACCGGAGTATCTGGCTTCATTAATCAACGGGGTGATATTGTACAGCAGACTAAATGGTGGGTACCCGCAGCATTGAATCAGGAGATCAATTTAAATGAAGAGCTGACAACCTACACCAAAGTTGGGGACATCGCTGCCTACATTGGTTTAGCAATCGCTTTGGGTGGATTTTTTATATTGATAAAAAAAAGACCAAATTCTGATTAAAAATAAACCGTAATGCATTTGATTTACTTCCGAGATTTGTAATTTTGCAGCATGCAAGTATATTTTGACAATGCAGCGACTACAGCCTTAGATCCTGAAGTTATAAAAGTAATGGTAGATGTGATGGACAATAATTTTGGAAATCCATCTTCTATTCATAGTCATGGAAGACAAGTAAAAACAATAGTAGAAAAAGCACGAAAGACAATCGCCAACCTACTCCACGTATCTCCAGCAGAAATTTTCTTTACTTCGGGCGGAACCGAAGCCGATAATATGGCCATTGTACGTTCGATCACGGACTTTGGCATCACGCATGCGATTACCTCACCGATAGAACACCACGCTGTTTTACATACGTTGGAAGAACTTGAAAAGGCGGGAAAAGTCCATCTTGACCTACTCGATGTGGACGATAAGGGTAATTTAGACCTTAATCAACTCGAAGAGCTCCTGAGCCAAAATCCCCGCACTTTTGTTTCTATTATGCACGCCAATAACGAGATCGGAAATCTCAATGACATTCAACGTATCTCGGAATTATGCCGGCAATATAACGCGATCTTTCATTCGGATACTGTACAGACGATGGGGCATTATCCACATGATCTAGGTCATCTTAAAATTGATTTTATTACCGGTGCTGCCCATAAGTTTCACGGTCCAAAAGGTGTGGGATTCCTTTATATCAATGCAAATAATAAAATCAAACCTTTGATTTACGGCGGCGCGCAGGAACGGAATATGCGTGGTGGAACTGAGAATGTGTATGGTATAGCTGGCCTGGCTAAGGCTCTTGAACTTGCCTATGAACATATGGAAGAACATCATACTTATATCCAAGGGCTTAAATCATACATGATTGAAGAGCTGCAAAAAGCCATTCCAGCTATTGAATTCAATGGTGTCACCGACCCCGATAAATCATTATACACTGTACTTAATGTATCTTTTCCTTGCAGTGATCTAGCTGACATGCTATTATTCAACCTGGATATTGCGGGTATCTCCTGTTCTGGTGGAAGTGCCTGTAGCTCTGGAACAGATATCGGTTCACATGTGCTAGGTGCTATCAAAACAAATTCAGACCGCCCGTCGGTTAGATTCTCCTTTTGCAAAAACAACACAAAAGAGGAAGTGGATTTCGTTGTGTCGACGTTAAAAGAGCTTTGTTCAAAAAACAGCTAGAGACAAAAGATATAAAAACAAAAAATCCGAAGAGCATTCTCTTCGGATTTTTTATATAAATTTTATAACATTATTGGATTTCAGTTCTTCGTCAGCACATAGTATTTGGAAATATCGCCGGTAATATCATTGCCTGATAGATCCAACTGACTCAAAATATGATTTCCCAATTTGAATTTGTAATCAACTCCATCCAACGTAATAATATTTCCGTCCAATTTCCATTTCCCTTCACGCACGAAAACATCATCACTTTTGTTGAGGTATTTGGACGAATACTTATACGTATTGTCCCCATGTAAGGAAATAAGAGTTTCTATTCCATCGCAATCGGCACAGGGCATTATCCCTTTATACTCTCCAATCACAATTTCACCTTTGTCCCTTCCTTTTAATTCCTGCAAATTATCTTTATAAACCGCTACACTCTGTTTCGGATTATCACATCCCGCCAGCGCAATCATCACCAACAATCCCACCGTCCAAATAAACCTTTTCATCTCATTCCAAATTCAAAAAAATCAGCATCTAATAGTTACACCCATAAAATTCATAACAAATTAGATACCAAAAATTTAGAACGGATTAAAAATCATCATCATCATCGTCCACCAAAAAAGACAAAGCACCCTGTAACTCACCCAAGGCATGGAAATTACGACTTTTACGGGCAATGTCAATTCCACTTTTATATGTGATGATGGCAAGTTCCGGTTTGTCCAGTTTTTCATATAATTTACCCAAATGATAATACGTTCCTACGTAATCAGGATGTTTATCTATCAGCTGCTCAAATCTCGCCAAAGCTTCCTGCTCCTCATTTTGTTTCAGGTACTCCGCAGCTATGGCATATTTTAAAAAAGGATCTTCGGGGCTCTCCTTCAAAAATTCGTTGAGTTGATCCAATCGTGTCGACATATCTTTTTTATTTCAAACTTAACTAAAATTACGTTCATCTGTCAACCTGCAAATAATTATTTTTATTGAGTTACGATCCCGATAGCCAATCCACAGCCATAATAAGGTCATTCCTCTCGAATGATCATCTGCACTGCCAGCTGTTATTTGGGATCCTCCTGCTCGTCTGGATAAAGCTGCGATCAAACATAGCTGATTTAGACGCAGGAAGAAATTGCCAATATTACTATGCTAGCATATAAAATGACACTATACTGACGCAAAATTTTCATTAAAAAAAAGAACGCGAATCTTGCCGATATTTAATAAAAATATCAAATAGATACGATAAAATTACAAATACAATAAATTTTGATAAAAAAATTGAAATAAATTAAAAATAACACAACGCATTAGATTACTATTGAATCGAAATTTCACACACTCGTGGACTTTTTAATTGGCAGAAAATATGGTAAGTTTGGGTAAAACCAATCGTATATGAAAATATTAGTTTGTATAAGTAATGTCCCTGACACTACATCGAAGATCACTTTTACAAATGACAACACAGCTTTTAATACCGCTGGTGTGCAGTTTATTATAAACCCTTATGATGAGATTGCTCTTTCAAAGGCAGTTGAACTGGCTGAAGGTGGAAAAGGAACAGTGACTGTCATCAATGTTGGAGATGCATCCACCGATGCGACCATCCGCAAAGCATTGGCTATAGGCGCTGACAATGCAGTACGTGTTAATGCTGTTCCTAGAGATGCTTGGTTTGTGGCCAATCAAATCGCAAGTTATGCAAAAGATAATGCTTTTGATCTAATTTTAACCGGACGTGAGTCAATTGATTATAATGGTGCTCAGGTGGGCGCTATCATTGCAGAATTGCTAAATATACCATCGGTATCCATTGCTAAAAAAGTTGATGTCACTGCTGATGCAGTCAGCGTTGAACGCGAAATAGAAGGAGGCAAAGAAGTCGTGACAGCCAAACTTCCAATCGTTATTGGCACAGCCGAGGGTGTTGCGGAACCTAAAATACCTAATATGCGTGGTATTATGAGTGCACGTACCAAACCCCTGGATGTACTGGAACCGTCCACTGTTGATACACTTTCTCGCATTGTTGCCTACGAGACTCCAGCTCCGCGTGGTACTGTAAAACTGGTTGATCCAGCAGAGGTTGAGAAACTGGTTTCGCTCTTGCATGATGAAGCCAAAGTTATTTAATCATTAAACTCCGAAAAAATTATGTCAATACTCGTATATGTAGAAAATACTGATGGAAAATTCAAAAAGTCTGCTTTTGAAGTAGTTTCTTATGCGAAAGCCATCGCCGATAATACAAATAGTGACCTTGTCGCCATCTCTATTGGCAATGTTGCACAGGATGAACTTGCTACATTGGGCAACTATGGTGCATCGAAGGTACTAACGGTCAATACTGATCAACTTTCTTCCTTCGTCAATCAGGCTTATGCGAGCATTATCGCAGAAGCTGTCAAAAGCACAGGAGCGAATCTACTTGTACTTTCCAACTCATTTTCGGGCAAAGGGCTGGCACCCCGCATCGCGGCAAAACTTCATGCTGCACTCGCTGATGGGGCTTTGTCTTTACCGACTATCGAAGGTGAAAAGTTAACCGTCAAAAAGACCGCGTTTTCGAATAAAGCATTCGCTACGGTGGAATTGACCGCTACAATCAAGGTGATCGCACTAAGTCCCAACGCCTATGAAACCAAGGAAACTGGCGGTACTGCTGCGGTAGAGCCATTTACCGCAAATGTCGCTGCTACAGATTTCTCGACAATCGTGAAGGAGATCGTACGGGCGACAGATAAAGTTTCCCTACCCGAAGCAGAGATTGTTGTATCCGCAGGCCGAGGACTAAAAGGTCCGGAAAACTGGGGGATGATCGAAGAGCTGGCTGATGTCCTTGGTGCTGCTACCGCTTGTTCAAAACCGGTATCTGATGCAGGATGGCGCCCACACTCCGAACACGTTGGCCAAACGGGTATTGTTGTCAGCCCTAATCTTTATATCGCTATCGGTATCTCCGGTGCCATTCAACATTTGGCTGGAGTGAGTTCCTCAAAAACTATCGTTGTCATCAACAAGGATCCCGAAGCGCCATTTTTTAAGGTTGCAGATTATGGTATTGTTGGCGACGCTTTTGATATTGTCCCTAAATTGACACAAGCATTGAAAGCTTACAAAGGAAATTAAGCTTTTAATACCCTATATTCCTCCCCATTCATTTAAAGAAATGTATGGGGAATTTTTTGTTTGTCATTACGTATTCGCAATTTGGGCTATTAAAAAAGATTTTAATGATCTAGGAGAGATCGATAAATTTGTTCACAAGGAACGTAATTATAATTGCATATAAAAGCAAATTTATCTAAGTTTGTAGACCGCTTTGGAATTAAAATGAAGAAAATCAGATTAGATATCGTTGGTTTATCCTATAGTCAAACACAATCTGGG
Source organism: Sphingobacterium sp. UBA7249 (assembly GCF_002472835.1). Taxonomy (NCBI): domain Bacteria; kingdom Pseudomonadati; phylum Bacteroidota; class Sphingobacteriia; order Sphingobacteriales; family Sphingobacteriaceae; genus Sphingobacterium; species Sphingobacterium sp. UBA7249. The sequence continues at coordinate 286,977 of NZ_DKST01000030.1, read as the reverse complement.
GCTTACGCCCTGGTATTGGGAGAAGTGGAGGGCAACAGAAGATTACCCATCATTATTGGCAGCCATGAAGCCCAAGCCATTGCTATTCGGATAGAAAAAATGATTCCAAGCCGTCCCCTTACGCACGACCTATTTCAATCCTTTGCTGAATCTTTTGGTATCCAACTTGTTGAGGTACTCATCTATAACCTGATTGAAGGTATTTTTTATGCGAAGATTATTTGCTCTGATGGCAATAAAATAGTCGAAATCGATGCACGCACTTCCGATGCCGTGGCCTTGGCGGTTCGATTTGAAGCTCCGATTTATGCCTATGAATTTATTATGTCTTCTGCAGGGATTATCATTGAGGGGCATGAATTCGCATTTTTGGAAAATCTGGACAAAGCCAACAAAATGCAAGATCCTAGCATGATTGAGGTCGAAGAAAAAACGCCATCCAAATCGCCTAACAACCCATTTTCTTCATTGACAGATGAACAATTGGAGCAGGCACTCAATCAAGCGCTGACGGAAGAGAATTACGAGCAAGCAGCATTGATTAGAGATGAAATTTCCAAAAGAAAATAGCTCCTTTCATTAAAGCGCAACAAAACTTTAAATAATATCGTTTTATGTCTATTAAATTAAGATTGACCATTATGAGCTTCTTTCAGTTTTTTGTCTGGGGAGCATGGTTGATTACAATAGCTAACTATTGGTTTGGCACAAAGCAATGGGATGGTACACAATTTGGCGCTATCTTCGCGACAATGGGGATAGCTTCGCTATTTATGCCAACATTAATGGGGATAATTGCTGATCGCTGGATAAATGCCGAAAGACTATATTTTGCTCTTCATTTGTGTTATGCCGGTGTTCTTTTTTATTTACCACAGGTAAATGATCCCAACACCTTTTTTTATGCAATGCTCGCCGCCATGTGTTTTTATATGCCCACATTAGCGTTATCCAACTCGATTGCTTATACCGCATTAAATGAAAACAATTATGATCTGGTCAAAGCATTCCCGCCTATCCGTGTCTTTGGAACCGTTGGATTTATTGTAGCCATGTGGATCACAAATCTAACAGGAAATAAAGCGACTGGTTACCAATTTTACATTGCTGGAACCGCAGCTTTAGCCTTAAGTCTCTATGCTTTTACTTTACCAAAATGCCCTCCTAAAAAATTACAGCAGGAAAATGCGTCTTGGACACAACTGTTGGGCCTGGAAGCGTTTAAATTATTTGGAAACTATAAAATGGCGCTGTTCTTTATATTTTCCATGTTTCTGGGGGCCGCACTGCAGTTGACCAATGCTTACGGAGATGTATTTCTGGATGAGTTTAAATTCTATCCGAAGTTTACGGAATCTTTCGTTGTGAAATACTCAACCATCATCATGTCAATTTCACAGATATCCGAAACACTTTTTATTCTGGCTATCCCATTTTTCCTGAAGAGATTCGGAATTAAAAAAGTGATGTTGATTTCAATGTTTGCTTGGGTCTTGCGTTTTGGGCTTTTCTCTTTTGGAGACCCGACAGGTGGGTTATGGATGATTGTACTTTCCTGTATCGTCTACGGAATGGCATTTGACTTTTTTAATATCTCAGGCTCCTTATTTGTGGAGACATCTACCACTTCGCGTATTCGTAGCTCCGCCCAAGGTCTATTTATGATGATGACGAATGGTTTTGGCGCAGTATTTGGCAGTTTTACTTCCGGTTGGATTATTGACCATTATTTCACTAAAAGCTTTCAGAGCGGGCAAGATCTTGCGCAATACCTGGACACCAATATCAACGACACGCATTTTCTGAATTTTCTGAAGGAAAAAAGTATCGCCTTATTGCCTGACGGCACCTTGAACAACACGATTATGCTCAAGGATTGGCACGATATCTGGCTTGCCTTTGCAATCTATACCCTGGTGATCGCGGTTCTTTTTGCACTATTTTTTAGACATAAACATGAGCCTGAATCGCTAAATTCGAAATAACAAAAAGCCGCAAATGCGGCTTTTTGTATATTTGCAGGATGCAAAATACATCAATGGAATTGTTAACGGATTCTCAATCCCAAATTTACAACTGGACGTTTCAATGGATTAACAAGCTAGGTCTGGATAACCAGACCAATCATTTTATCAATTCCATTGTTTTATTATTGCTGGTTGTCTTATTTCTGATCATTGTCGATTACTTCAGCAAAAAAACGCTTCTACTAATTACCATTAAAGCGATCCGGAAAAGCACGAACCGATTTGATGATTTATTAATTCGGAATAAAACTTTAAAACTGATTGCTCATTTTGTTCCCATATTGGTTGCGCAATATATCATCCCCATTATTTTTATGGGTTTTCCGAATTGGAAAGAAAACATAAACAAATTGCTGGCTATAGCAACCACCGTCGTCAGTTTATTGATCATCCATTCCTTATTAAAAAGTATCCGGGATATCCTGCGTACCAAAAAGTCCTTTGCCGATAAACCTTTGGAGAGCTACTTACAAGTCTGTCAGATTATCATGTACTTTATTGGCGGTACCATCTGTTTCTCAATCTTGACGGGAAGTTCTCCTTGGTCATTTTTATTGTCATTGGGAGCTGCCTCGGCAATCCTGATGCTTGTCTTCAAAGACACGATCCTGGGTTTTGTCGCGAGTATACAGGTATCGGCCAATGACTCGATCCGAGTGGGAGACTGGATTGAAATGCCCAAGTATGGCGCTGATGGGACTGTAAAGGAAATCAATCTCAACAATGTCAAAGTACAAAACTTTGATAAAACCATCACGACCATCCCGACGCATACACTATTGTCGGATTCTTTTAAAAATTATAGGGGCATGCAGCAATCTGGGGGAAGAAGGCTGAAAAGGGCGATTAATATTAAAATTTCCACAATTCGCTTTTTGGATAACAAAGAGATCGAAGGGCTAAAGCATATACAAATTCTCCGTCCTTATATCGAAGACCGTGCTAGGATAATCGATGAATTTAATCGTATTCATCAGATTGATCCTTCGAGTCCAATTAATGGCAGGAAAATGACCAACCTGGGCATGTTCAGAGCTTATGCACTGACGTACTTACGCCAGAATCCCAATATCCACAAGACCATGCCCCTGATGGTGCGTCAATTAGCATCAACAGAACATGGCGTTCCGATCGAACTTTATTTCTTTGTGAATGATATACGTTGGGAATATTATGAAGGTATTGTATCCGATGTTTTTGATCACCTCTTTGCCGCTACAAAATATTTTGACCTTGAAATCTTTGAAAATCCTGCTTCGGATGATTTCAGACAATTTGTAAAGACGTCAAAGATCAGCGTATTAAATTAGCACAGAGACCAACACCCTCAAAAACAGTGAAAGGTAACCCGGGGAGATTACCTTTTCACTTTAAAAACAAACTAAATTTTTAGACGTGTTTCACAACAGATCTACACATTAACCCTAACTCTTTATGAATCAAAAATTACTCTACACAAATATAGGACTGCAATGTTAAGTCCATCTTAAGGAAACTTTAAACTTCAAACAATTCTATAAATAGTTATTTAAATATTTATTGTACTGCATCTACAGTCAGATACGCACCTCAGCCTCCTCAGATGAAGAAGTCTGTTTTCTAGACCTGATCCTATCGGATTGGAAGATAAGACCGCGAAGTTTTGATCTCTTTCAGATAGACCTATAGCATTTCCACAACATAAAAGGCAATCGTGGGATTGCCTTTTATGTTGTAAAAAATGAATATTCAATTATTCTATCACAATACTTTTTGTTGCAAAATGTTCTCTATTGAACATATCAATTGCCCTGATTTCTAGCTGATATTTGCCCGCCTTAAGTTTGGGTAAATTTGTCATCCACAAATGACTTGATTTTTCTGGATTGGACGGGCGACGAGTAGTCATTAATTGCTCTGCCGTATCGTATTTCGCTAGGGATCTTAAGAAATTAGGATCGCTTTCATTGACATATTCCATCGCTTTCCAGTCACCTTGATTGATTCTGTAAGCTACATGATCTCCCTCCCTACCAATGAAGAAATTCGCGTAGACCGGATATCTTTTCGTATACTTTTCCGGTACTACCGAAGCTCCATACACGTCGATCTGATAACTTGTTGGTTTACCGACGACTTTATAATCAAAACTGTATTGATTACCCTCAATTTTCAGAATGGCATACCCCTTTGGTGTACCGTCACGCATCGTCGAGACAGGAATTCCCTTATCATTCAGTTCGCCAGAATACCAATCGCCTGATGTGGTTCCAACGTTATATTCGTGGTGCGGATTTTCCTGTTTCCAGCCGTCTTTCTGTCCATAAAAATATTGACGCTGGAAATGGGTGTGTGCTGAAAGCGAAAGTGTGTGCTTAAACGGCGCTAAAATATCAAAAAGACGCTGTCTGTCCTCATTACGGAACACATTGGAGTTTTCATGATATAAAGGTATATGGAACGAAAGAACAATTAATTTGTCTTTATCGACCTGTTTTAGGTCATTTTCAACAAAATCCAATTGATCTTTCCGAAAACCACCTAAATACCCCTTTCCAGTTCGTGGATTAGGATAGATGATGTTATCCAATACTATAAAATGGACCTTTCCATAATTAAAGGAGTAATTATTGGGACCAAAAGTGCGCTCAAAAGATTCATCAGAAAGACTGTCTGTCTTGGCATCATAATTCATGTCATGGTTTCCCATCACATTGTACCAAGGTAATCCCATCGTAGAAATGACTGACTTATATTTCGGCTGAAGGGAGAGATCGTCTCCGACCAAATCACCAAGACTGATCCCAAATTTGGCAACCGATTTGTCCGTAATCTCATTAATGATACCTTCCTTGAAAAATCTCAATTCTTCTTCAGTATAGGCCTGTGGATCACCGAAGATAAAAGCAGAAAAATTGGGTTGTTCGTCTTGTTGATACAAAGCAAAGTTCACTGCCGCTGGAATTGTTCCAGTAGCCACTACTCCTGGGTATTTTGACGCTGGGCTTCCATTTGTTTTATGGGTATAATAGAATTTTGGATGGTTATTTTCATCTACTGGCACGGCATATCCAGCAGGTTTAACAACAAAAATAATATTGTCACTTCCAACCGGCAATTGGTAGTTACCATCGTTATCCGTAGCCACAACTTCGCGACCGTTACTGACAGAAACAGATGCTATCCCTTTTTCGTTCTTATCCAATTTTCCGTTTTTGTTTACATCAAGATAAACTTTTCCCTTAGCAAATTTTTGTGCTTGTACTGACTGGGCTAACGCCAAAGAAATAGCTAGTGCCAAAAATGTTTTCATGTTGAATGTTGATTTTTACTGCTAAAGTACCCTATTCCCATTAAGGCAATATAAATTGAATATAAAGAATTTGTAAATATAGCTTCGCTTCAAATGCAATCAACATAACAAATAGCAGTTATTTAAATAGCATTTTATAGGTACTTAAATCAGACTTTATTTGTATTCATCCGAATGAGGTCTCTCTTAAGTCCGTATAAAATCCCTATCAGCTCCTTGTTATATACGAATTTATCTTCCGCTTAACCTAACACTGTTTCGTATCGTTTCCTCGAATTTCCTACTGTGGTATTTGTAATTTTATTTGATTTATTTCCACCGAACTCCCGTTATTATGCCTTTGAATTATTGGCTATATGTCTGAATTAATTGGTCAATTGGCGATATCAATAAAAAAAATTAGCCTTGAAATTAAAAAAAATAAGGAGAAACTAGTCCTTAGTTTCTCCTTATTTTTTAATAGATATAATTATGATTATCTTGCTTGTGCTGTCGCCAACATACGGTTTACTTCATCTATCATTGATTTGGCCGCATCGTGCATCCGTGGGTTACCTGCAAAATCTGCATCCAAGGTCACATGCTTAGATTTATCTTTGTAGTTATATTCTAAGTAGAAACGAGGTACCTTCGAATTTACAGAGTCTTTCTGCCATTCCGGACCAGTCATATCCGTATCTAAATTCCAAAAGCCTAACTCCATCGCTTTGCGGTGCAAATACAGGAGATCATCTTTCGTAAATTTTACAGTATCTGTAATTAAAGAATCTTTTTTGTCTAAATATTTATAGATACGCGTTTTTGAATTATATTCATTGACCATATGATTCGGCTCCCCGTATTTGAATTCTACCGATTCAAAATCTGCAAAGCGGAATGGTGCATTTTTAATCATATTGCTATAATAATAAACGCAATACATTAAAAATGGCACAATAATACAAAGGCCCAGAAAAATCTTTTTACTCTTTATTGTCATTTCTATAAAATTTTGACAAAAATAAGGATTTATATAGGGTATAAAAGTTTATATCAAGATATGACATAAAACCTACATGGATCTCTGCCACTAAATATTGGGGGAACCCGCGTCCACAAAGGTTTTGGCGTACCAGCTATCTGTTAGATCAGAAATAATAACGCCTTTGCGTGTCGAGACATGAACAAATTTGTTATTGTGCAAATACACGCCGACATGGTCTATTCCATTTCTACCGAAAGAGAAAAACACCAAGTCCCCTTCTTCCAATTTATCAGTCCTTTTTCGTTTTACCACACCTTCCATATCTCGCGATGTTCGTGGAAGATTACCCTTGTACACTTGGATATAAAGCAGGTTAACAAAACCCGAACAATCTACTCCGCTTTTGGTCTGCCCACCCATACGATGCGGTATTCCCATCCAGTCATCAATAAATGAATAGAGTTGAGGGTTTAACTTTTTTGCATTCACATTCAGTAGTGAGGCGTAATTATCGAGGCGTGATCCCGAAAAAATCTTTCCACGTGCCGAACTTGCATCTGTCAACACCGTACCATTGGAAGAGTGAGATCGGGAGGTCAATACTTTTTTCTTCGTTGAACAACTGCTCAAGAATACTAATATGCTTAAAAATACGATAAAATAAGATCTGGCAATCATTCTGTTCGATTTACTTTCCTGTAAAACAAACTTAAATAAACTACTCTTTATATACAATATGTTTATCTCTTTCCTAAAAAACATTTTATCCATTCCGTCTAGTTTATAAATTATTACCCACAACAGACTATTTTCATACCTTAATAAGCTTACTGACTACAATCAGCGTTACTGGTACTTCCATCAATGTCCTGAGCTTAATTATCCATGGACTCCTGTATCGATCCATTTTCTCAACAAGAACGTTGAATCGGAAAAAGAATTGTTCGGAAATCGTAACTTTGCACCTTAATTTGTTTGAGAATGGAAAAATTAAAAGGTGCATTAGCAGTCTTTTTAGGGGCGAGTAGTTTTGGAATACTATCAACATTTGTAAAAAAAGCATACGGCCAGGGACTTACTTTGGGTGAGGTAACAGGGATTCAGGTGTTATTCGGCATGCTTATACTTTGGCTTATCTTTATTGCGATCAAGCTATTTACGGTCACAACCTTCCAATCTTCAACAAAAAAATCTTCATGGATCAAAATCTTGATTAGCGGCACCTCCACAGGACTAGTAAGTATTTTATACTATAAGTGTGTACAGCTGGTACCGGCTTCACTCGCAATTGTACTGCTCATGCAGTATATCTGGATTGGCGTGGTCATTGAGTTTATCTTTTTTAAAGCTAAACCATCCAAGAATAACCTGATCGGTATTGGAATCGTGCTGATTGCGACATTATTGGCAACTGGACTTATCGAAAAAGGATTGAAGGATCTTAACTTAACTGGCGTCCTATTTGGTCTTCTGGCAGCCACAGCTTATTCGGTTTTTATGATCGTGAATGGCCGCGTGGGCAATGATTATCATCCAGTACAGAAAAGTGCGATCATGGTAACGGGTTCCTGTATATTAATTTTTACTTTATTTCCGCCGAACTATTTGTTCAATGGTCAATTTGATGCTAATTTTCTGCACTTTGGGTTGATCTTATCTTTATTTGGGACCGTCATTCCGCCCCTGTTATTTGCTTATGGCTTACCAAAGACAGGATTCTCTTTGGGTGGAATTTTAAGTTCAGCAGAATTGCCCGTCGCCACCTGTATGTCTTATTTCATCCTACATGAATCTGTTTCATTTATACAATGGATCGGTGTTCTTTTGATCTTAGGCACAGTGATCTGGTTGAATGCTGCAAAGCGTAGTACACATTAATCAAATGCATTCATTTTCATAATACGATGATACTATTCAATAAAGAATGATCAGCGATCGTGAGAACTGCACTCTTCCTCATCAAAAAAGGGCTATCTTNNAAGATAGCCCTTTTTTGATGAAGTATAATCTTAAAAAGCTAATGTGTCAATGTCTCAGGAACTTCCTCCACCTCTACTTCACAGTTATCTGTAACTTCCATAAATTTGACGGGTACAACTTCATTGACCAACAATGGATCATATAAAGTCCTCACTTTGACATAGTTTTTGGAGAACCCGTGCATATAACCGTCTTTTTCATCAGCCTCAAACAGGACGTCCCCTTGGGCTCCAAGCTGTGATTCATAAAAAGCTCGGCGTTTCTTTTCTGAAAGGATATGCAACATCTTGCTTCTATCGCTGCGTTGCGCTCCCGGTACTGCCCCCTCCATTTGTGCGGCAATTGTATTCTCGCGTTCTGAATAGGTAAAGACATGCAAATAGGAAATATCCATTTCGTTCAGAAAATTATAGGTATCTATAAAGTCTTCGCGCGTCTCTCCCGGAAATCCAACGATCACATCGACACCAATGCAACAGTTGGGCATTAAAGACTTGATGAATGATACACGCTCGGTATATAGCTCCCTTTTATATCTCCTGCGCATCAAACTCAGAATTTTATTACTTCCGGACTGTAGTGGCATGTGAAAATGTGGGACAAATCGTTTGGATTGCGCTACAAATTCAATAATATCATTGGACAACAGATTGGGTTCTATAGAAGATATACGTATACGATCAATACCTTCAACTTCATCCAGCGCTTTCACCAGATCCAGAAATCGGTCTTCACGCTTCCCTTCCCGAATACCAAAATCTCCGATATTAACCCCTGTCAATACGATTTCCTTGACACCCGAAGCGGCAATTTCTTCTGCTTGCTTGACAATCTCTTCGATCTTTCCTGAACGGCTTCCTCCACGTGCCAAAGGGATGGTACAGAAAGTGCAGGAATAATCACATCCATCCTGAACTTTTAAAAATGTACGCGTACGGTCGCCAATGGAATAAGCGGATACAAATCGGTTGGTCTCGTCAATAGGGCCATTATAAACTATTGTTTTTTCTTGCTTGGTCAAATCATTGATATGCTCAATGATGTTGAACTTCTCGGCAGCTCCCAACACCATGTCAACCCCCGGAATTTCCGCGATTTCTTTAGGTTTTAGCTGGGCATAACATCCTACAATGGTAATATAGGCATTCGGAGAATGCTTTAAAGCTTCCTTGACTACTTTTCTACACTTCTTGTCCGCATTGTCCGTTACAGAACATGTATTGATTACATAGACGTCCGCACGGCTATTGAACGCTGTAGTATCATAGCCTGCATCTTTAAATAAACGTCCAATGGATGATGTCTCCGAATAATTCAGTTTACATCCAAGTGTATAAAAAGCTACTTTTTTATTCTCCATAATATATTCTGCAAAATTACATTTTTTTTCAGTAACCCCTCTTATCATTTTAAGTTTTGACTTTCTCGTTATAAGGATTTTCCTTAGTTTTGACTATCTTGAAAACATCAATGCCACAAAGATTAAAATTTGAATACAAAAGACATGGTCAATACGAATCGGGCATGATTGAAATGTAATTTCGATATAGAAGGCATAAATTTTAGTACAAGCCTCCCATCGAATAGCGGAAATAGCAGCCATGCGTCATAAAGAATATACTACTGAAAGCAGGCACTAACATAGCATGGGATAGGGCATTCACAATTTTAAGATTATAAAAGCAATTAATAAAAAACTATTTACAGATGAAACAATATTTAGATTTACTCAAACATGTATATACGAATGGTGTTGTAAAGACAGACCGTACAGGCACAGGTACCAAAAGTGTGTTTGGGTATCAGATGCGTTTCAACCTGCAGGAAGGATTTCCACTGGTAACAACAAAGAAATTACATTTGAGGTCAATCATTCATGAGTTGATCTGGTTTTTGAAAGGTGAAACAAATATTCAGTATTTAAAAGAGAACGGTGTAAGTATTTGGGACGAATGGGCGGATGAACAAGGAAATCTGGGCCCTGTTTACGGGTCGCAATGGCGTTCTTGGCCTACACCTGATGGCCGCCATATTGATCAGATCACACAGGTCATTAACCAACTAAAAAATTCACCGGACTCTCGTCGCATCATCGTTTCGGCATGGAATGTTGCTGAAATTGAACATATGGCTCTTCCACCTTGCCATGCTTTCTTTCAATTTTACGTAGCACCGGCACAGCCAGAAAAGGGGATCTTAAAACCGCAACTGTCCTGTCAGCTTTATCAACGTAGCGCCGATATATTTTTAGGTGTGCCTTTTAATATTGCCTCTTATGCCTTACTGACTATGATGGTAGCACAAGTCTGTGATATGGAAGCAGCAGAATTTATCCATACATTGGGAGATGCACATATTTATAGCAATCACTTTGAACAAACGGAGTTACAATTGAGCCGCGATCCAAAGCCATTGCCACTAATGAAGATAAACCCTGATGTGAAAGATATTTTTGATTTCAAATTCGAAGATTTCGAATTGTTGAATTACGAGTCACATGCACATATAAAAGCACCTGTTGCAGTATAAAAGAGCTGTTACAAAGCTTTTCCAATACATAACATCATTAGATAATACAAAAATTTACACGACACCAAAATGAGTAACCCAACGGTCACATTAATCGTAGCTGCTTCTGAAAACAATGCGATTGGCATCAATAACCAGATGCCTTGGCATTTACCAAATGACTTTAAATATTTTAAAAGAAATACCATTGAGCATTCTGTCTTGATGGGCAGAAAAACTTTTGATGCAATCGGCAAAGCATTACCTGACCGCAGGAATATTGTCATCACACGCAATTCTGATTTCCAAGCAGAAGATATTGATGTTGCCAACAGTATCCAAGAAGCACTTCTATATTGCCGGGACGAACACGAGGTCTTTATCATCGGTGGAGCAAACATCTATCAACAAGCCTTACCTCTGGCCAACAAAATACTTCTGACCCGCGTACATACGACCATCCAGGGGGATGCCTTCTTTCCCGAGCTTAATTCGGAGGAATGGGAATTGATTTCTTCGGAGCCGCATCAGGCAGATGAAAAACATGCGTTCGATTATACTTTTGAGGTGTATAATCGCAAATAACCATTGGAATGTTTAAATATTTATCGCTCGTTTTTATTTTACTTATGTCCAAGACATATGCTCAGAAGATAGATACGGTATATCTCGAAAAATTGCTTCAGAGCCGTCCTGATTTATTTCAACAGCTATTAAATCATCCGACAAAACATGAGGTGCAGATCCTGTACACCCAGATTGACCGTGATAAATCCAACATCCCACATTTTAAGTCTTATAGTTATCGGCTTAATCCCCATTGGTATTTCTATCCGGCAAGTACGGTAAAACTTCCGACAGCGATTTTAGCACTCGAAAAAATTAATGACTTACAAATTGAGGGGTTAACGAAAGACACTCCCTTACGCATTGATTCAGCTTTTGAAAAACAAACGAAAGTAACTGTAGACGAATCCGCAGCCAACGGTCTTCCTTCCATCGCCCAATATGTCAAAAAAATATTATTGACCAGCGACAATGACGCCCAAAATAGATTGTTCGAATTCATTGGTCGTGCTGAATTAAATGCAAAACTCGAAAAATATGGGAGCAAGTATAGCCGCATTGTCAACCGTCTTGCTATAGGCGACAAAGGTATTTGGGCCAAACATACCAATCCTTTCACCTTCTATAATGGTGACAACATTATTTATCGGCAAAATGCGCAATTCGATCCCAAAGATTATGATATCAAGTTAGCTAATACACTTCAGGGGAAAGGCTATATGAATGAAAAGGATGAACTCATCCATGAACCCTGGAGCTTTGAAGGACTAAACGTGTATGCATTGGAGGATCAACAACTGATATTAAAGAAATTGTTATTCCCCGAAGCATTCAAAAGCAGAGAAAGATTTAATCTGCAAAAAGAGGATTATAACCTGCTATACGATTATATGTCACGTTACCCCTTTGAATCGGACTTTCCTAAATATAACGCTACAGAATTCTGGCCTACCTATAGCAAATTGCTTTTCTATGGACGCGAAAAAGATGCAAAGTTGAATCCTAATATCCGCATATTCAACAAATACGGTGATTCTTACGGGTATAATATTGATAATGCTTATATCGTTGATTTTGAGCATGGCGTAGAATTTCTTCTTGCTGTAGTAGTGCAGTCGAACGAAAACGGCATCTACAACGATGGCATTTACGAGTATGAGACGGTCACTTATCCATTTTTGAAAAACATTGGGCAGCTTATCTATCAGGAGGAATTAAAAAGAATAAAAAAAATCAAACCCGATTTATCCAAGTTTGATTTCCGAAGATAATACAAAAACGGCATTCAAAATTTGAATGCCATTTTTGTATTATATGCCTTCTTTCCTTGATCAATCCAGATGCGCTCATTTTTACACAAGATTGCGATTTCTTACCCACACCAAATCAGGCAAGCTCCCACTACTTTGAAAAGCAGAGTATAACGACTGGACCTTTCCCCCTCATAGCATTATTGTCTTTGCAAAGCGCTTTCGATCAATTCACCATAAAAGTCCCCCTCTTTCATACCAAAGGCACGTACCTGTTGTGGGATAAAACTCTGCGCTGTCTGTCCCGGGATTGTATTGATCTCAATAAAATAAAAATTATCTGTGCCATTTTCCAGGAAGAAGTCCACCCGCACCATACCTTTACAATTCAATCTGACATAAATTTCCTTCAAAATGCGCGCCGCACGCTCTTGCTGTTCCACACTCAGGTCAGCAGGCGTAATTTCCTCTGTCAAGCCGGGGATATATTTTGCTTCAAAATCAAAAAATTCACGGGTCGTACGAACCTCCGTAGCGGGTAACACAACCAATTCACCCTTCGCATTGCGGAAAATTCCTTCCGAGAATTCACGTCCCGTCACAAATTCTTCAACAATCACTTGTCTTCCCGTATTTTCAGCATCGAACGCTTTATCAATAGCTTCCTGTAACTGAGCAGGCTCTTTTACTTTGGTCATACCAATACTACTTCCTCCAGCATTAGGTTTCACAAAATATGGAAGGGCAAGCGTATTTTCAACAGTTTTAACGGCTTCTGCCCTTTGAGTTTCGAATAATAAGACCGATTTGGCCAGGTATATTTCCGGAATATCACTTAAAATCGCCTTTGTATAACCTTTATTCATTGTCAAAGCAGACGTCAACGCATCACATGAAGTATAAGGAATATCGAGCAAATCAAAGTAGCTCTGCAACCTTCCATCTTCCCCAGGTACGCCATGCACCATGATAAAAGCGAGGTCAAAATTTATCGTTTCACCATTTAATGGTAATGTAAAACTCTCGCGCAGAACAGGGTATCGCTTACCGTCCTTAGCTGTATAAAACCACGCTTCTTTTGATATGGTAATCAGGTAGACATCGTATTTGTCATGATCGAGTTGGGAATAGACAAAGGCAGAACTTTTAAAAGAAACTTCGGCCTCACCTGTATAACCTCCAGTTATTAATGCTATTTTTGCTTTCATAAATTTTAGCGATTCGAATAGCAAATATAATTTGCTATACACGGAAAAACGAATAATTTTGTGAGGAATAATTTTATTTAATCATTCTGCAAAATTGGCTTCAATATTGCGGTTCTATGCAGAATTAATTTTTATCAAACACAGTAATGTCCAAAGTCATCCAATATCTTCAGACAGCCACGTTCAGAAAAAATCTCATTGCCGCTTTCGTTGCGATAATCTGCTTATTTCTTGCGGTATATGTTGGACTGAAAATATATACTAAACATAATGAATCCATTGCAGTTCCGAAAATAAAGGGACTCCATATCAATGCAGCCATCCAAGCATTGGAAAATGCTGGGTTAGAATACCAAATTGACTCCGTTTATCAGATGGATGCAAAACCTGGCTTGGTCATCGAGCAGGATCCTGAGCAAGGATTTCACGTGAAATCCGGTCGGACAATTTATCTGACGATTATTACTCAAGTTGCGCCAGAGGTGGCTTTTCCGAATATTAAAGATAAGACTTTAATAGAAGCTACAGCTATCCTGAAAAATCATAACCTTAAAATAGGCGATACTTCTTATGTTGCCGATATCGCGAGAGATATTGTTTTAGATGCCCAATTTGCAGGCCAATCCATTCGAAATGGCCGCATGATTCCCAAAGGATCGCGGATAGATCTTGTATTGGGAAATGGCCTAGGAGCAAATGAAGTTGAAATTCCGAACCTGATCGGGCTCCCGCTGAACGAAGCTAAATTTGCGCTTACTGGTGCAGGACTTGGCCTGGGCACAGTCACATACGATCCAAATGTAACAGATACGGCTACTGCTGTGATCAGTGTACAGTCTCCAGGCATAGAAAAGGGATTAACAAGCTTAGGTGCCAAAATAGATGTGACCCTTTCACTGACCGCCCCCTCAGCAACAACAGGTACGTCGGGTTCTTCAACAACACCTAAACCGCAGGTCAATCCAACACAGGTAAATCCACCTGCGACGAAACCCACGGTTCCGGCAAAAACAAATAATCCTCCTGCCAAAGCGACAAATACAACAGCTCCAGCAGGACAAAAAAAGGAAAATAAAAGTAGTAGTCTAGGCTTCTAAAGCTATTATGAAACCTTCATAAACATAGATCGCTTGCTTAAAATGAATCGTATGTCCGTGAAGGTTTCATCATTGATATAAAAAATCATTCTGATGGAAAATAAAAAAGGAATACCAAGCTGGTTAAAAATTATTGCACTAATCGTCATCCTTGTCGGAGGTTATTTTGCCTGGACATTTTATAAGGCTTTTTTTGCTTCAAACGTTTCTGGAGAGAAAAAATACCTTTACATTCATGAGGGAGCTAAGTATGAAGATGTCCTCAAATCAATTCAAGATTCCAGTCTTTTGGATGATATTGCATCATTCGAACGTGCTGCCCAATATAAAAAATACGAAAAAAGTGTAAAACCCGGTCGTTATCTGTTAACTCCAGGAATGAACAATAGACGTTTGATCGGTAATTTAATTGGCGGTTATCAAGAACCTGTAAAATTTAGGTTTGCCAATGTGCGGCTAAAAGAAAATATGGCCGCCTTATTAGGCAAAAGTTTTGAGGCAGATTCTGCACAATTTATTGCGGTACTAAATGATGAAACAACCGCTCAAAAATTTGGCTTTACCAAAGAGAATTTAATTTCAATTTTCATCCCCAATACATACGAAATCTACTGGAATACGAGCCCAGAGAAGGTTATTGCCCGTTTCGATGATGAATGGAAAAAATTCTGGAATACAGACCGTATTGCCAAGGCAAAGGCTCTTAACTTAACACAACAACAGGTGAGCACACTAGCTTCGATCGTCAAAGGGGAAGCCTTACATCAAGATGAAATGCCCATGATTGCCGGTCTCTATTTGAATCGCCTAAAAAAAGGCATGCTGTTACAGGCCGATCCAACCGTGATCTTTGCAAATAATGACTTTTCGATCAGAAGAGTATTAAATAAGCATTTAAGAACAGATAATCCTTATAATACTTATATATATAGAGGTCTGCCCCCAGGTCCTATTTCTATCCCAAGTATTGCTGCAATTGATGCCGTATTAAATTTTAAACAACATGATTATATTTATATGTGTGCAAAAGATGATTTCTCAGGATACCATAATTTTGCAAAAACAGAAGTAGAACATCTGATCAATGCGCGCAAATTCCAACAAGCCTTAGACGCACGAAATATCAAGAAATAATGTTTGTATTTGACCATCAGCTTCGTGTCCGTTATGCTGAAACAGACCAAATGGGTTATGTTTATTATGGCAATTATGCTGCCTTCTATGAGATCGCACGGACTGAAATGCTGAGAAGTACAGGAATATCCTATAAGGAACTGGAAGAAATGGGCGTTATGCTTCCGGTCACTGAGATGAAAACAAGATATCTCAAACCGGGCAAGTATGATGACCTGATAACGATCCGAGTAACAATTCGTAAGAAACCGGCGGTCCGTATTATTTTTGAATATGAACTTTTTAACCAAAGTGGAGAGTTGCTCAATCAAGGAGAGACGACACTGGTATTTGTCAATATGGAAAAAAACAAACCTTGTATGCCTCCACAGATATTTCTGGATAAGATGAGTAAATACTTTAACTGATATGGGGAAACTCCACCAATGGCTATTAAACGTTGAACCTTATTTTAGATTAATCGAATGGAGCAAAAGGGTGGTTTTACCCGGATTCGGTTCGCTACCCCTTTATACTGTAGCGGTGTTTTTTTTTCAGGAGCTCTCCCGAGATTCCATCGTCAGTAAAGCTTCGTCATTATCGTATAGTTTCCTATTGGCTATATTTCCCGGGATCATCTTTCTGTTTACGTTGATTCCGTATATCCCGATTAACAATTTTCAGGAACAATTATTGGATTTCCTGGCAGTTGTTATCCCCAAAAATGCTTTCCTTGTAGTCGAAACCACCTTAGAGGATATCATTAAAAACCAAAATGGCGGACTGCTTTCCTTCGGTTTTC
Source organism: Sphingobacterium sp. UBA7249 (assembly GCF_002472835.1). NCBI lineage: Bacteria > Pseudomonadati > Bacteroidota > Sphingobacteriia > Sphingobacteriales > Sphingobacteriaceae > Sphingobacterium > Sphingobacterium sp. UBA7249. The sequence goes on along the minus strand of NZ_DKST01000030.1, from coordinate 270,169 downwards.
TGTTTGCTGCCTATTTTGCAACAAATGGTATGGCTTCATTAATGAATGCCTTCAACAAAGCTTCCCTAATGACTGAGAAAAGACCTTGGGTGCGAAAAAGGCTCATCGCACTGACCTTGGCGTTTTTTATTATCTTCGCCTTAACTGTAGGTATGACCATATTCACTATTGCGGGAGTGACAATCGACTATATTAAAGAAACTACAGGCATTAAATCCAGTATGTGGGCTACCCTATTAAAACTCGCCCGATGGATTATTATTTTCGCTATTTATTTTTTCACAGTTAGCTGTATCTATAAGTTTGGCCCTTCAACCTCAAATAAATGGAAGTTGTTTAGCCCTGGAGCATCCATGGCTACTATATTAGCAATTTTGACCTTCTCCATCTTCACATTTTATATTAATCATTTTGGTGCCTATAATAAATTGTATGGTTCTATAGGGACATTGATTGTGATTATGTTATGGATCTACCTCAATACACTAATCTTATTGTTAGGCTACGAACTTAATGCTGCTATTGCTTTGTCCAAGCAAACAATTGTGATTGCCAAACCCCGAATTTTCAATTCATTCAAAAAAAATAACGATTAATAGTCAAGGATTCCATGAGTTAAAGAACTTTGTTCAAAGTCATTACTTGCCAAAAAACTGTACATGCAGACTAAAACAGGTCAATTGGGAACGACAAAAATAATCATGTTCCGAGGCCCTCTAACCAAATTATTCCGTATGCTCGATCACGTTGGGTATAACTGAAAGTCTGTCAATAAAATAAGAAAAATAAAATTTTGCATTAAAAGTTTTTTTGTACCTTTGCATCTCCTACAACGTAGGAAAAAGGAGAAAATTAATTAATGGCAAAAAAACAAGAAGCAGAAAAAGAATTAGCAGCGAAAAACGCAGAGCTACAAGGTGCTGACACTAAAGTAGTGAAAGACACTGAAAAAATTGAATCAGAAGCTGATTCAAACTTAATCGACGAAATCAAATCAAACACTTGGATCACACCAGAAGGTGAATTTGACTGGGATGCAAATGACAAAGGTTTCGGAAATTATAGCGAAGCTGAACGCGCTAAACTTGAAGCACAATACGCAGATACTTTTAACCAAGTTAACCAAGGTGAAATTATCGAAGGTACTGTAGTTTCTATCAACAACAAAGACGTTGTCTTAAATGTTGGTTTCAAATCTGACGGTTTAGTTTCTTTATCCGAATTCCGTGACTTACCAGAATTAAAAATTGGTGACAAAGTTGACGTATTCGTAGAATCTCAAGAAGATGCTAACGGTCAATTAGTACTTTCTCGTAAACGTGCTAAAACTCAAAAATCTTGGGAAGCTATCAATGAGGCATTGGAAAATGATGCAATCATTACTGGTTTCGTTAAGAGCCGTACTAAAGGTGGTCTTATCGTTGACATCAAAGGTGTTGAAGCATTCTTACCTGGATCTCAAATCGATATCAAGCCTATCCGTGACTACGATATATATGTAGGTAAAACTATGGAATTCAAAGTTGTTAAAATCAACCACGAATTCAAAAACGTTGTCGTATCGCACAAAGTATTAATTGAAAACGACTTAGAAAACCAAAAATCTGAGATCGTTGCTAAATTAGAAAAAGGTCAAGTATTAGAAGGAACTGTTAAAAATATCACTGACTTCGGTGTATTCATCGACTTAGGTGGTGTTGATGGTTTGTTGCATATTACAGACATCTCTTGGGGTCGTATCGAACATCCAAAAGAAGTTTTATCTTTAGATCAAACAATCAACGTTGTTGTATTGGATTTTGATGATGAGAAAAAACGTATCGCTTTAGGCTTGAAACAATTATCTGAGCATCCTTGGGAATCTTTAGATACAGCATTAGAAGTTGGTTCTAAAGTGAAAGGTAAAATCGTAACAGTTGCTGATTACGGTGCTTTCTTAGAAATCATCCCAGGTGTTGAAGGTTTAATCCACGTTTCTGAAATGTCTTGGTCTCAAAACTTACGTTCTCCACAAGAGTTCTTGAAAGTTGGAGATGAGATCGAAGCTCAAATCTTAACTTTAGATCGTGATGAGCGTAAAATGAGTTTAGGTATCAAACAATTGACTCCAGATCCTTGGAAAAACATCACTGATCGTTATCCAGTAGGTTCTAAACAAACAGCTGTTGTTAAAAACATGACTAACTTCGGTGTGTTTGTTGAGTTAGAAGAAGGTATCGATGGTTTGATCCACATCTCAGATTTGTCTTGGTCTAAAAAAATCAACCACCCTAACGAATTCACTAAAGTAGGTGAAACTTTAGATGTTGTTGTTCTAGAATTAGACGAAGAAAACCGTAAGTTATCTTTAGGTCACAAACAATTGGAAGAAAATCCTTGGGATACTTTCGAGACAATCTTCACTGAAGGTTCTATCCACGAAGGTACTGTGATCAAAGTTGGTGACAAAGGTGATATCGTAGCTTTACAATATGGTGTTGAAGGTTTCTGTCCTTCTAAACACTCTGTTAAAGAAGACGGTTCTTCATTGAAAGTTGATGAAGTAACTTCATTCAAAATCATCGAGTTCAACAAAGAGAACAAACGTTTGGTAATTTCTCACTCTCGTATCTGGGAAGAAGAGAAAGAAGAAGCTCGCAAAGAAGAGTCTAACAACCGTAAAAAAGACGCTAAAGCTGAATCTTCAGCTGTTAAAAAAGTAAAAGATTCTGTTGAAAAATCTACTTTAGGCGACTTAGACGTATTAGCTCAATTGAAAGAGCAAATGGAAAATGACAAAAACGCTAAGTAATTAGCGTTTTAAATCCATAAAAAGAGGCTGTTCCAAAAGAACAGCCTCTTTGTTTTTATAGGTTTGCTTTGTAATTTTGTATACATAAGAATAATTGTTATGTCATTCAAATCAGCCTTAATAAGCCCATCCGAACTTCAGGACACATTGACAAGAGATGAAAATGTGATCCTACTAGACTGTACCATCGATAAGGTCGGTCAATCCCTAAAAGATGCAAAATTAGCATTACTTCCAAACTCATTGTTTTTTGATATCGAAGGAAAATTTTCCGACCACTCATCTAAATTGCCGCACACACTGGTAACTGAGCAGGTCTTTGAAAAAGAAGTTCAAGCATTGGGTATTAATCAAAACAGTACAGTGGTTTTATATGATAGATGGGGTGTTTATTCCAGTCCACGTGCCTGGTGGATGTTTAAGGTCATGGGGTTTGATCAGGTCTATATTTTAAATGGCGGAGTTCCAGCTTGGAAAAAAAACAAGTATGAAATCTCAGAAAATTATAAAGAAAATCACCAGACTGGAAATTTTAAAGCTCGTTTTCAGGAAAACCTCTTTGCTGATAAGGAATATATTTTAGCACACTATAAATCGCCTGAGACAACTATTTTCGATGCCAGAAGCAAGGGAAGATTCATTGGATTAGTCGCAGAACCGCGAAAAGGTCTCAATGGCGGACATATCCCACACTCTAAAAACCTACCCTTCGAAGAATTGCTTTCGGACATTTACTATAAAGAAATTGACGAGCTCAAGCAGCACTTTGATCAGTCTAAAGCGACAGGAGATGAATATATATTCTCCTGTGGCTCGGGCGTAACGGCCTCCATACTTGCCTTCGCAGCTTATATTTCAGGGCACACAACTATCCGGGTTTACGATGGTTCATGGTCTGAATGGGGCAAAGAAGAACTCAATCTTCCGATCGAGAAATAATCAAAATAAGGTATTCCAGGAATAGAGATTGTCCTCCAGTCGAATTACTTCTGCATCTAACAGGTCACGGATGATCTCTATTCTTTTTTTTTCGCTACCGAGGGTTAAACTTCCAACCAGATCATGCAACCCCTTTGGTGCAGCCAATAAGCTGGTTTTTATCTCCGCTTTGATTTGGTTTCGTTGTCCTTCTTTGTGTATACGTATTAAACATAAATCACATACCTGGCAGAAGCCCGCATTCTTTTCTCCAAAATAAAGCAACAACGACTGGCTGCGGCAGTGCGCTTTCTCTATATAATTGATCATCCCATTAACCTGCTCCTCCTTTACCTGATGACGATCCCGAATAAAGATATGGTCAATATGCAGATGTTTATAATCAACACGATTTTGTAAAAACGTTAGCTGCGGTGCATCCGTAGAAGGGAGGTAACTTGCAATTTCCAATGCTTCGAGTGATTTTAAAAGTTCCACCACACGGCCATAAGGGACCCCAAGCTTATTCGCAAATTCATATTCATTAATCAGGATATAATTTTCAAAAACGCCACCATACACACGTAAAATCGCTTTAATCAATTTATCATATTTTACATATTGCACCTGAACTTTATACAATTCGGTGCTATCAATTTCAAATTTGAAACGTGAGGGTATTGTTACAGCTTCAGACAAGGTTAACCATCCGTCGCGCTCTAAAAATTTCAGTGCATTCATCACAGGGATCAATGGCAATTGATATTTCTTGGCAAATGTAACCACATCAAAATCCAGCGTAAGGCCCTCACCCGCTCCATAAGGCACTTGAAAATGATTACATAAATAGTGATAAGTCTGCTGAATGAAGGGAACATCGGGAAAACTAGCACTCAAGGTATCAAGGAGCTTTTTTTCATCATTCTTTTGGTAAAGAATAACTGGGTATGCTTTTTTACCGTCCCGCCCCGCCCTACCGGCTTCCTGGTAGTAAGCTTCCAGCGAATCGGGCAGATCTAGATGGATGACAAAACGAACATCGGGCTTGTCGATCCCCATTCCAAATGCATTTGTAGCGACGATAACACGAACAGCATTCGTCATCCATGCATCCTGCTTTTGATCACGCTCCTGCCCTGAAAGTCCAGCGTGATAATAGTCTGACGCTATTCCATTGTTGATTAAAATACGGGCTATTTCCTGCGTCTCTCTTCGATTTCGAACATATACGATACCTGACCCACCTAATTTATGAATAATACGCACCATCCGCCCCATTTTATCCTCTTCCTCGATAGCCATATAAGCTAAATTGTCCCGAAGGAAACTTTTGACAAATATATTTTGTTCCGGAAAATTTAGCTTCTTCTGTATATCGGTTATAACGCGTTCCGTAGCAGTTGCTGTCAATGCTAAAAATGGAATTTTGGGATGGAGCTCTTTCAGTTTTGCCAACTCCAGGTATGGCGGTCTAAAATCATAACCCCATTGAGAAATACAATGTGCCTCATCTATCGCGAATAAATTGACATTCATAAATCGGATCCGCTCCCGGACAAGGTCACTATACAACCGCTCGGGGGATAGATAAAGGAATTTTATTTTTCCATAGACACAATTGTCCAAGGTAATATCCACCTCCCTTTTTTTCATTCCCGAGTAAATGGCAACTGCTTGGATACCATTTTTTTTCAAGTGCTCTACCTGATCTTTCATAAGGGCAATCAACGGGGTCACCACGATACAGATTCCCTCCATCATCAATGCCGGCACCTGAAAACATATGGATTTCCCGCCCCCTGTTGGTAGTAAAGCGAGTGTGTCTTTACCAGAAATAACCGACTGAATAATTTCTTCCTGCAAGGGCCGAAACGATTCAAAACCCCAATATTGTCTTAAGATTGATAGGCTATCTAAAGTCATAAGCTCTCCTTATCCCAAACATACGCAAAATTATCTTTTATGATATAACTCTTTATCTTCAAACTATCCAATATGGCCTGCGCCTGCAATGACTTCCTCAAGGAATTGGAACCATCAAGGATAACCTCTCTGGGCGAAATCCCATTCAACGTAACGGATAGTTTTTGAATAGCATTCTTTCTAATTACCAGCAGATCTGCGGCTGGCAATGCATCCTTGAAATGCTCCATAACAATTATCTTTCCAATCGGCAACGCTATTAAATAATTATTCCTTCTACTTTTACCCTTTAATGGAATAAATTGTACATTGTCTTCGGAAGCCAATACTTGAATCTCCCGGCCGCAAGCATATTGCAGAGCTTTATGATTTAAAGAGTCAAACGTGCTATAGATAACCGCTTTCTTATTTTTAAAATAAGCAATTGTTAATTCGTTTTTGGTGTTATATATTCGAAATCGCTCGGTATTTTTATCTATATACTGCTGATTTATCGCTATGATCATGATCCCTAGCGTACAGAGTAGACCAAGATAGTTATACTTTTTATCCTTCCATTGATAGCCATATAAAAAACAAAAAATGGCAGCATAAGAGAGAAAGAGAAGTATATTGTCAATGATATTGATTTTAATTGTTGAAAATGCCAAACGGTCGATGGATTTCAGGCAATAGAGTATACATCCGATTAAATTCTCCAATAGGTATCCCAAGAGCTCATTTAACCAATCGATCGGGTTGATCGTCATTAAAAAACCTAAATACATCGTTATGGTCGAAGGGAGATCAACAAGTAGATTAGCCAATAAAAAATAGGTCGGAAACTGCCCAAAATAATAGAGTGTAAGCGGTGTCGTTAAAACCTGTGCCGCTATGGAAATACCAACGGTATCCCTCACAAACCGAAGCAGAGGATTTTTCACAACAATATTTTTTTCAAAGACTGGTAAAAATAATACCATGCCCAAAACCGCCAAAAAAGAGAGCTGGAATCCCACATCGGCTATAGCTTTGGGAGAAAAGAGCAGAATAACGGTTGCGGCAGCAACTAGCGCATTTAAGGTTGAGCTATTTCGCTTAAAGTGTTGTGCACATAAAACAAAACTAATCATAATAGCAGCACGGGCAATGGGAGGATCCAGACCAGCAATAAAAGCGTATATCCAAATAATGGAAAATGTGAGAACAAAAGGCAGCCAGCTCAACATCGGACGCCAGGGGAAAAATCTAAAAACTAGCGATAAAAAACCAAACAGTACGGCAACATGCATCCCCGAAACACTCAGCACATGAATTGTCCCAGTATTTGTAAATGCTTTTATGTTCTCATCATCAATGTCACTCCGAAAACCATATAACAAAGCAGCCGCAATCGAAAAGTATTCCTCTTCCTTAAAATAACGGCGTAGCTTTTTTAGAAAATATTGCCTTGTCCGCAACGCAATACCTGTAAGATTTGCAGGTCCCGGACTTCCTTTTGCAATTATTTTATAATCATCTCTGTTCAGGAAAATCTGATGATGAATATCAGATTTTCTCAAATATTCGCGATAATCAAATTCGAGGGGATTAAACGGAGGGGGAACTGTCACAATATTACTTTTTAGCCAGATCTGGTCAGCATATTGTAGTTGATTTTCCCCCGCGGATTTCATTGAAACCATCACCTTACCGGTTGTTACAACAAAACTGTCCTGAATATAACCGCCTATCACCTCAGCTGAGAATCGCGTAGTACCGGATTTACCTTTAGGCTCCTCAATAATATCCACAACATAACTATCTAACTGAAAATGCGAAAAATGATTTTGCACATAAAGTGGTTCATTACGCCAAAATTGCCAGACGGCAAATAACAAGATAAGTATATAATATCCGATAAGATAGCCATACTTAAATAATGTCCCTTTAAACAGATAGCAACCAAGTGTTATACCCAGTACGATAAACAAACCATTTTGCAGGTATTGAAACAAGACAAACGAAACCTTCAACATCGGCGCGATAAAGAGTCCAATAACATAAATAGCAGCAATCTTAAGAAGTGGAATCCGTTCTAGTTTTTGATAAAAGCCCAATTCCATCATAATTGCCATCTTAATTGTATCTTAATTTCGGACTTTCGGTTGCCCTTGATCTCATCCAGGCCCGTCCCAATTGTCTCTTTACCGGGATAATAATAAATTCCATATTTTGTCCATATATCGAGATTATGGTTTATTCTATATCTCAAATTCAAATACGTACGCCAACCGCTAGAGGCGTACATACCAAATCCCGACGCATATAGTACATCATTCTCGTAGGCATAGATCCGATTATCGTAAGTATCCGTCTGAAAATAAGCAATTCGCGAATTCAGTTGTATTTTTCCAACTTCAGGTTTCCAGAAAATGTCCTGATAGAACATATATCCTTTATTGTCATTTTCATATTCTTTCTGCAATAAATTAGCTTCCGCCCGATACCGAATTGTCCAGATTCTATTCAGTTTATATTGAAATTCTATCCGTAGCTGTTGTTTTGCGCTGTTCACCAAGCCTGATTCGGTCTGTCCTTCACCAACATAATTCACCTGTTTTAACCGATTTCGGTACCTTAATGTAAGTTGTCCCTTTTTGTACCATATATAACTGAGCTGACTAAAAAAGTCTGCTCCTACTGAACCAGTATCTGCCTGATATTTTGCCTCTGGGAACCGGAAAACATCGACATAATTGGACCAAACTAATTTTCTTGCCAGCTGGTACGTAAGTCCGGCGTAAACACCCTCTTCATTAGATGTGCTGCTCGATTCACCAAAACCCTGTCCATAAAAAGTGTGGTAGTTTTTCTTGTAATCCCGAACGAGGACTACGGTGGATAAACGTGGATGTAAACTCACGATTGCACCCACTAACAGCGCCGTACCACCATCTAAACTACTGGCATATTCTCCAAATAAATGAATATTTCGAATGGTATAATTCGTATACAGACTGATATTTCTCAGTACATCACCTTCGAAATCATACTGCTGTCTATTAGCTGTCCCCCTGAGCTTAATGACATCCAATTGGGATTGATTGAAATTAATCCCTGCTTTGAAACGATTATACCTCCATAAAACATTCAGTCCATAAGTCATTTGATGAGCAGCATTTCGATAATGCTGTTCGGTCGGTGTTCGGTGTAGTCCTGTTTTCGCAATCGTCTTAATTACCCGTGGTTCGATGTTATCATCGACATTAGCATCGATGGCACGATATGAAAAATAAGGCGTAACCTCAAACCGCCTCAACCGCAATGTTCCAGTTATTCCACGCATAAAGTCCACCTCATTTAATGAACTGTATTGTTTTATTCCTACCCCATGCCGGGCGGTATTCTGTACCAGTCCGCCCTTTCCAAAGCTCAAGCCATTCCACATGCTGAGGCCCTGACCAAACTGCAACGCATAATCTCCAACAACAAGATTCCGGACCGGACCAATCGCTTTAACGGATAGACTTATTCCATAAAAATCAAATCCCAACTTTTGCTTATCTTTAAAAAATGGCTCACCCGCGTCTTTCTCCATATTAATTGCCAAGCGAATCTTATCTTTTAGATTTGCCCGATATCGTATAGCATATCTGTTGGGATCCCCTAGATACCGAGACCTTGTGGTATCTAAAATTTGGTAGCCTTTTGTTTTCTCCAATGTCCGCCCGTAACGCAACATAAATTCATGTGAGAAATCTTTGAATTTACTCCCCGTAAATGGACTGTTTTCTCCAACTTTAACGAAAGGCACCAATAAGTTTACGATCCTCGGATCAAAGCCATCAATAGACTGGATCTCTAACACGTTAATAAAGTCGCCGGAAACTTGACGATGTTCAATCAGACGTTGTAATAACAAGGGGTCTACAAACTGTAATTCGGCTAATTCTGTTCCATCGGTCTTATTCAGATCAATTGGATGTTTTAGATAATAGGCCCACTTTTCGCTTAATTCACTTAAATCAGTATCTTCAGGTAGTTCTTCTGATAAGCTTTCGAATAGTTCTTCGAGATTGATTTTTTCATTTGTCTGCGCCATACAAGTTATTCCAATAAAATAACCTATAAAGAGCAAAATTTTGCTGCAATATTTCATAATAGGTTTTATTTAATATTGGCTAGATGTTGGCTGATGAATCATTTATCCCGGCAGATAAATGATTCATCAATATGAAGTTATAAAATATAATTGAAATAAAAAAAGGTCTGATGAANNTTCATCAGACCTTTTTTTATTCGTTGTAAAACTGTTATTAGATATCAATTTTTGCGTAACGTGCGTTCTTCTCAATAAACTCACGGCGTGGAGCCACTTCATCGCCCATTAACATCGAGAAAATACGGTCACATTCTGCTGCATTTTCAATCGTTACCTGACGTAAAGTACGGGTTTCAGGATTCATTGTTGTATCCCAGAGTTGCTCCGCATTCATCTCACCAAGACCTTTATAACGCTGTACATGTACACTATCTTCTTTACCTGTTCCTTTCAAGCGTTGTATCGCGTTGATACGTTGATCTTCATTCCACGCATATTCGTGTTCTTTACCTTTTTTCACGAGGTATAAAGGTGGAGTAGCGATATACACATAACCTCTTTCTATCAATTCTTTCATGTATCTGAAATAGAACGTCAGGATCAATGTTGTAATGTGTGAACCATCCACATCGGCATCGGTCATGATGATGATACGGTGGTAACGCAATTTCTCTATATTGAGCGCTTTAGCATCCTCAGGTGTACCAACGCTTACTCCTAAAGCTGTGAACATATTTTTGATCTCCTCATTTTCATAGATCTTATGTTCCATGGCCTTTTCAACATTCAGGATCTTACCTCTTAGTGGCATAATAGCCTGATGTTTCCGGTCACGGCCAGACTTCGCTGTACCACCCGCAGAATCCCCCTCAACAAAATAAATTTCACATTTTGTTGGATCGTTATCCTGACAATCGGCTAATTTTCCTGGAAGACCAGAACCACCCATTACCGTTTTACGTTGTACCAGATCCCGTGCTTTACGCGCTGCTGCCCGCGCTTGAGCAGCAATGACGACCTTTTGCACAATTGCCTTCGCTTCGCGTGGGTTTTCTTCGAGGTAAACACCTAAAATCTCACCAACAGCGACATCCACAGCTCCCATAACCTCGGAATTACCTAACTTGGTTTTTGTCTGTCCTTCAAATTGAGGTTCAGCAACCTTCACCGAAATGACAGCAGTCAATCCTTCACGGAAGTCATCACCTGTAATCTCGACTTTCAAATTTTTAAGTAAACCTGATTTATCCGCGTAAGCTTTCAAGGTACGTGTCAAACCTCTGCGGAAACCTGCCACATGTGCACCGCCTTCTATTGTGTTGATATTATTCACATAAGAATGAACGTTCTCAGAATAAGTATCGTTATATTGCAAGGCCAACTCCACAGGAATACCTTGTTTAATTCCTTCAACATAGATCGGTTCAGGAATTAATGCCTGACGTGTACCATCTAAAAATTTGACAAATTCCCTTAAACCACCTTCAGAATGAAAAGTCTCTCTCTTTTCCGAACCGTCTTCATTGGTTTCACGTTCATCATTCAATGTCAAACTCACCCCTTTATTTAAAAAGGCAAGTTCACGAAGCCGATTCGCCAAAGTATCATAATTATATACCGTAGTCTGCGTAAATATCGTCGCATCGGGATGGAATGTTACAATTGTACCGGTCTTATCCGAGACCCCAACTTCTTTTACATCATATAAAGGTTTACCAATTTGATACTCCTGTTGGTATATCTTTCCATCACGGTGTACTTCAGCTTTCAAAAGTGTAGACAAAGCATTCACACAAGATACACCCACACCATGTAGACCACCAGACACCTTGTAGGTATCTTTATCAAACTTACCACCAGCATGTAATACCGTCATCACGAGTTCCAACGCTGATTTATTCTCTTTTTTATTGATTCCGGTAGGGATACCACGACCATTATCTCGAACAGAAATTGAATTGTCTTTATGGATAGTAACAAAGATATCTGTACAGTACCCTGCTACAGCTTCGTCGATTGAATTGTCTACAACCTCGTATACCAAATGGTGTAATCCTTTTACACCGGTATCACCAATATACATGGATGGACGCTTACGAACCGCCTCTAAACCCTCTAATACCTGAATATTATCGGCCGAGTAGGTGGATGCATTTTTCTTTTCTTCGCTCATTGAAAAACTGTTAAATGTAATATTCAAAAATACGAAATTTTGCCCGATTTATCAAGTCTGTATCGAAGTATTACACCGATAATCTGAAACAATCAAATGCTCAATAATTTTACTTTTTTAGGATTAAAAATTAGATTTTCGATTTTTTTATGTTAGGTTTGTTTTAGTATTAATTTGCAAATAATAAAAAAATGAACACTATATTTTCAATTGTATCGAAAGTTTCCTTGGGCCTTTTATTGACTGGGACGATCGTCTCATGTAACCAAGGAGCTAAAACACAAAATGAGCCGTCGAAAAATGATTCAAACGCTGTAAGCAAAGAGAGTCAAGGAAGTAGTAAGGATAAAATCGTCTATTTGAATTCAGATTCTCTTTCTGAAAAATATCAATACTTTAAAGACATTAAGTCAAAACTTGAAAATAAGGTAAAAAAGGCACAGGCTGATCTTCAAGCAAAAAGCGCTGCATTTCAACGTGAGGTTGCCGAATATCAAAAAAATGCTGCTACAATGTCTGCGGCAGACAGACAAGCTACCGAACAAAAATTGGCTCGCAAACAAGATGAACTAGCCCGATTAGACCAAACGGCCTCTTCATCCCTAGCCAAAGATGAATCAGAAGAATTCAACAACGTGTACAATAAAATCACTGAGTTTTTGAAAAAACATGCTTCAGATAACGGTTATAAACTTGTACTGACTTATTCTAAATCCAATCCTACGGTATTGTATGCTGATCCTTCACTGGAAATCACCAACGAAGTTATCAAACAGTTAAATGAAGAATACAAATCTTCGAGCAAGTAAGAAATCTAAAAAATTTAAGGAAGCCATCATTGTAATTTGATGGCTTTTTTATTTTTAGGTCTCCAGATCTCAGTTAAGCAATGTAATATCGGCCAATACCTGTCCGCAGCTATTGGCAGCTAACAAAATTGTTTAGTATCTTGTATTGTAAAATTAGATTTATGATCAAAACGATTGTTGAAAAGGAAATCGCAAACTACGAATGGATTGATATCTTTGAACCTACCTCGGAGGACTTCACATTCATCAAGGAAAGATACAATCTAAATGAAGCCTCCATTAAAGATTCCAAAGAACCGGAACACCTTCCTAAAATAGAGGAATTTGAAAATTATACCTTTATTATTCTCCGGGTCATGTCCGACAATTTTAAAGAGAATTCGGATAGTATAGGAGAAGTAACGGATCGTCTAACCATCTTTTATGGCAGTGATTTTGTCATTACCGTCCATAAGCGCCGTATCGAATTTCTGGAGAAACTCAAAAATATTGAATTTACGAGCGTAAAGACAAAAAATAGCCGAAAACTATCTGTATTTATTACAACAGCTGCGGTTTTCACTTTTAGCAAGACTTTGGAACAATTATCCACACGCATCGATTTCTATGAAGAACTGATCTTTCTGAAACGCATGAAACAACAGCCTGTCCTGAAAAACCTATATTTTATCAAACGACAGATAGATGTCGCCAGAAAGGTTATTTTTCTATATAAAGAGGTTATCGAGCATTTTCATTCCTCTTCGAAGAAAGATGTTTACACCCGGGATTTAAAAGACCTTCAAATACGTACATCCACGCTATATGAAAACTTATCTGAAAACGTAGCACAATTACTAAACGTATTCTTTAACATATCCTCGAACCACACCAATGAAATCATGCGTATTTTGACGATATTCTCTGTTTTTTTCATGCCAATTACATTTGTAGCTGGAGTATATGGGATGAATTTTAAAAATATGCCAGAGCTGGAGTGGTATTATGGCTACCCCATAGCGATTGCGATCATGATTGCAATTTCACTAGCGATTTATCTTTGGTTCAAAAGAAAAGGTTGGTTATGAGCCAACCTTTTTCTTTGTCATGACCACAAAGTCTTTCAGATAGAAAGGCTCAAAGTAGGCAATATCTTCGAACGCTTTATTTTGAAATTTTTTAAATGCCAATTTAGATAAAAATGCCGCTGAAGCCCTAAATCTAAGCTGTACATTCACACGATCGTTACCTGCAAACAATGCCTCAAATTTATCAGCCCCTGATCCAAAGAGATGAACGCGGCTGTAAACGGCCAACAGTTCATCGTAATAATTGGCGGCTATAATTTCTGCTGCTGTAGATTTTACAAGTTCACTATGATGGTTGTAAACCGCAGAATAAACTTCCATACGACGTGCATCCAACATAGGAATAAAGGCTTCGTGCTCCTGTAACCCAAACTGTCCCTTGTACCCAAAAAATAAAGCTTCCAGTGTATTTATTGCAATCAGAGGTACATCTAAGCCATAACAAAGACCTTTTGCGGTAGACACGCCAATACGCAGTCCAGTATAAGAACCGGGGCCCATGCTCACTGCTATAGCAGCCAGCTGTTTTACCGAACGATCTGCCTGACGCAAAATCTGTTCTATTAAAACGGTCAGTTTGGCAGCATGTGCATTAGGTTCGTCCAGATCAATCACAGCTAAGGTCTCTCCATCTTCACTTAACGCAACCGAACATACGGTAGTTGAGGTATCAATTTGTAAAATTAAGTTATTCATCGTTTTATTGAAATCAAGGTACAGGATCGTGGCCATGGCCACCCCATGGATTACAACGGGCTATTCGCTTCAAAGCCATCCAGCCACCCTTAAAAGGTCCATATTTTAAGATAGCTTCCTTGCCATATTGCGAACAAGTCGGTGTATATCTACAATTAGCACCGAGGGAGGGTGAAATAAATAGTTGATAGAAACGAATAATAGCTAAGAAAATAAAACTAAAGAAAGGTTTAATTCCTTTTTTCCAAATAAGTACCAGCACATTCATCCTGTAATTTTTTCAGCATTTTATTCATCGCGGCATGAAACACATCATATGTTAAGATCTGCTTTCCCACGTATTGAATAGCTAAATACAAAGTTACATTATGTTTCAACAAAAAAGGAATCAAATCATTCGATTTTTGAAGACGATAGCTTTCACGCATCATACGTTTAATTGTATTGCGATCTACTGCTTTTTTGAACCGACGTTTGGAAACTGATATAATAGACTGACAGGGGGGAAGAATTTCAGTCTCACTGTTTTTCTCAAGAACAAAAACAATTCTAAAAGGGTACAAAACAAAAGAAGAACCGCTTTTAAAAAGCGTATCAATACGCTTCCTCGCACATAACCGTTCTTCTTTTGTAAATGTATTTCTCATACGATGACTTGATCTTATTAGAAAAAGCTCTTATAAGCGGCCACCGATCTTTGTCAAAGATTAACCTTTGTGACGGTATTCGTCAGACACTGTAAGACGTTTTCTACCTTTAGCTCTACGTGAAGCTAATACTCTTCTACCGTTTGCAGAGCTCATGCGCTCTCTAAAACCGTGTTTGTTTCTTCTTTTTCTTTGCGATGGCTGAAATGTTCTTTTCATGACGCTATTATGCTAATTTGTTCTTACTTCAATTAATACAAAACTCCCCAAGAGGAATGCAAAAGTAAAGTTTATTTTAGACAAAAACAAACAATATTAAGAACATTTAGACATTAAGTAAAAAGCCTACGCTAATTTATTCATTGCCAGTCTAAAAAACAGATCTATTAAATCTTAAAAATAAATTACAGAGCAGTAAGCCTGCTCTGTAATGCGCTCATATCAAATAAAAATTGAACTTATTTAGTTTTCAAAATATCTCTGATCTCAGTCAACAATGCTTCTTCTTTAGTTGGGGCAGCGGGGGCAGCTGGAGCAGCTTCTTCTTTACGTTTTAAAGAGTTTAGCGCTTTAATAACACAGAAAATACAAAATGCAACAATCAAAAACTGAATCACCACATTGATAAAATTCCCGTAGTTAAGGGAAACTTCAGCCTGTTTGGTGGCCTCATCAGCAGCCTTGAGTATAATCTTCTTCGATGAAAAGTCCACTCCACCAGTTAAATACCCTATGGGAGGCATGATAATATCGTCGACTAACGACGTTACGATTTTACCAAATGCCCCACCGATGACAACACCGACAGCCAAATCAACAACGCTACCGCGCATTGCGAACTCTTTAAACTCTTTTAAAAATCCCATATTTAAATCATTTAATTTTTAATTTCACCAAATCTAGTAATTGTCATATAAATCTAATTAAAATATACCAATTTTTTATAACAGGTCATTTATTCATCCAAATTTTCTCACTTAAATCCTATTTTTAAAATTAGCCCTAAAACAATAAGCTCAAGTTTTTATTAAACTTAATTTGCTATATTTGCTCGTTAACTAGGGCTAAATATCAAGATATATTGTATATTGATAGTACGTTAAATTTCATATGATAATTTAAAACCCGGAATAAGATAATGTATCTATGAAGAAGATTCTTATTGCAGACGACCACGGCATTGTACGACTGGGAGCTTCCGTTATTATTAAGGAAACTCTTAAGAAAGCAGAAATATTTCAAGCCGAAAATTTCGATGAGGTACTGGAAAAGATAAAACTTGAAGAATTTGATTTATTATTACTGGACATCAATATGCCTGGAGGAAATAATATTCGTGTTGTTGAAGAAATCTTACAAATTCAGCCTGCCATTAAAATTTTAATTTTTTCATCTTATGATGAATCGTTATATGCGTTACGTTATATAGAAGCAGGAGCAGTTGGTTATCTTAATAAAAATACCGCTATGGCCGAATTGAGCCACGCTATATTAGCTATCCAAGAAAGAGGCAAATATATGTCGAGCAATGTGCAAGACCTCTATGTTCAAAAACTGACGCAGAGTAAATCGGAACTAACCAAGTTAAATCCCTTGGCTCGGCTTTCAAATAGGGAGGTAGATGTAGCAAAACAGCTTATTAAAGGACTGGGAATCATCGAGGTGTCCGGTCTACTGGAGCTAAGCCCATCAACGGTAAGCACCTATAAAAGTAGGATATTCGAGAAATTAAATGTTTCCAATATTCCGGAACTAATTGAACTTTTCAGAATACACTCCAGCAATTAAAATATTGCTGGAGCGTATTTTTCTAGATCAGATCATCCATTGTAATAACTGGAACATCTTTTATATTAAGGTCTTTTAAGGGTTCTGATTTTTTAAAAGCATAACCTACTTCAGCTTCCAGATCCCATAACATAGGAGCCAAAAAGTTAAGACAGGTAGTAAATCCTTGTACAGTTGCGGAGAAATCACCTGTATCTTTCGAATTTTTAGCCTCATTTTCAATTTCAAAAGGCCCTTTGAAACCGCGTTCCTGTAACAGGTCCACAAAGCCTCGCCAGTCCATACTATCAGATCCACCGAATCCAGGCAACATGGCTTCATAATGATGTCTATCCCAATCATGATCGGGAATGCTTACATTGGCCTTTTTTGCTAGTTCAGCACCTACATGTTGCATCGGGTACATCCCACCCCAATCTACGCGAGCCGTCGTCTGTAGATTGCGCGTGGTCTTCACATGTATACGCTGTAATCGACTCATATCGGTATTGCGAATAACATCAATTGGGTTTGTGTTTTGCCAAACATCATGTGAAGGATCGTAAATTTCGCCGTGCGCCTTACTAGGCACCAGGGCATACATCAATTTTCGTGCAGCCAAAACAGCAGGTAAGTTATTATAGGTAGAGCTATAACGTGAAGAACGCCAGCCTTCCATCGGGCAATTTTCATATAAAATTGTTACCCCAAGGCTTTCAGCATAATTAACAATCGGTTCAAATACACGTTTATATTCTTCTAGATTTTTTTGAAATCCATCTAGCTGATTCCCCAGGTCGTGATTATAACCGACAAAAGTACCGACTTTAACATTATTTTCATCACCTCCCAACAAGTGGGCTATCCGAATCAGTTTCAATAAATGGTTCTGATTTTTGACACGTTGCTCTGGATCCCCCCCGATCATATTTTCAAAGGCACCGAGCGAAAGCTTTAGATCGGCCTGATTAAATAATTCAAGCGTTTCTTTAGCTTTTTCAGGTGTAAATCCCTCATAATCCAAATGTGTAGCCGTGTGATCTTCACGTGTGCCATCTTTTCTAAAAACACAAAGGTCAATTCCACCGGCGCCAATTTTTTTTGTTGTCTGAATCAATTCTGGTAATGACAATTTATCAAAGGCAGAACTCATCACCCATACAGGGTTATTTAATTTTGTAGTCATAGCTTATATAATTGTATTCTATCGGTATTTAAAGATACTAAAAAAGCCATCGATCGGATGGCTTTTTTAGTATTTTGTATCAATTCAATTAATCGACATTGTCATGTAAAAATGAGTTATTGGGGCGAATCTCCGTATTTCCATCTTCAAAAGACAAGGTAAAGCGAGACACCTGTGATTGCGAAGAGTGTGGTGTATCCTCCAAGGACATTTGCTTTCTTTTATAAGCAGGTTCATTCTCCAGCTCATGGAGGCCGTTTGAAGATTTCAATTTCATGCTTAATTCTTTCAATCGCAAGATACGTTCTTTCGTACGCACCAATTGATCTTCAAATGACACCTGCTCTTCCTCTACCTGAGGTACTTCAACCTGCTCATTCGTTGTGCTCGAGGAGAACGTTGGTTTGTCATCATAGTCTGACGCAGATGGGGCTGAATATGAATCAAATACCGTCGGCATTTGAAACTGAAAAACAGAAGGGGAAGTTTTCAATTGAAAATCACTTTCAGCAAATGAAGTTTCCTCTTCATAAGCGCCATCAAAACCCAAATCATGACGTATTACTTGTGGTTCTTCTATTGCAACCTGTTGCTGTACGGCATTTTTTGGTGAAGTAAACAGGTCAGACTGCAAATTATTTGGTGTCGATGTATTTGTTGAAGGAGCCTGTGTATCCACACGTTGAACCGGAGTGACAAAACTATTGGCAACTGCTGCTTCTTTTGGCGCAACCTGAGAAACAGGTTTAACAAAAGAATTTACCGGTTCAGGTGTCAAGGGCATGGACACTTTCGTATTTTCACGCTCTTTATCACGTTCCTCTGAAGTTTGAAAACCAGTCGCAATAATTGTCACTGACAACTCATCTTCAAAGTTTTCATCGATACAGTTACCCCAGATCAAATCAGCTGATAAACCAGCTTTTTCCTGAATGTAATCCGTAATGATCGCTACTTCATCCATGGTGACTTCTTTCGTTCCAGAAGTAATATTCAACAAAATATAGCGAGCACCTTCGATCTCATTGTCTTTCAATAATGGTGAAGCTAAAGCGCCTTCTACTGCACGTAATGCACGATCTTCACCTTCCGCAATCGCATTCCCCATAATAGCAACACCACTATCGTTCATCACTGTGCGAACATCTTTAAAATCGACGTTTACATAACCAGGGATCGTAATAATTTCAGCAATACCTTTTGCTGCAGTTGTTAATATATCGTCTGCTTTTGCGAAAGCTGCCGTCATCGTTAAATTTCCAAAAATTTCGCGCAAACGGTCATTAGAAATAACAAGATAAGAATCTACATATTTGCGCAATTCTGAAAGACCTTCCTCCGCCTGTGAGCGACGGCGTTTACCCTCAAATGTAAATGGTGTAGTAATGATCGCAACAGTAAGAATACCCAATTCCTTAGCGGCCTTGGCCAAAACAGGGCTTGCTCCGGTACCTGTACCACCGCCCATACCAGCAGTAATAAACAACATCTTAGTATTGGTACCCAACATACGTTTGATATCTTCAATACTTTCGATGGCGGAATTTTCACCTACATCAGGATCTGCTCCAGCACCCATACCTTCGGTCAGACTTATACCCAATTGAACTTTATTTGGGATCGGGCTTAACTCTAATGCTTGCGCATCAGTATTACACACGATAAAATCTACACCACTAATTCCTTGTTTATACATGTGGTTTACGGCATTGCCGCCACCACCACCAACCCCAATAACCTTAATTATTGAAGATTGTTCTTTTAACATTTCAAACTGTATTGACATAACTTATCCCTATTTAACTTATAATGAACACGATATCAAATTGAACCAAACCCACTATATGTAATGTAATAATAATATAATTTCAACAAAAGTTTTCCACATTTGTGAAATTGTGGAAAACTTCAACCATTGT
Source organism: Sphingobacterium sp. UBA7249 (assembly GCF_002472835.1). Lineage (NCBI taxonomy): Bacteria > Pseudomonadati > Bacteroidota > Sphingobacteriia > Sphingobacteriales > Sphingobacteriaceae > Sphingobacterium > Sphingobacterium sp. UBA7249. Next base: position 250,210 of record NZ_DKST01000030.1, on the reverse strand, counting down.
GGAAAACTTACTTTTTATCTAAAAAACTTGCGTCATCAATCTCATTCCCATCCTTAATAAATCGTTTGAACCAAGATAGTAGTCCCTGTTCCTTTTGCTGTTGCTCCGAAACCTCTTTTGTCGTCGTGGTCGCCTGCACTTTTTTCGCTGGAGCATGTGCTTCTCTACGACTATCTTCCTCTTCTTCATGGGATTGAATACCCTTGATTAATAAGCCGATACTTGTCGCGTACAATGGGCTTTTCAATTCTTCAAATAGTGGCTTCGGTAAAACTTCATTCTTGGAAAGATACTCGTTAGGAAAACCGACACGACAATCAATTCCAGTTATATATTCAACGAGTTGTACCAAATGTTTCAATTGAGCCCCACCCCCAGTGATAACGATACCACCGATAAGTTTATTTTCATAACCGGAAGACTTAATCTCGTAATATACATGTTCAATAATCTCTTCCATCCGAGCTTGAATGATATAAGCCAAATTTTTCACCGAGATTTCTTTTGGCTCCCGACCTTTCAGGCCAGGTACACAGATTACTTCATTTTCTTTATTTTCATCAGCCAAAGCAGATCCAAATCGTGTCTTCAATAATTCTGCCTGCGAACGCAATACAGAACAACCTTGACGAATATCTTCGGTCACAATATTACCGCCTAATGGGATTACAGCAGTATGGCGAATAATTCCTTCATGAAAGATTGCGACGTCTGTCGTTCCACCACCAATATCAACTAATACAACACCAGCATTTTTTTCATCTTCATCCAATACAGCTTCTGAAGATGCCAAAGGCTCAAGAATCAGTTCAGCAACTTCCAAATTGGAATTATCAATACATTTTTTGATATTCTTGATATCGGTAACTCTTCCCGAAATAATATGGAAATTTGCTTCTATACGACGTCCAGCCATGCCGATAGGTTCGCGGATACCCGGTTCATTATCTACCGTAAATTCCTGAGGTAAAACATGTATAATTTCTTCTCCTGGAGGCAGTACCAGTTTATACATATCCGAAATCAATCGTTCGATATCTCTTCGAATGATCTCATCATCACCATCTGTTTTGGTAAATATTCCACGGTGTTGGATGCTCTTAATGTGTTGACCGGCGATCCCCACATTGACAACCTTAATATCGACATTAGACTGTGCTTCGGCAATTTCCACCGCCTCCAAAATACTTCCCACAGTCTTTTGGATATTGGCTACAACCCCTCTGCTCACTCCTGCAGAATCGGCTTTGCCCACACCTAATAATTCGATTTTGTTCCCTGAGCTACGTCTCCCAACCGTAACACAAATTTTGGTAGTACCAATATCGAGTCCCACGATAATTGGATTCTCTCTTTCAATTTCTGCTGCCTTTGAGTTCATAATTTCCTGTATTGTTGCTGTATTACTATAATGTATTATTTGCTATTTTTTTTGTTTGATCATCGGCAAAACTCCAATTTCCGCGCTTCTCACAAATGATCTGTCCTCCATATTTTACATTCACCACACCATAAGCGTTAATTCCAACTTTTGGCATAATCTGCGTATAAAATGTTTTTAATAATTCAAATTTTTGTTCCAGCGAATCTGCTGATCCAACAATTAATTGCTGCGTTCCTACGCGGGGAACCAGCTCTATATCATGATCCGCATTCACGTAAATCTGCACAACCTGGTTACTCCATAGCTCATCTTTTCCTATAAATTCTACCACCTTCACCAAATCTTTCACCAATGTGGTTGACACCGTATCCAAAGCCTCATTATATCCTTCGGAAATGTTGCCGGTAGCCACCATGATATGCGGAATGTATTTTAAGGTCGTTGGTATCTTTAAGCCTTTGGGATCAACATAAAACTCTCGTCCATTTTTGTTGATAACCCGCATGACCGCCTCGCGCTGGTCTATGTTAACCTTAATGGTGCCATCCATATCAGCATGGATGCTTGCATCCGATACGTAAGGTAATTTTTTCAACATCTTTTCCACACGCTGAAAAGGAATGCCATTGATTTTCTTCCCCACAAAACTCCCATAGTTTTGCGCTATCAGTTTTGATATATCTGATTGATCTATAAAAGCTTCCGTACCCTCTATGACAATCTTTACTTCCTTACAAAGCTGCTGTTCATCACGTTTGCCCACAATGGTCATAATCACAACAACTACAATGACCCCAATAAAAAATAGGGTAAAATAAAGTACACGATTCCATTGTATGTCACGTAATTTTCTAAGCATGCTCAAAAATCGTTTTTAACGGTTTTACCAACTTATCTATATCTCCAGCGCCTACAGTTACGATCAAGTCCGGCATTTCATTCCGGGCAAAATCCAGTACTTCTTCGCCCGTCACGATCTGTTTATGCTGTGCTGTAATTTTATCCAATAACCAGCTTGAACTCACCCCTTCAATCGGAAGTTCACGCGCGGGATATATCTCCATCAAGAGTAGATTATCTGCCATGGATAATACTTCAGCGAATCCATCCACAAAATCTCTGGTCCTCGTAAACAAATGTGGTTGAAATACGACGTTCAACTTCTTTGTTGGATATAATTTGCGCATTGAGGTCAAAAAAGCGCGTAATTCTTCAGGATGATGTGCATAATCGTCGATATACACCACTTCCGGTGTACGAACAATGTATTCAAATCGTCTTTTTACTCCCTTAAATGTGGTCAATGCTTTTTTAATTGCCTCCGCTGAAATACCTAGTAAACGAGCCACGGTAATAGCAGCTACGGCATTTTCAACATTGTGAATTCCCGGAATACCCAAATGAATATCCTCAATTTTTCCATGGACATCTTGATAATCAAAGTAAAATTCACCTTCCCTGACATGGACATTGGATGCATAAGCGTCGGCCACTTCGTGACCAGAATAGCTGATCTGTCCTTTAAATTCCAATCCTTTTTTTATAATACGCGTACCGTCTTCAACAACCTTATCCAAAAACAGCTGGAACGATTCGATTAAATGGCTCCTATCCCCATAAATATCCAAATGATCCGCATCCGAAGAAGTCACGATCGCGATATTCGGATGGAGCGTCAAAAATGAACGATCGAATTCGTCTGCTTCAACCACCACCGTATTATTGTTTCCGTAAAGCACATTGGTATCGTAATTCGAACTGATACCACCTAAAAAAGCGGAACAATCATATCCAGAATCTTTCAATAGGTGCGCGACCATCGTAGACGTAGTTGTTTTACCATGTGTCCCTGCTACCGCAATTGTAAATCGGCTTTCACTGATGATACCCAGTACTTGTGATCTTTTATATAACACGTGCCCCTGAGATTCAAAAAAAGCTTTAATCTTGGAATCTTTAGGAATTGCAGGTGTAAATATGACTAATGTAGCAGCCGCTGGCTGATGGAAAATAGGATCAATAGAACCCACCTCATCCTGATATGTGATCGAAATACCTTCTTTGGCCAAAGTTTTGGTCAATTCAGTCTCGGTACGGTCATATCCATTCACCTCACAGCCCAAATGCTTAAAATAGCGTGCAAGGCCACTCATTCCGATTCCGCCTATTCCGATCAAGTAAACTTGTTTTATTGCATCTAGATTCATACTCATCATCTATTTCGTATTTGCCAATTTATATACTTGTTCTGCAATCTGAACGTCCGCGTCCAGCTTAGCAAGTTTTTTTATGTTTTCACTCAACTGCGCTACTTGATCCAAATTCTTGAATAAATCCAAGGCCGTTGGAATTAATTGCTGCGTAGCTTCCATATCTTTCACCAACAGTGCTGCTTTCTTGTTAACCAAAGCCATAGCATTTTTTGTCTGGTGGTCTTCGGCAACATTAGGTGAAGGAACCAGAACAACTGGTTTCCCAACAACACAGAGTTCCGAAATGGTACCTGCTCCTGCCCGACTAATAATTACGTCAGCAGCAGCATAGGCATAATCCATTTTTTGAAGAAATGCCATCATCTTCACATTTGCAGGAAGTTTTTTTTCGAGTTCTAGTCGAAGTTTGTCGATATAAAAGCTCCCGCATTGCCAAATCACCTGTACATCCTCTTTGGACAGCAAATCCAAAAAGGCAACCACACTTTCATTCAATGTTCTGGCGCCTAAACTCCCGCCCAACACTAAGATTGTTTTTTTGCGTTGATCCAATCCAAAGAATTCCAATGCCGCAGCTCTTTTTCCTTCAATAGCAACAGATTCTCTTCGGATGGGATTTCCTGTCAACAATACTTTATCAGCTGGGAAAAACTGTTCCATACCCTCGTAGGCTACACAGATTTTTGCCGCTTTAGCACCGACTTTCTTATTTGTGACACCAGCATAAGAGTTCTGCTCTTGTACCACTGTCGGGATCCCCAATTTATTTGCCATCATCAATAATGGTCCCGAAGCAAAACCGCCAACACCTACTGCAACATCCGGTTTGAAATCCCGGATTACCTTTTTTGCCTTATTGAGGCTTTTCATTAATTTAAATGGCAATAGAATATTTTTCCAAAGCTGCTTTCTGTTGATTCCTTGAATATCAAGTCCAACAATAGCATAACCCGCAGCAGGCACCTTATCCATTTCCATCCGACCATTGGCGCCCACAAATAAAATTTCATTTGCAGGATCCATCGTCTTCAATGCATTTGCAATTGAAATCGCCGGAAAAATATGTCCTCCGGTACCACCCCCACTTATAATTACACGAATTGCCATGCTCAATATATTTTTTAAGCTGGAATCGAACCGATCACCACTTTTTTAGGTTTCGGCTTTTCGTCCAGCTGCTCTTTTCCTTTTAATTCTTCAATATTCCTGCTCACACTTAGGATAATTCCCAAGGCAACACTTGTAAACAAAATGGATGTCCCACCCATACTTACCAATGGTAACGGCACCCCAGTTACAGGTCCTAATCCTACTGCTACCGCCATATTTGCCAGCGCCTGTATAGTCAAACTAAAACCTAAGCCTGCGGCCAAGAATGTCCCAAAAGCTTTGGGACTCATCGTGACGATTCGGATACATCGATACATAAAAGCCAAGTACAGAAATAGCAGGATTACGCCACCGACTGTCCCATATTCCTCAATAATAATTGCATAGATAAAATCGGAATACGGATGTGGCAATACGTTGCGCTGAACACTATTCCCCGGACCTTTACCAAAGAGTCCTCCCGTCGCTATTGCAATCTTCGCGTTATTGGCCTGATAGTTTTTATCATCCTGAAATGAGACCGGACTAGCTGATTCTTCCTTCTTTTCTACACCCAAAAATGTTTTTACCCGACTATAGTAAGTTGCTCGTCTCGGTCCGATGGAGACAACAATAATTCCCAACAAAACCACACCTGCAGAAACAATTGCAATCTGTTTAAAGGATATTCGGCCAATCAACAACAACAGTACGCTAACACCAAATAGCATAATCGCAGTCGACATGTTGGCCCATGCTATCAGTACGAAAACACCACATACTGATCCCATAATAGGAAGAAAGGCTTTCTTCACATCTTTGATTTCCTCTTGTTTGCGAGACAGCATCCGTGCAAGAAAAACAATCAATGACAACTTGGCCAAATCGGATGTCTGGAAAGTCATCCCAATACCCGGAATCGTCAACCAACGACTCGCCTGATTTACACTACTTCCAAATAATAAAGTAAAAAGTAATAAAGGTATTGTGATCCCCATTAAGATTTTAGAAATACCCGCATAATAACGATAATCCAGCTTATGCGAGAGATACATCAAAACAAATCCAATGACGATGATCGAAAAATGTTTCAACAGATACATTTCTGTCCCCTTACCTTCTTTATAGGCTAGGGTTCCGACCGAACTGTATACAGCCAAAAGTGACCATCCCGACAAGATAATCACAATGATCCATATCCATCGATCACCTTTTAATTTAGACATTATGTTCTGTAACATATCCTTCTTCCTTTGGTTATACCGTTTATTATAATTCCATTACAGCTGCTTTAAATTTATCGCCACGGTCTTCATAGTTTTTAAACCAGTCAAAGCTTGCACAAGCCGGAGACAATAATACGGTATCTCCCTTTTTGGCTAAATGTGAAGACAAGATAACAGCATCGTGCATGGAAGTACTGTTGACAATAATTTCAACATCCTGTTCAAAAGCCTTATGAATTGCTGCGGTATCTTTGCCCAAACAAACAATAGCGTGTACTTTGTCTTTCACTAAATCAGCCAGCATACTATAATCATTTCCTTTATCTACTCCCCCTAATAATAATACGATTGGTGTTGAAAAGCTCTCCAAAGCGTACCACACTGAATTGACATTAGTCGCTTTAGAGTCATTGATATAATTGACTCCCCCGATACAAGCAACATGTTCGAGACGATGTGGGATATTCACATACGATCCCATGCTTTCCTTCATGGATTGATTTCTCAACTCCTGCACTTTTGCAATCAATCCAGAAGCCATACTATTATAAATATTATGCTTCCCCTGCAATGACAATTCCTCAGCTCTCATAGTGAATGTATCGTTATTTGGTGTGTTAATAATCATTGTTTTATTGGCGGTTAAATAAGCCCCCAATTCAACAAGCTGTTCTTGTGTAAAAGGTAAATAGGTCCCTTTACTGTGATGTCTCTCCAATCCTTTTATTGTTTCGGGATCGTCTAAACAGTATATAAAATAATCTTTTTCAGTCTGATTTTGAATCATTCTGAATTTAGAATCTACATAGTTTTCCATTTTATGGTCATAACGATCCAAATGATCTGGCGTGATATTAAGTATTACTGCAATATCTGCTCTAAAATGGTACATATCGTCCAACATGAAGCTGGATATTTCCAACACGTAGCAGTCAAAATTTTCCCGTGCCACTTGAAGGGCGAAACTTTTTCCAATATTGCCTGCCAAACCAACATTAAGGCCACCATGCTTCAGCATTTCGTAGGTCAACATAGTTGTTGTTGACTTTCCATTAGACCCTGTAATGCAGATCAACTTGGCCGTTGTATATTGGGCCGCAAACTCTATTTCGGCTATTACAGGAACCCCTTTTTCTTTTAAGGCAACTACCAATGGCACTGTTTCTGGAATTCCAGGACTCTTAACAACAAGTACTGCATTCAATATCCGGTCTTCGTCATGGTTACTCTCCTCGAAAGCAATCCCTTCAGCTTTTAATTGCTCTTTATAGTGATCCGCTATCAGTCCTTTATCGGATACAAATACATCATATCCCTTTTCCTTTCCAAGGATTGCCGTCCCTACACCGCTCTCGCCTGCACCTAAAATGACCAGGCTTCCTGATTGAGGATAATATGTTGTTGAGATATTTGACATCGTTATCTAATTTTTAATGTTACTATTGTCAGAATGGCCAAAATTATTCCCACAATGACAAAACGAGTGACAATTTTCGCTTCATGGTAACCCTTCTTTTGGAAGTGATGATGCAAAGGCGACATTAAAAAAATCCTTCTTCCTTCACCATATTTCCTTTTGGTGTATTTGAAATAAGAAACCTGTAAGATGACCGAAAGATTTTCCAACAAAAACACACCACACAAGATTGGAATTAATAATTCTTTACGAATCAAAATAGCAAACGCCGCAATAATACCACCGATTGCCAGACTACCTGTATCTCCCATAAAAACTTGCGCAGGATAAGTATTATACCATAGAAAACCTACACAAGCTCCAACGAAGGCTCCAGCAAAAATTACAAGTTCACCAGAGTTGGGGATATACATAATATTGAGGTAGTCAGAGAAAATCACGTTGCCGGACACATAAGCTAAAATTGCCAATGTAATCCCAATTATCGCAGAAGTACTCGTTGCCAAACCATCTATTCCATCGGTAATATTAGCGCCATTGGATACTGCGGTAACGATAAAAATAACGACAACTAAAAAGACGATAAAAGTCAGGTAGTCGCTTTGCAAGCCAAACATCTTGAATACCTTGGCATAGTCAAATTCATTATTTTTATAAAACGGGATATTTGTTTTAGAAGATTTTACATTTTCAGCGTACGTTTTTTCTCCTGTCCCCTCATTGATAACCACTTCCACCGGCTTAGTAGAAGTCGGTTTATCTACTCCTTTTCGAACAACAATATCCGGATGGAAATACATCGTACAGGCAATAATTGCCCCTAGACCAACTTGGCCGACAACCTTAAATTTCCCCGCTAAGCCCTCTTTATTATGCTTAAAGACTTTAATATAATCATCCAAAAAACCTATCGCACCCATCCACAATGTCGTTACGATCATGATAATCACATAGATATTCGTCAGCTTGGCAAATAACAAGGTAGGAATTAAAATCCCAGCAATGATTATAATACCTCCCATTGTAGGCGTACCAGCTTTCTTTTTTTCACCTTCAAGCCCTAAATCACGAATTGTCTCCCCAACTTGCTTATTATGCAAGAACTGGATCAATTTCCCCCCAAAAACCGTGGTAATAATCAATGAAGCAATTACAGCCATTGAGGTCCGAAAGGAGATGTATTGAAACAACCCGCCTCCAGGTATATGGATATATTCGCTAAGCCACGTAAATAGATGGTACAACATATTTCTATTTCTCGTTAAATGTATTCTCTAAAATTTCTTTATCATCAAAATGGTGTTTTACACCATTCACATCTTGATATTTTTCATGTCCTTTTCCAGCAACTAAAATAATATCACCTGGATTTGCCAATTGATAGGCTGTACGTATCGCTTCTTTACGGTCAGCAATTGAGAGTGTTTTTGCCTTTTGATCAGCTCCGACACCAGCCTCAATATCTTTGATAATCTGATAAGGGTCTTCCGTGCGTGGGTTGTCCGACGTAATCACAAAACGGTCGCTATAACGTAAAGCTGCTTCCGCCATTTCTGGTCTCTTCGTTTTGTCACGATCACCACCACAACCCAAAACCGTAATAATTTTTTGTTCCGGACGTCGCAAAGAACTTATTGTTTTTAACACGTTTTCTACGGCATCTGGTGTATGCGCATAGTCTACGATCCCAAAAACACCCGAAGCAGATTTCATCGTTTCAAAACGGCCTTCTGCCCCCTTCAACGTACTTAATGCGGTCAGTACTTTCACTGTTTCTTGCTCTAATAAGATTGCTGCAGCATACACTGCCAACAGATTATATGCATTAAAGTCGCCAATTAATTTTACCCATACCTCTTTTCCGTCGATGCTCATCAACATCCCATCAAAATGGCTTTCGATAACTTTTGCTTTAAAATCAGCGCCAGTACGCAAGCCGTAACTCTTTCTATGCGCAACGGTATTCTGTAGCATGACCTGTCCATTCCGATCATCTGCATTTGTTATCGCAAATGCATGTGCATCCAAGTCATCAAAGAACTTTTTCTTCGCTTTGATATAATTATCAAAAGTTTTATGAAAATCTAAGTGGTCATGTGTAATATTCGTAAATATCGCGCCGGCAAACACCAATCCCGCAATACGCTCTTGCACCACAGCATGTGAACTGACTTCCATAAAAGCATAATCACAACCGTCATCTACCATATCCCGTAACAACTTGTTCAGCTGGATAGGATCCGGGGTCGTGTGTGTTGCGGGAATTATGCGCGCAGCAATTTGATTCTGTACGGTTGACAACAAGCCCACATGATATCCCAAGTCAGAAAACAACTGGAACAACAGTGTTGCCACCGTTGTTTTTCCGTTTGTTCCAGTCACACCAACCAGCTTAAGTTGCTCCGATGGATTGCCATAGAAATTGGCAGAAGCAACCCCCAAAGCATAAGCGGAATCCGCAACCAGGATATAGGCTACCGAGTCCAATGTCTCTGCCGGAAGCTCCTCGACGATAATTGCTCTAGCACCGGAAGTGATCGCTTTATCGACAAACAAATGTCCATCTGTCTGCACACCTCTTACAGCGATAAATAAACTTCCCAGCTCCACTCTTCTGGAATCAAAGCACAAAGAGTGCACTTCGACCTCTTCGAGGTTTCCCACCACCTGCTGAACAGGGATAGCATGCAATACTTTTTTTAAATCCATCATTACTTAAGTTCTAAATTTATCGCCGTTCCAAATGGAAGCTTTTGACCCGCGGCCAAAGATTGCGCTCCCACTCTTCCCTTTCCAAATACATGTGTTTTAAATCCTGCATTTTCCATCACATATAATGCATCCATCAAGCCCATGCCTACTACATTTGGAACAATTCCTTCTTTATATTTCAAATCCACAAAGGGTATACCTCTATTCGATGTATCCACTTCACCTCTCGCCACAATACCCCAATTCACGGCATTAATACCCAATTTTTCGTATACTTTTTTACTAGCTTCTCTTGACCCTTGCAAAGTCAAGGGCATTCTTCCACCTACATTCACGGCTTTGAATGATTTTTTCCCTTGCATCTCCATGTCATTGGCATAAACCATATCTGCTAGTTCTTTAAAAACAGGCCCTGCCACCGATCCACCATAATAACCATTTCTCGGATTCCGAATCACAACGATAATGGAATACTTAGGATCTTCAGCCGGAAAATATCCCGCAAATGAAGATTGATATCGTCTAGCTCCGTAACCTCTCGCCCCATCTGCCATCTGAGCGGTTCCTGTTTTACCGCCCGAGGTATATAATGGACTGGCAACACTCCGTCCTGTCCCTTCGGTCATCACACCTTCCATCATTCCTCTTACCTCGGCCAACGCATGATCCGATGCTATTTTCTCGTTGATAACTTTCGCCTCGAAACGCTGAATTGTATTTCCTAAATGCCTAATTTCTTTGACAAATAACGGAGCGATCAATTTCCCGTTGTTTGCAACAGCATTATAAAATGTCAAAGTCTGTAACGGAGTTATCTTCATCTCATAACCATAAGCCATCTGCACCAGAGACAATCCACTCCAGGATTTACTTTTTGAAGTCTTTACCAAGGGAATGCCTTCTCCCGGAATCTGCAAATCCAATGTCTTTCCAAATCCGAAGGAATGTAATTTCGACGTAAACTGATCCGGATTGTCTTTATACGCTTGGTAAACAAATTTGGTAACCCCAACATTCGAAGACTCTTCAAAGGCTCTTTTAGCAGAGACTATGGATTTTTTAGGAGCATGCGAATCGCGTATTGTATGCTTGTAGATTGGCCAGTTACCATTTCCTATATTTATCGTCGTACTTGAATCGATTTTTTTGTCATCGATCAATGCTAAATAAGAGGCAAGTTTAAAAGTTGATCCTGGGTCAGCACTTTGCGCAATCGCAAGATTGAACTTTTCACGATAAACACCGTCCTTATCCCGCATAAAATTTGCCACTGCACGAACCTCACCAGTTTTCACTTCCATCATCACGACACAACCCTCATCAGCGTTACTTACAATCATCTGTTTTTCTAATGCGCGCTGGGCCATATCTTGCATATTCACGTCAATCGTTGAAATAATATCAGAACCATCGACCGGAGCAACTTCAATATCTCTGTTCACTGGAATCCAAACTCCGCCCGCGATCCGCTGCATCAGTCTTTTACCGCTTTTACCATCAATGTACTCTCCATAAGCTCCTTCCAATCCAACATGGATATTTTCTTTTACATTTTTGTAGCCGATGGTTCGGGCAGCGAGATTCACAAAAGGCAAAATCCGCTTATTTTGTCTATCTGTAATCAGACTGCTCGGATAACGATCTTTGCCTACACGAGCAGCTTTAAACAGCGGGAATTGCTTAATCTTCTTTAAATCTTGATGCGACACATTACGCTTGATCAATACATAGCGTTGTTTTTTATTTCGTGCCTGTTTTAATAATGTCAAATATTGCCGGGATGATTTATCCTTAAAAAAACCAGCCAATCTAATCGCTAACGAATCAACTTTAAGGTTGAAATATTCATTTTCTTCCTCAGGAATAGCCATGGCATCAAAACGAAGTTCATACTCAGGAACAGAAGTTGCCAATAAGCTTCCATCGTTGGAATAAATATTCCCCCGGGCAGCTTCAACTTCGCGTTCTTGAATAGAAAGACTATCCGCTAAAGCTTTCCAATGTTGCCCATCCACATATTGCAACTTCAGCATTTTCCCAAATACCATAAATGCAAGTAGCACAATAAGTCCAAAGGCAAAATAGACGCGAACAAGGATCGTGTTTCTGATACTCATAACTCTCTCTATTTATCTTCTTTTTTCTCTACAACCTCAATCTTGATCGGCGGCTCCACCCGTTCTTTCAAACCCAGGGAATCTACACGCTTAGCAATTTCTGTCTGTGTGGACATTTTCATGAGCTCAGCCGACAGCGACTTATGGTCCCATCCCAATTCTTTGACTTCCTTGCTTACTTTATCGATACTCCGAATCGTTCGCTCAGCGAAGTGACGATTAGAGATATACAACAACATCAAAAAGGCGATAAAAGCTCCAAAAGGCAAATACTCCAAAATTTTGTTTAAAGAAAGGTCTCCAACGGTAAAAAGCGTTTTAATAAACGCTTCTGTTTCTTCCGCCTTTTCTTCGACAGTTTCTTGTAGTTCTTCCTGAACTTCTTCACTCAATTCTTTCTGTCTTATTGTATTCCTGCTCATCTTTTCGCTCCATTCTTTTAAGACAAATCCAACCTTTCAGCAATACGCAGTTTCGCACTGCGCGATCTATTATTTAAAGCCAGCTCCTGCGATGAAGCCGTAATTGCTTTTCGACTTAACACATGAAATGGCTTGATTTCATTTCCAAAAAAATCTTTCTCAACATCTCCTTTAAACTTCCCTTTGGCCATAAAATTTTTCACCAAACGATCCTCTAAGGAATGATAAGACATCACTACTAATCTCCCTTCAACTTTCAACACATCAACAGTTTGTAACAGAAATTCCTGCAAAGCCTCGAGCTCACGATTAACTTCTATACGCAGGGCTTGAAAAACCTGAGCATGATATTTATGCTCCTTTCCTTTTGGAACCATGCGCTGAATAACTTCTTTCAACTCAGCAACTGTATGTATGGGCTGTACTAAACGAGCCGTCACAATTGTTTTCGCTAAAGACTTTGCATTCATGATTTCACCATACATTCCAAAAATCCGATGAAGATCCTCCTCTGCATAAGTGGCCAATACAGCCTTTGCATCCAAATCCCCCACCTGATCCATACGCATATCCAAATCAGCATCAAAGCGAATTGAGAAACCGCGATCCGCAGCATCAAATTGATGCGAGGAAACACCTAAGTCTGCCAAAATCCCGTCCACAGAACGCACAGCATGCAAACGAAGACTATTTTTTAAAAACCTGAAATTCTGATGAATCAACGTAAAACGAGGATCATCAATCACATTCCCTAAGGCATCAGGATCCTGATCGAAAGCAAATAGCTTTCCTTCCGGCCCCAATCTTTTCAATATTTCACGAGAGTGACCACCACCGCCAAATGTTACGTCCACATAAACACCATTCGGCTTGATCGCCAAAGCATCCATGCATTCTTGCAACATCACCGGAACATGATACACATTCTCCATATTATTATATTCCAAAATTAATATCCCCCATTACCTCTGCCGCTAAAGATGAAATATCTTCCACACCGCCATCACCTATCAAATCATCATACCCCTCTTTAGACCAAACTTCTATCTTATTGAATTGGCAAGCCAAGACCAATTCCGTTGTTATACCTGCAAATTCCAACAAACTTTTTGGCAACAACACACGTCCCGCTGCATCCAATGTCAACTCTGTCGCTCCGCGAGTAAACGCGCGCACAAAAGCCCGAACCTTCGGATCAAATTGATTTAACTTGGCCAACTTAGCTGTCATCAAATCCCACTCTTCACGCGGATAAAAAACTAAATGTTTCTCAAAGCCGCGATTCACAACAAGCCCATCACGCTCAACATGAGGCATCTGCCTCTTGAGCGCAGCTGGCAACACCATTCTTCCCTTGGCGTCAAGCTTGCATTCGAATTCTCCGATCAACTGAGTCATATCGTCAATTATCCTATTCTAATTTAAATGTAAAAGTATACACTTTCTCCCACTTTCCCCCACTTTACAACATAAAAAAGTTTTCCACATCGAAAAATCGCTACAAGAAAAAATACCACTAGTCGCCACTCCGCCGTATAAAACCTTATTTACAAGCAGTTAAACAGACATTTTAAACACATAGCATATTGAAATATCGGGTTATATTTTTCTGCATATTTTTAAAAAAACTGGGAACGAATTGTAAAAATTTCCTCTTTAGAAATATAATTTTGCTCCTTATTTTTAGAAAAATGGGAGAAAGTGGAGCTCTGTAAAATGAAAAATTGACCGTGTGGCTGAAAGTGGGAGAACAGACCTCAAATAAGAGCAGTAGAATTCGTTATTGTCGAGTAAAACCAATAATTTTGCATAAATTTTATTTATTAAGATATGCACAGAACACACACTTGTGGAGAATTAACATTGGCTGACTTAGGGAAAACGGTTACCCTAAGTGGATGGGTTCAAAAATCCCGAGATTTAGGCGGTATGACTTTCATCGATGTTAGAGACCGATATGGTATCACACAATTAACGTTCAATGCAGATGATGATGCGACTTTACGCGCTAGTGCCCGTGAATTGGGAAGAGAATATGTCATAAAAGTAACCGGGGAGGTTATTGAGCGTTCCAATAAGAATTCTAAAATCCCGACTGGAGATATTGAAATCAAGGTTTCAAACCTTGAGATATTAAATGCAGCAAAGTTGCCGCCCTTTACGATAGAAGATGAAACGGATGGTGGTGATGATATTCGTATGAAATTCAGATACCTGGATTTACGTCGTAATCCAGTACGCGAAAATCTTATTTTGAGACACAGAACTTCACAGGAAGTACGCCGTTATCTTGACTCTCAGCATTTTTTAGAAGTTGAAACACCATATTTGATTAAATCGACTCCTGAAGGTGCTAGAGATTTTGTAGTCCCTTCCCGCATGAATTCTGGTGAATTTTATGCATTACCTCAATCGCCACAAACATTCAAACAGTTATTGATGGTATCAGGTTTTGATCGCTATTTTCAAATTGTCAAATGTTTTCGCGATGAGGACCTCCGTGCTGACCGTCAACCCGAGTTTACCCAAATCGACTGCGAAATGTCATTTGTAGAACAGGAAGACGTGCTAAATATTTTCGAAGGACTTGCCAAACATATCTTTAAAACCATCAAGGGCATAGACCTTGGATCTGTACCCCGTATGACTTATGCAGATGCGATGCGTCTCTATGGATCAGACAAACCTGATATCCGATTCGGAATGCAGTTTATTGAATTAAATGACGTCACAAAAGAAAAGGGCTTCCCTGTATTTGATGCGGCAGAGTTAGTTGTTGGTATCAATGCAGAAAATTGTGCACACTATACCAGAAAACAACTTGATGCCTTAACAGACTTCATTAAACGCCCCCAAATTGGCGCTACGGGATTAGTGTACGCACGTGTAAATGAGGATGGATCTGTCAAATCTTCTGTTGATAAATTTTTCTCTCCGGAGCAATTGACGACCATTGCCGATAAGTTCCACGCGAAACCTGGAGACTTATTATTGATTATGGCCGGTAACAAGGATAAAGTTCGTAAACAATTGAACGAATTACGCCTAGAAGTCGCGTCGCAGCTCGGCCTCCGTAACAAAGATACCTTTGCTCCACTATGGGTCATCGATTTCCCACTCTTGGAATGGGATGAGGACAATGCACGATACCATGCTATGCACCATCCTTTCACCTCTCCGAAACCAGAGGATATTCCATTATTGGATACAAATCCCGGGGAAGTAAGGGCAAATGCATATGACTTTGTTTTAAATGGGGTCGAAGTTGGTGGTGGGTCTATCCGTATCCATGACAAAGAACTGCAGTCTCTTATGTTCAAACACCTTGGATTTAGTCCAGAAGAAGCCCAGAAACAATTTGGATTCTTAATGGAAGCATTCACTTATGGAGCTCCTCCACACGGAGGCTTAGCCTTTGGTTTCGATAGACTTGTTTCCTTACTGGCGGGTTTAGATAGCATCCGTGATGTAATCGCCTTTCCGAAAAATAACTCTGGAAGAGATATTATGATTGATGCTCCATCAACTATTCATCAGGAACAATTGGATGAATTAAGCTTAAAAATTGATATAAAAGAATAAATTTCAGGATCGATTTTCGAGAAACAATTTATTAACACTATATTTAAAAGTTGGTAGGAAACGACCAACTTTTTTTGTGAAAAATCAGCAGATTAGATGTCAGAGAGTACGGCAAATACGTTTTTAAAGGAAAGTGCACAGAAAGCATTTGACACCAAACATCGCGATATTATCAATTACAATATCGACAAATACAGTATTGCTTTTGAAAAAGGGAAAAGCAAATTTGCGGACCTTGAGAATTCCAAAATAAAAGCAAATTTGATCAAATGGAAAGTAATGGAAAATCTCGATCGATATCTATTACAATTTGAAGCAAATTTTACTGCACGTGGCGGGAAAATAATTTGGGCCAACGATGCTGATGAGGCGCGAGAGGAGATTTACAAAATTATAGCACTCAAAAAAACAAAATCTGTTGTAAAATCGAAATCCATGGCTACAGAAGAGATTGAACTCAATCATTTCTTGGAGTCCAAAAATATCGAAGCAATTGAGACGGATCTCGGAGAATATATTATTCAGCTGTTAGACCAAAAACCTTACCATTTCGTTACGCCAGCGATGCATTTAAGTCTGGAAGAAATCGCCAAACTTTTTCACGAAAAATTTGATACACCTTTGGATGCTTCGGCAGAACAACTCACATTAAAAGCCCGTGAATTACTGAGGGACAAATATTTGGCTGCAGAGGTAGGTATTACGGGAGCTAATTTTTTAATCGCCGAAACAGGCAGTATAGCAATTACAGAAAACGAAGGAAATGCACGTCTGACGTCTACGTTCCCAAAAACACATATCGCTGTTGTAGGTATTGAAAAGATTATTCCAACGGTACAAGATCTAGAAATATTTTGGCCACTTTTATCCACGCACGGTACCGGTCAAAACTTAACGGTTTATAATACGTTACTTACAGGACCAAAACAGCCTTATGAGTCCGATGGACCTGAAGAAATGTATGTTATCCTGCTCGACAACGGACGGAGTAATCTCTTAGCGCAGAAAGAACAACGCCAAGGCCTATATTGCATCCGCTGCGGTGCCTGTTTAAATGTATGCCCCATTTATCAAAATATCGGCGGCCATACTTACGAAACAACCTATCAAGGGCCCATTGGTTCCTTAATTTCTCCGCATTTAAATGGGATGAAGGAGTTTAAACATTTAAGTTATGCATCTACCCTCTGTGGCAAATGTACAGAAGTATGTCCTGTAGGTATAGATATTCAACGTATGCTCCTTATTAACCGAAAGGATTCGGTGGAACAGGGCTTATCTACTAAAACAGAGCAAAAAATCTGGAACTGGTTTACATATGGTATCCAACGCCGAAAATTAATTGATTTTTTTGGCGGAAAATTCAAGAATTTCCTCCTTAAAAAGTTTTTCAAAAAATCATGGGGCGATCAACGTGAGCTGCCGAAGTTAGCAGAAAAATCCTTTTCCAAACAATGGAAGGAACAGCAAAAAAATAAGGAATAGCTTATTCCAAAGCCAATGCAAACTTGTATTGCTTGTCATTCGAATAAATTCTTTTCCGATGGTCGCAGACCAAAAAAACAAATCTTCACAAAGCTAGGTAATTTATTCAATTGATTGATATCAACATAGAAAAAGGGGATCATGGATCCCCTTTTCAACTAACACTCACCAATTATTAATATGAAAACTATTCCTTTTATTAACCTTATGTTGTTTTCGCATCAGCATCACCAGCTTGCTCATTCACACCTTTCTGAAAATCCCCTTTCCGCATTTGTCGATCTTTTCTCCAATGCTCTTTGCGCATTTTATGATTTTCAGCGTAAGAATCCTTCAATGTTTTTTGTTGCTCTGGTGTCAATAAAGCCATCATTTTTTTATGATCAGCAGTACGTTGTTTTCTCATTTTTTCGCGATACAATTTGCGCTCAGCAGCTATTTTTTTATGATCCTGTGCTTGCTTCAAATGAAATGCATATACCTCTTTGCGTTGTTGATCTGTGAACTTCAACTTTTGGTCCATACGATCTGTTTTGATTTTAGCCCATTCTTCAGGATTTTTATTTTTTAAACCCCTGTGCTCCCTATCTTTCGAATGCTTGTGCATTGGAGCATTCATTTCTTTTGTGTCTGATTTAAGCTCCTTTTTCTCTTGTGCGAAACCTGTCAACATTAATCCGGATAACACAAAACTTAACATCAATTTTTTCATCTCTTTACTTTTATAAATCAACAATCTTTCAACTTGAATAGGCTATCTTTTCAACCTATTTATTTATAAGAGTGTTGTTGACCACAGAAAGTTTAAAACGTCATCTGTTAAATAAAGTTAAGAAAGATGTTATTGAGAGATTGCGCTCAAACGGATAGGTAAAGTATAAGCCACCCGCACAGCACGTCCATTCTGAACTCCAGGTTTCCATTTTTTTGCCTTCTTCAGCAAACTAATTGCCGCCTCTCCTGTTCCGAACTTCATATCCCGTTTTACAGCGATATCAGTCAAGGACCCATCCCGCTCCACAACAAAAGAGACTTCGATTACGCCCGATACTCCTTGATCTAAAGCCGACTGCGGAAAACTATAGTTTTCTGAAACCCACTTCATAAAAGCTGGGAGCCCACCTACCGGAGTAGGCATGATTTCCACCGTAATAAAAGGTTGGTCAGCGTTTCCATCTGTCCCCCCTCCTGACTCGGGACCCACTTTATGCCCGGTAATTCCGCCATCCTTTTTAGACGGACCAAATTCACCTCGTGCAATATGTGTCCCGGCAGCATTCGCCTTTAATGTAATACGAGCGGTCATTGTATTGGGTTTATTCAGCTCATCCTGTGTAGCAACATCCGATGTCACTTTACTTGCTTGTGTAATCTTCGGTTCAGGCATACGCACCAAATCGAACTTCGAAAGATCCTGTGCGATCTGTTGTGGTGCTTTCTCCTCCATTAAAACAGGTTCTTCTTTCACCTCTTCTTTTTTGTCGGCCTCTTTCTGAATTTCATTGAGATCATCAGGAGTTAAAACCTCAATTGTAGTAATTGTTACAGGTATAGTTTTCTTAAAATATCTGTTATACCCATAAGACCCTACAATCAAAAGGAAGGCGAAAGAAACAACGACGACCAGCCCCACATTGGTTGCTCTATTCGACAAATTCCGCAATTCATAAGCGCCATACATCTTGTTGCGGCCTGCAAAGATTACATCCAGCCATTCTTTGCGATAGATATTCAATTTTGAGTTCATCATAACATTAAAGCTTAAATCTTTTCATTATGATGCACGAAACCCTTATATTTCATAAAAATTTCGCACACACTTATGAAATCACTTTTTTTAGCTATTCTTCTACTAACATTATATGGCTGTGACAACAGTCAAAACCAATCCAAACCATCGGTTAAGAGTGAAAGTAAAGAACAGTCAATTTCACCTTATTTTGGCTTTTTGAATCAACAAAAAGATTCATTAATTGCACTTCCTATGGATCAAGCCATGGAAAGTCCCGAAAAATATAATTATGTTATTATCGAAAATCAAGTTAGCCCACTGGAATTTATACAGAACAAAACTGATAATAAGGAAAGTAATGGCCGACAAACAGCGCATAACTTTGCAAATAGCGAAGGTTCATTGTTTACAATAAAAAATGAAATTAAGTCGGGGGATTTTGGAATGCTCGTCAATCAGGTGTTCATGAATCAGTATAAAATTGAACCTTTTACAAAAGTTCAGCATGAGACAAGTCCGGAAATTAAGGAAAAACTTGAAAAAAAATATAATAGGAAAATAAATAAAAGCACAACTATCGCTGTGCTGAAAGACAAAGCTGAATTCAATCTAACAGTTTTTGAAAATCAGCAGGATTCAGCGCTGGCTGTATTCTCCTATACAAAAGAAGATCAGTTAATTAATCTAGATTTTCCGGCCATCTATGATGACATTAGTACATGGCGAGTCGATGATGGTGGCCAATTTGATAATGAGGCTTTTCAGATTCTCACCGTACTACGTTCGGAAACAGGCGTTAGTTTTGTCAGCATCTTTTGGGGTGCCGAAGGCTATGAGCTAAACTTCTATCAACCCAAAAAAGACAAATTTAGTTCAGCTGCACAGGCCTATGGCTATAGCTCACCTTTATAAAATAAGATATTGTTCCCTTAATCCAATTCATTAAAGGAACAATACTTTACTTTTAAAGATGCATCCTAGCCATCGGAGCGACATCCTGCCCAACAAACTCTCCTTTCAGGAATTTATAATATCCAGCGATAGCAATCATCGCTGCATTATCTGTACAATACTCAAATTTTGGGATAAAAACATTCCAATGATAGAGCTCTCCCATTTCGATCAATCCCTTCCTTAACCCTGAATTTGCTGAAACACCACCTGCGATGGCAATATCCTTTACCCCAGTTTGTTTCGCAGCCTTCTTCAATTTGTTCAATAAGATGGAAACAATACGGGATTGCACACTGGCACATAGATCTGCCATATTTTCTGTCAAGAAATCAGGGTTCAGTTTTAGCTGATCTTGAACGAGGTAAAGGATTGCTGTCTTTAATCCGGAAAAACTAAAGTTTAGCCCAGGTATCTGCGGTTCGGGTAATTTGTAGGAACTAGAATTGCCCTCCTTTGCAAATTTATCGATAAGCGGACCTCCGGGATAAGGAAGATTTAAGATCTTAGCCGTTTTATCAAAAGCTTCGCCTGCTGCATCATCCAGTGTCTCGCCTAATAATTCCATTTCGAAGTAATCTTTTACTAGGACAATCTGCGTATGCCCACCTGAAACAGTGAGGCATAAAAAAGGAAAACTTGGCTTCGGCTCCTCGATAAAATGAGCTAAAATATGTGCTTGCATGTGATTTATATCAATTAATGGGATATCCTGTGCGAGTGCAAATGATTTTGCAAAAGAAGTTCCGACCAAAAGCGCACCTAATAATCCAGGCCCACGCGTAAAACTGACTGCATCTATATGATTTTTGCTTATTTTTGCTTGACGAATGGCTTCGTCCACCGTAGGAATAATATTTTGTTGATGGGCACGTGACGCCAATTCAGGAACAACTCCACCATATTTTGCGTGGATTGCCTGAGTAGCAATAACATTTGAATGAATTTCACCGTTAATACAAATAGAAGCGGAGGTTTCGTCACAAGAGGATTCAATTCCTAAAATAATAGCCATAGCTAGAGGTAATAAATTAGAATACAAAAGTATCAAAAAAATAATTAAAATAATGTCAATAGTCCTGGGTAGTATATTCATTATACTGCTTGCATTGGCATTATCGCTACAGCTAAAACCTGTACAGAACTTTGTTGCCTTGAAGGCAATCAACTATTTATCCAAAGAATTAGATACCAAAATCAATTTAAAAAGCATCTATTTTAAACCTTTTAAATCCATTGTCATAGAGGGATTCGAAATCTATACACCGCAGGGAAACAAAATAATACAGTCTGAAAAAATTGAAGCCAGCTTCAATCTATCCCAACTGATAGAATTGAATAAGATTGTCATCAATACATTGAAGATTGAAAATACGGAAAGCAATTTCGAACAATATAAGGACAGTAGCAACATCTCATTTTTAGTTCGATACTTCAATCCACCAAAGAAAGAAAAGAAGAAAAGTTCAAAAAAAATAGTTTTCGATATCAAAGAACTTATCATTAACAATAATTCATTCAACTACGTTAATCACAATAAAAAACACTACAATAAAGTTGTTGACTTTGGTGATTTAGGCATATCAAAGCTTAATGCACACTTTAAGAATATTAAGATAGATTCCAATCAGATCTCCGCTGATATCAAAACGTTCAATCTTAATGAGAAAAAAGGATTGGTCATTAAAGGCCTTATCGCTCATGCGGCTGTAAGCAACAAAAGTATTGAGCTGACTGATCTCATGCTGACAACCAATCGTTCTACATTTAAAAATTATATAAAATTAAGCTACACCAATTTCTCTGATTTTTCGGACTTTATTCACAAAGTAGATGTAAAGATACGAGCACGCGACTCACGGATACACTCAGAAGATATTGCTTTTTTTTCCTCCCCAATGCATCAGGTCAAGTTTGATGCAAAGATCAAAAGGTCCAACTTAGAGGGTACTGTAGCCAACATTAATGCAGCACAAGTAGATTTAATTGTTGGAAAAAACACCAAATTAGCGGGTAATCTAAAAATTGTTGGTTTACCCGATATCGAAAAAACAGCCTTCATTACACCGAATATTTTTATTTCCTCTGAACATAAAGACCTTGAGAATGTCATCCGTGAACTTGGCCATTTAAAAAATTTCAAACTTCCTGAAGTAGTAACCCTCTTCAATAAATTCGCGTTCAAAGGCAGCCTAAATGGTCAATATAATAACTTTAAAACAAAAGGAACGTTCACCACAGCTATCGGCGATGTTACAGCTGACGGAACATTGGATCTACGCAAAGAAATAAAATACGCGGGTAAGTTTCAGTCCCCAAAATTTGATCTTGGTGCGATAACAAAAGTAAAAGATCTTGGCAGTTCGGGCTTCGACCTTCAGCTTGATGGAGTAGGCACCGATCCCAAGTACTTAAAGCTCAATGTTGCCGGCAATCTAACCAATTTCAGTTTCAAACAATACAGCTATCAGCAGATTCAAGTCAATGGAAATATAGATAAACAATTGTTTCTTGGATCAGGAACAATACACGACCCAAATCTCAAATTGCAATTTACAACGGATATCGATTGGTCCAGCCGTCCCGACTATCACCTTGATGCGGATATCCAGCAGGCTAATTTAAAAAAGCTCAATTTCTTCCAGGGGGACTCGATCAATATTATTGATACTAAATTCCACACAAGCTTGATTGGAGATAACATCAATAATATTACAGGGGAATTTAAATCTGATAGTGTAAGTTTCACTTCTTCCAAAGGTAAATTTGCGATTAAGAATATTAATTTCCTTGCAGATGGAGATCAAGAGGAGCGGTCGCTTACGTTACAATCTGCCATTGGGCATATAGATCTCAAGGGGAGAATAGATCTAAATACGATCGTTCCTTATTTTAAAGCACTCGCCATGCGCTACGCTCCGGCAATAGGATTTGAAAAGAACGCGTTCAATCGTCAGGATTTTGACCTTAATGTCAAT
This sequence comes from Sphingobacterium sp. UBA7249, assembly GCF_002472835.1. Taxonomy (NCBI): domain Bacteria; kingdom Pseudomonadati; phylum Bacteroidota; class Sphingobacteriia; order Sphingobacteriales; family Sphingobacteriaceae; genus Sphingobacterium; species Sphingobacterium sp. UBA7249. The sequence goes on along the minus strand of NZ_DKST01000030.1, from coordinate 226,902 downwards.
ATCAAATCATTCAAGCCCATTGCGACATTCTTTAGAAAAGATATCTCTCTGGATAGTGGGGCAACGTTGAATGCTAAATTTGCCAGCGAAAAGCAAACTGCAAATTTTAATTTTTATGCCCCTGAATTCAAATATAACGGTATTCGTCTCACCCATCTGATTATCGATCAAAATGCCAATTTAAACAATATGGAGTTACAAACATCCATAGATCAGATCAATTTTACCGATAGCACATATATTAAGAATGTTAATATTTCAAACACCTTGGTCAATGACAGTTTACAGTTCAACATTAAGATGTCAGAATTGGAAGCAAGCAACAGTTTAGATCTCAACGGTGTTATCCGATTTGCACATGCGAAGCCAGCTTTCATCAATTTTTACCCATCTAATATACTGATAAACAAAGAACAATGGCTTGTAAACAACGATGCACAATTGAAAATTTCAAGGGGAAAATGGTATTTCGAGAAACTCACATTAAGTCATGCAGAGCAAAAAGTACATATAGACGGTATCCTCTCAAATGACATTTCAGATCAAATCAATTTAAAATTCCAGGACTTCAACCTCACCTCTCTAAATGGGATTACGAAACCCCACGGGATTAATTTATCAGGGAACTTAAATGGAAAAATTGAAGTTAATTCTGTCTTTAAGTCTCCATTTGTCGTCGCGAACATAACGACATCTCCTATCTTATACAACAACATTCCAATTGGAGCTTTAACGCTCAGTGCCAATTATGATCCCGAAAATCAGCTGGTAAAGTTAGATAGTAAGATAGAAGAAGGAGATAAACTTATTCAACTCACTGGATCTTACAATCACTTAAGCGAAAGTAATAAGCTCGACCTTAAAGCTACTTTAGTAAACACAGATCTATTTGTTTTTCAACCGTTTCTACGAAGCTTGGTATCGAATATTAAGGGCAAAGTAAATGCAAACTTAGCTATTAGGGGCGACATTCTAAATCCCAAAATTACTGGATCCGGAAAGCTTGACAATGCTTCAATGGTTATCAATTATCTAAAAACTCCTTATCATCTTTCGGATGAGATCAATGTGACCAACAATAGAATATTCCTTACTGGTCTCAAAATATACGATCAGAAAAACAATGTGGCCACAATCGACGGTGTTGTTGACCTCAATAAGCTTAGTGACCCAGATATAGATGTAACCGCCGAAGCGAAAAATTTCATGGTATTGAATACAACCATAAAAGATAACAACATCTATTATGGTACAGCTTATGCCTCCGGAAATTTCCAGTTCAAGGGGCTGACATCGGCAATGAATATAAATATACGTGCAAAGTCAGAAGAAAACTCCGTTATCAATATACCTTTCAATAGCGCTAGCACCATTTCGGATAGTGATTTTATCTACTTTATTGAAAAAGACTCCACCAAAATTAAGAAAAATCGAAAGAAAAGGGATTTTAATGGTTTGACGATGAACATGGATCTCTTGATCACGCCAAATGCAGAAATCAACCTTTTTTCTAGCATGGGTGAATTATCTGGAAAAGGGAATAGCAACCTGAATATGCGGATATCTTCGCTGGGAGATTTTGAAATGTTTGGTGACTTCATTATAAACAGTGGTAAGTTCAATTTCACTGCACAAGATTATATCAATAAAATATTCGATTTAAAAGAAGGTGGAACTGTACGATGGGCAGGAAATCCAGCAGAGGCAAATATTAATATCAATGCAATCTATCAACAAAGAACGAGCTTAGCGCCATTATATAATGCAGCCGGAAGAGAAGAAAACCCAGAGCGCGTATTAGCGCAAGCGGATATGATTTTAAAAGGACAGTTGAGCCAGCCTGATATAACATTTGATATCAATTTCCCACAAAACCCGGGCGTCAAGGATGAATTACAAGGGTATTTTTCTGATGCCAACAATGTTAATCAGCAGGCGCTCAGTTTGATTGTAAGACGTAGTTTCACCCCAGGCACACAAAGTGATTTCGGAAAAGAGGTAAACAATACATTATTGTCTGCAGGAACTGAAATTGCATTCAATCAAATCAATAACATTATCGCACAGTCGCTCAATATTAATTTCTTCGACATCAATATTAAATCGCTTAATGACGCTTCAGCCTCACTTCGTTTATTTAACGATAGATTAGTCCTCACGGGCGGCATTTCAGATCGTCGGAGTCAGGCATTAACTGATTTGAATGTATTCTCAGATCGTGTTTCAACAGACGCAGAAGCGATGTTTTACTTACGCAAGGACGGTCGTCTTGTTCTTCGTGCCTCAAACCGCTTAAACACGAGAAATTTTCTTCTCAGCCCAAATGATGGGGAATATATCAGTGCTTTTGGGCTATTATATCGACAAGAATTCAACACTTTCTCTGAATTTCTAAAGCGACTGTTTCCTTTAGGAAAGAAAAATAATAATATTGTTCCAGCCCAAACAGAAATAAAGAAAGCAAGCCCAATTAACCAGGAGCGACTAAAATAAGAGAATTGACTAATCTAGTCCTCAGAAAATACACGAAAAAGTAATTAAAACAGCAGTGATCAGCAAAATGCAGGATCACGCGACAAATCAAATTCGGCTCTGACTTAAATAAAAGAAAGGAGCATATAGCACTAAAATTATTTTGCTAAAAACAAAAAGGCTTCCAAGATATCTGGAAGCCTTTTTTCGGTGATTAAAATTAGCTTACGCCAATTTTTCGAACTCTTTATATTCAATATCACTGCTGTTCAATTTAACCAAACCTTTTAAGTGATCAAATACTTTCAACGCTTTGGCTTCTTCAAACAAACGGTTACCTTGCTCTCTGTCTTGCAACAATTGAATCGCAAATTGGTTCAATTGCTCATCAGAAGGCTCTTCGTTGATATTGTACATTTTGATCTGCGCGTAGATGCGTTCTTTCGCTAAATTGATTACTTCGTCATATTTAACTTCAAGACCGTTTTCAGTAACGACACGGTTTTCAATGATTGTCCATTTCAGATTATTCAAGAAATCAGCAAAACCTTCGTTAAGTTCTTCTTCAGAAATGCTAGGGTTTGTCGCTTTTAACCATCTTTTCAAGAACTCTTCAGGGAAAGTAACGTTTACTTTCTCCATACCAAAAGTATACATATCATTACGTAATTTTTGATCTGAGTTTTGCTTGAATAAGTTTTCTACTTCTTCTTTTACTTTTTCGGTAAATTGAGCTTCTTCAGTCACTTCACCTTCAGCAAACAATTTATCGAAAAACTCTTGGTTAAGATCAGCTTCTTCTAAACGGTTGATGTTTTTGACAGTCAACTCGAATTTAGTTACATCCAAAGCTGTAGCTTCTTCTTCTGTGATACCTAAGATACGTGCTAAGTCCTCAGTTTTGAACGCTTTCTTAACATCAATTTTAACAGCGTCGTCTTTTTTAAGACCTACCAAAGATTTTTTGATTTTTGCATCTTCAACAATATCCGTACGAATCGAAGTTGTTTTCTCAAGACCTTCCTCTTTATCTTGTTTTAAGGTAGCATACAATACATCACCTTCTTCCGATACTTCTGGGTTAGTCATCTTTCCATAGCTACGACGTAGGTTTTTGATACGATCTGCCAAAGTCTCTTGATCAGCTTTGATATCGTAAACAGCAAACTCAGTCTCAGGGGTAAAAGGCAAATCAAAAGCAGGAGCTAAACCAATCTCATATTTGAAATTGAAATTGTCTTTATAATCCCAGCTATATTGCGCATCATCTTCCAATGGAAGAGGCTGACCTAATACTTCTAATTTATTCTCTGAAATATAATTCGTGATTCTATCATTCACCAATTTATTGATCTCATCAAATAAAATAGATTTACCATAGGTACGTCTGATATGTCCTACAGGAACTTGACCTGGACGGAAACCCGGTAATTTCGCCTTTTTAGCTTGCGCTTTAATCTCTTTGTCGACTTGAGGATTATAATCTTCAGGTGCTAATGCGACGTTGATTACCGCATTGATTGCATCTACATTCTCGTGTGAAATATTCATACTCTTTTTAGCTATATCGCATTCATAAAAAAATCCTCCCGAGGTTTTAAGTTCGGGAGGACATCAAGTGCGGAAGAAGGGACTCGAACCCCCACGCCTTGCGGCGCCAGATCCTAAGTCTGGTGCGGCTACCAATTACGCCACTTCCGCATTAGGATTTCTTTTGATGCCACAAAGATAGAAATGAAACCTATATCATGCAAGTATTTTCTCCTCTTTTTTTTATTTTTTTTTCAATGTTCTTCCTACCTCTTGCATAATTCATTATTATTCATTTACTTTGAATATCAAAGTACTTTTATGGAACAGAAAGATTTATTTAAAGAGCTTGGACAGATCAGATCATTGATGGAAAAATCTTCCAAATTTGTTTCGATAAGCGGATTATCAGGTGTACTCATTGGCTGTTATGCTCTATTGGGCACTTTGCTTGGATACTTTATTACAGCAAGCCCTGGGGACGCGACCAGTCGGCTTCCTGGCGACCTGACTACAGTAGACATCTTTCTCATCCTTGCGATCCTCATCCTAGTGTTCTCGCTATTTACAGGATGGCTAATGGCACGCAAGAAAGCAAAGAAAAATAAGCAATCTATTTGGAACATTACCAGCAAATCTCTTTTATTTGCAGTTTCAATACCTTTAGTAACTGGCGGAATCTTAGCTTTGGTCCTACTTTCGCAAGGTTATTATAACTTTATTGCGGGCATGCTACTTATTTTCTATGGCCTGGCTTTAGCTGCTGGCAGCATTTATACCTTTACGGAGGTAAAATGGTTAGGCATCCTTGAAATTAGCTTAGGTTTAATAGCAGTATCTCTTCCAGACCATGGACTGATATTATGGGGATTGGGATTTGGTGTGTTACATATCATCTATGGTTTTATCGTTTACAAAAAGTACGAATCGTGAAATTAGATCTTTCTTTATATGACAAAGTATTTGAAAACAGAGTCCGCTTACAAATTATGAGCGTCCTTGCTGCGAATGAAGAATATGACTTCAATTCACTCAAAGAATTATTGGATGTCACAGACGGGAATTTGGCCTCTAACCTTAAAACACTAGAGAAAGAAGAATATATCGTGGTAGAAAAAAGTTTTATTGACCGTAAGCCCAATACCAAATACAAAAGAACAAAAAAAGGATTAAAAGCATTTGAAAATCATCTGATTGCATTAGAAAATTTAATAAAACAACAGTATAAATAATTTTTTTACTTATCAACTTTGAAAATCAAAGTACTTTTAATACAATAAATATGAACGAGATTCGATTAAAATTCATGCTCCATCTGTACAACTGGTCCTCCAAAGTGTATGCAGATATTTTCAAATGGAACAAAAAAGCGTGGGGAATTAGCAAGGAGGAGTTTTTGGCCTATCCGAGTGGTAGCATCGGTCATAGCCTTGGCCTTTTTTACGCGGCCAAAGGATTTGATGTCATGCCTAAGCTAGAAAATCACGATGTTTTCCACATCTTAACAGAAACAGGAACCGAAATTCAGGATGAAATCGCCATGCAGTACCTTTTATTGGGCAACGGAAAATTCAGTCTGTATTTAATCGGAATGATCGTTATTGGAGGTATACTGTTTCCAGAACACGTTAGCTACTACCGGAAAACCTTTCACAAAGGGCAATCGCTACAAAGGTTCCATCATATTGAGTTCAAAGAGATCCTTCATTACCAACTTACCGAACTCCAAATCGCATTGTACAGTAAAAATACTCAAGTAGATCTAAACAACTAAAGTCATGGAAAATTACGATACGACCAACAACTCGTTGGCGCCCGAACAAAATTCATTGTTTGAAAGAGTTACCAATTCTACGGTGCTAAAATTATTTGTCATCCTATTTCTTTCCCTGCTACTGCTCATCCCCCTTTCGTTAATAAGTGATTTAATTGAAGAACGGAAAAACAGAGAGCAGGAAGTATCCGGGGGAATTGCGTTAAACTGGGGCAAGGATCAGGTCGTCTCCAGCCCTATCTTAGCTATCCCTTATCGCGAGACAATCCCGTTATCTGCCGAAAAAGCTCAAAATTCCAACCTTAGAGAAGAGATAAAATGGATATTTGTCTTACCCAAAACATCTAATATCGCAACAGATATTACTCCACAGCATCTCTCAAGAGGAATTTACAATGCTGTTGTTTACAATAGCAATATGACATTAGAAGGTTCTTTTGACACCATATCCCTGGAAAAACTGGAGATTCCCAATGAAAAAATTGACTGGAAAGGTAGCAAGCTTATTTTCGGTATTCAGGATTTTAAAGGCTTAGGTAAGCGTCCCGCATTAAATTGGAATAGAAATAACCTGACTTTCGATAAGGATTTTAATCATCTCAATTTATTTAACCAAAATTTGGTCTGTGCAATCCCTTTAGACCCGCATAAAACGGATAATCGCTTCAAAATAAACCTCAATCTGAAGGGATCCAAATCCCTAAGTTTCCTCCCTCTTGGTGATCAGACAAATATACAGGCGACGGGTAACTGGGCTAATCCAAGCTTCACAGGTTCATTTTTACCGAGCAAACGCAATACAGAAAGCTCCAATTTTTCGGCATCTTGGGAAATACCATCTTTCAGCCGAAAACTACCACAGCAATGGACAGGTGATGCACGTCCAATCTATCAGTTCGAGAACAATCTTGAAAATGAACCGGCGGACAATGAGCAGAAATCAGCTCAAGCCACTACTCCTACAGCGACTTCCGCCAATAACCTATTGGACAATTCAGACATGGTTACCATTCATTTTTTACCTGATATTAACAACTATCAGAAAACGACAAGAGTTGCTAAATATGGTATTTTAGTCATCATCCTGACCTTTACGTCCCTCCTATTCACCGAGGTCATCAAAAAGAAACGGGTACATATCATTCAATATATTCTGATTGGAGCAGCGATGGTTCTTTTCTACACCCTGCTACTTGCCCTATCTGAGCATGTCGGGTTTAATCTCGCCTATCTAACCGCATCGATCGCTACAGTAGCGCTGATCGGAAGTTTTATAAAAGCGATTACAAAAGAGCTTAAGTCCGCCCTTTTACTTGGATCTATTCTTAGTACTTTCTACTTATTTATCTACGTGCTGATGCAGCTTAGGGACTATTCCCTCATTGCTGGAACAATCGGTATTTTTATCATTTTGGCAATCCTGATGCGCGTTTCCACGAAAATCAATTGGTATCAATTCGACAATAATCATGCGCATTAAAAGACATCATTTCCTAATCTACTGCATCATTGCTAACATCCTACTCAAAAAATAAACATCATCGATTAAATGGCCGTCTTTTCACCAAATAAGATGGCTATTTTCACGCATTTCATAGCTTTTAGTCGCAAAATCTGTAACTTGCAGGGATATTTTTCAGCATTATATATGAAACCATCATGATTTATTCAATCGCATTGGAGAGTGAATAAATCTGATAGCTTCATCACAATGAAAAACAAATTTATGCGGATGAAAAAACTTACACTATTTACATTAGCGGTTATGGCATGCAACCTCAGCAATGCGCAAGAAAGCAAGGGCGGAAAATCCAGTTTTAAAATGGTTACCGAAACACCACAACCCATTAGTCCAACTGCGCTTTGGGATCTTGGGCGTGTATCAGCAGAAGGACTTTCTTCAGATGGCAAAACATTGCTGTATGGAGTTTCTAATTACAATTTGGAAAGTAATTCAAGTGAGAAGAATCTTTATACGATTTCATTAACCAATGGAACTGGCGGACAATTTACCGATCAGAAAGGTGGAGAAACAGTTGTACAAATCGAAAAAAATGGTGATGTAATCTACTTATTAAAAGGCCATTTGTGGAAAAAAAATCTCAACAACGGAGCAGCCATCCAACTGACGTCCGGTGAGATGGCATTGGAAAATGTCAAATTTTCCCCCGATGGAACCCACATTCTTTTTAGCCAATCTGTTTTAATCAAAAAATACCACAGCACTGATAAGTACCCAGAATTACCGAAGTCAGATGCCTATATTTATGACAACTTGGATTACCGGCATTGGGACACATTTAACGATGGAAAATTTAACCACCCTTTCGTTGCAAGTTATTCGAATGGAAAGATAGGAGATCCAGTCGATTTACTGAAAGATCAACCTTACTATAGCCCCCAGGCACCTTTCGGCGGAGCTGAAGATTTCATCTGGTCACCTGACAGCAAAGCAATACTTTACGTTTGTAAGAAAAAATTCGGGACAGATTATGCGGTGAGTACCAACACGGACATCTATCGCTATGAATTATCATCAGGTATGACAACCAATCTTACCGAGGGGATGAACGGCTACGATATCGCCCCCAGTTATTCTCCTGATGGAAAAAGCCTGACTTGGCTCAGTATGAAAACCGATGGGTACGAATCTGATAAAAATGATATCATCCTGTTTGACAAAAGCAGCGCTATTCGTTTAAATCTTACAGCACATTGGGATGGCACTGTGAACAGTTTTATTTGGAGCAACGACAATCGCAAAATTTACTTCACTGCTGCGACCAAAGGTACCGTACAATTATTTGAACTGGAAGTACCTGCGAATGTAAAATCAAAAAGTCTTCCTAAGATTCAACAAATTTCAACTGGCGATTTTGATATTACAGGAATCGTTGGCCAAAGTGGGAATAATCTTATTGTTACCTTAACCAAATTCACCCGTGCAACGGAAATTTTCAATTTTGATCTCAAAAGTAAATCCTTGGCAGTTATCACAAAAGTCAATGACAGCAAGTATGCGGCAATTGCAGAAAACAAAATCGAAAGACGTATTACAAAAGCGTCTGATGGCGCCGATTTGTTCTCATGGGTGATTTACCCACCAAACTTTGATCCCGCAAAGAAATATCCGACGATACTGTATTGTGAAGGTGGACCTCAATCCGCACTCACTCAATTTTACTCCTTCCGCTGGAACCTTCAATTGATCGCATCTCAAGGTTACATTGTAATTGCTCCAAATCGCAGAGGTATGCCTGGTTGGGGAGTAAAATGGAATGAAGCGATTTCCCAAGACTGGGGTGGTCAGCCAATTCGAGATTACTTAGCCGCTATTGATGATATCTCTAAAGAAAGCTATGTAGACACCGCGCGTCGGGCTGCCATTGGAGCAAGTTATGGGGGCTATTCAGTTTATCGACTAGCAGGGGTACACCAAAATCGCTTTAAAACTTTCATTGCCCACAATGGCTTATTCGATATGAGAAGCTGGTACGGCACGACAGAAGAATTATTTTTTGCAAATCACGAGCTGGGAGGCGCTTATTGGGATAATAAAAACGAGAAATCCTATAGTGAATTCAACCCGATTGAAACAGCAAATAATTGGCATACCCCAATTTTAATTTTTCAGGGCGGAAAAGATTACCGTGTGCCGGTAGGACAAGGGCTAGCGGCCTTCCAATTAGCGCAACTAAAAAAGATAAAGAGCAGACTTGTTTATCTTCCGGATGAGAACCACTGGGTTTTATCTGGACAGAACGCACAGGTTTGGCAAAGGGAATTCTTTACATGGCTTAAAGAAACGCTATAATATCGCTGTAGAATCTGATCGTGAGATTACCATCACCTACATTACTGATAAAACACAGGTAAAACATTACAATTACCAACGAATAACGCCACTCGTGGAGTGGCGTTATTCGTTAGGTTAATACCTGACCGCGGGGTAAACCGGATATTTCTAGATTCAGTATTATTACTATCCGCTTGAGTTTGACCAGCAGCATGAGATGTAGGCAATTTCATTCCATCATTTTTGATTGGATCAGATACCGAGGGATCAAGTTAACCTTTACTTAATACCACCTTCACTAGTAAAAGGGTAATTACAAGGTATTAACAGGGGTATAACAAGAGTGCTATTATGCTCTTAATAGTGAACTTAGTATCAACTTAATACGAAGTTAAGTACCAGTAGAACGAATTGATTCCAGCTTCTATAGTAGCCATACATACAAAAAGCCCACAATTTGCGGGCTTTTTGTATGTAATATGTGTATCTGCTAATCGAAATCTACTTCTCTCCTTTTTTTCCAAAAATAGAAAGCTTAATATATTTACCTGGTTTTTCCTTGACATCTTTCATCAGGTTATCCATCTCTTTTGACGCATTATTCAGGTTATTGTATAATTCTTCGTCATTGAGCAACAAACCAATTGATCCCTTACCACTATTGATCTTGCTCGTGATGTTCTGAAAATCGGACATTGCCGCATTCACCTTGTTGATGGTCTGTTCAAAATCCAACCGTGCTGCTTTATCTGTTATATTATTTAGATTAGCCATGATTGAATTTATTTTTTCACCATTTTGCGAGAAATTGGTGGTGATCGACTCCAGACTAGCCATAATTCTATTCAGTCTTCCTTTTTCATTTCCGACTAGACCTTCTACGTCTTTTGTAATGCCTTCCACATTCTTTAACGATGTTGATATGCTATGAATACTGCTCTTAAAATCGTCCTGAAATTGTTTATCCAATACCGAATTAACAACGGATAAGGTAGAATCCAATTTGATGGTTATGGTTTCAATCCGCTTCTGAATAGGCTCGACTTTGTCCATGATGTTTGCCTGTATACCCGAATTGAGGAAGTCACCATCTTTCGCCATTTCCGTACTATTCCCCATCTCAAAGACAATCGCTTTACCGCCCAATAAATCGGTACTGGAGATACGTGCAATGGTATTTTTGGGAATATTATAGTGTGAGTGAATCTTAAATTCAGTTTTTATTTTACCATCAGGCTGTAAAGTCATCTTCGACACCCGCCCAATTTGATAGCCGTTCACCAGGATAGGTTTGGAAGGCGTCAATCCATCGACCGTATTATAAGTCGTGTAAAATGTATTGTCGCTACTAAAAACATCGTTTCCTTTTAGAAAACTATACCCTATAAATAATAGGGCTATTGCAACTGTTGCTAATATACCGACTTTGGTTTCATTTGATATTTTCACAAATTATCTATTTTGTAGTGCGTCATTAATATAAGCTTAAAACAGCGCAAAAGCAAATCTGTTTAGCGTTCGACAGAATTTTTATATATTTTTATCGCCGAAACCAAATTATTAACAATTTCTTGTTGTCCTTCATCCGACAACAGGTAACTTTCTTCTTCCCTATTACTGATAAATCCAATTTCTGTCAAGACAGCTGGCATACCTGCTTCAGCAAGTACAGCTAAACCTTTTTCCCAGAATCCTCGACTATGTCTTCCCGCTTTTACATACTCACCTTCAATCATCTGTGCCAAGCGAATACTTTTTTCGCGGAATCTGTTTTTCATCAATGAGAAAATAATTGCACTTTCGGGATCTTTTGGATCAAATCCCTGATAGTTTTCTTTGTAATTCGATTCCAGCAAAAGTGATGCGTTTTCGCGAACGGCAGCATCCTGCTGTCCTAGACGATGGGAACCTGACACTAAGCTTTCTGTCCCATGAGCACTAGAGCCACCTGAGTTACAGTGAATCGAAATAAACAGATCCGCCTTATTTGCGTTCGCTAAGCGAATACGCTTATATAGTTCCACAAATTCGTCTGTCGTCCGCGTGTAGATGATTTTAACCCCTGGAATATCTTTTTGAATTTGCCTTCCGAGCTTTAGTGCGACATCCAAAGCTACATTTTTTTCTAGGGATCGACGGCCCTGTGCTCCAGTATCCTTTCCACCATGCCCGGCATCAATAACAATAGTTTTAATCTGATAATCGGGTGGCTCGGGCTGACCATTGTTTAATTTGAAAGAATTCAACAAAAAAAATCCCAAAGTAGCAAACATAATGCTACACCATTTTCTAATTCTTAAATCTGATTTCATTGAATAATTATTTGCTCTACTATAAACGAAACAAAATGAGTCAATATTATTTCTTTAATAGATAACGATATTTAACATATTTTCTATTTGTTTTTTGACTAATTTTGTCCTTCGAAGTTTAACATTATTTCACAAAAATAACATTTGTCTTTAATTTTGAAGTCGTTAATCAACATTTTAACACTATTTATCATTCTTGCAACGAGCAATTCAACGTTGGCTCAGAGCAATATTCCATTAAAACAGAACGGACTTCAAAGTAAGGACCCTGTCTCGACAACCAGTAAACTGCAGGACACAACAAAAATTAAGCCTGGAGATTCAACTAAGTCCTCGCAGGATACCACCAAGAAAAAAGGTAATGGACTGCAAGCAGAAGTCAGTATTATTGCAGTCGATTCTCAAAAATCTGAAGTTGCAAAGAATATAAGTCATTTATATCGCGGTGCAAAAGTAAAGTATCAGGATTTTGAACTTTCAGCTGATTACATTCGTCTCGATCGTAATCAAAAAAAGATTTTCGCATCAGGTATTTATGACAAAAATGGCAAATATGTAGGACGTCCTATTGTCATTATGGGAAATGGCGAATCGCCTAAGACAGTGGACTCACTCTATTATGATTATGAAAAGCAAGAAGGGAACACTTATGGTATTATGACGGAAGTCGATGGAGGCTTTATCCAGGCCAATATCGTTCGAAAGAATATCTATGATGAGATGTCAATCTATAAGGGATTATACAGTACCTGTAATTTACCTTACCCACACACTCACTTTGGAATACATATATCAAAAGGTATCGTTACCAAAAATCAGATTATTTCCGGCCCTGCTTACTTAGTGGTGATGGGTGTACCTATGCCCGTAGCCTTCCCTTTTGCTTTTTTTCCGAAACCCGATAAGAGAGCCTCCGGATTTCTCTTTCCTTCTTTTGGTGAAGATTATACAAGAGGTTTTTCGATGCGTGATATTGGTTGGTATTTAGCCTTCAATGATTATTGGGATAGTGAGATTCGAGGCTCATTATATTCTAAAGGTTCATGGGAAGCGTCCATAAACACTCGATATACAGTCAATTACAAGTTTAATGGTGGTTTTAACATACGCTATGCTAATACGAAAGTTGGGGTAGAAGGTACAGATAATTATGGTTCAAATAAAGATTTCAATGTAACCTGGAACCATACCCAACGTCAGGAAGCTAATCCTGGAACATCTTTCTCCGCAAGTGTAAACTTTGGTACGGCCTCCTACTTTCAAAATACAGGTACGGGAAGTAATCAAACAACCTATCAAAACTTGGCTCAAAACAGAATGGGATCTTCCATCAGTTACGGAAAAGTCTTTGCCGATGGTAAGGTTAACTTAACAGCCAGTTTAACACATAGTCAAGATATGGCTAATAGGACTATTCAATTAAGCTTGCCTAATATTAGTTTGAATGTTTCTTCTTTTAATCCATTTGACAGCAAAGATCGCGTAGGCGAACAAAAATGGTATCAACGGATCAATGTGGGCTATAGCTTCCAGGCACAAAATACAGTCAGTACAGCAGATTCTCTGCTTTTCTCGTCAGGAGGCTTCAAAAGATTTCAAAATGGCTTCCAACACAATATTCCAGTCAGCTTATCACTTAATGCTTTTAAATATTTTCAATTCAACACAAGTGTAAACTATACCGAACGTTGGTATCTACAAAGTACCAGACAACGTATTGATAACACGCCCTCAGGATATAAGCAGCGGCTTGACACCCTTCAGGGATTTAATCGTGCTTATGATTACTCCATATCGACTGGTCTTTCAACAAAGATCTACGGTATGTATCCAAAGATCGGAAAAATTGAAGCGATTCGGCATGTGGTCACACCCTCGATAAATTTTAATTATAGACCAGATTTCTCGGACCCTCGCTATGGTTTCTATCAGCACTATAATGATCAATACGGCAACCGCAATGTATACTCCATTTTTGCACAAGGAATATATGGCTCACCTTCGGCCGGAAAATCTGCAGGTATAGGCTTCTCTATTGATAATAACATTGAGGCTAAAGTGAAGAGCAAGTCCGACACCACCGATGGAGGTTTCAAGAAAATACCTATTCTTCAGGGTTTAACTTTTAGTGGGAATTACAATTTCGTGAGAGACTCTCTAAAATTAGATCCAATAACTTTTTCCGGCCGGACTGCTTTTTTCGACCAGAAAATGAATGTCAACTTCAACGGTACATTCGATCCATACTCCATAGATGACAATGGTGTTCGTATCAATAGGTATGCGATCAAAGATGGAAGTTTGGCCCGCCTGACAAATTTTGGTTTATCTTTTGATTATAGTTTAAATCCAAAAGCTGCTAGGTCACGCAATGATAACATTGATTCGTTAAGAAAACAAATGTCTGGTGCTGGAATGACTCCGGAGCAAGCACAGGCTTTGGCCAGAATAAGTTCTGACCCAAATGCGTTTGTGGACTTTAATATCCCTTGGAATCTAGCGGCCTCATTCAGTTTTAACATGTCCAAGTTCTTTAATACAAGTACACGACGCATGGACAAGCAGATTACTAGTACACTAAATTTACATGGGGATTTTAGCGTTACACCGAAATGGAAAGTTACTTTCCAGTCCGGTTACGATTTCAAGCAAAAAGAAGTTGTCATGACTTCATTCAATATTTATCGGGATTTGCACTGCTGGGACATGTCTTTTGGTTGGATGCCGTTTGGGCGATATCGAAGTTACAATGTCACCATTCGAGCCAAGGCATCAATCCTGCAAGATCTTAAGCTAACGAAAAGAGCTAGTTCTGGCGGCGGTTATTTTTAAAATAACCGCTTTTTTATTCTCTCCACACAGTTGTACGTCGCAACCTCATCCTTAAAACAGCAGGCGGTGGATCACTTTTTATTTCTTTTTATCAAAAAAAAATTAGCGGATTGTAGAAACGTAATTTTATGTAAGTTTATACTATGAAAGCAGAAATTATTACCATTGGCGATGAGATTCTTATCGGCCAAATTATCGACACCAATTCCGGCTGGATTGCACAACAATTACAAAAATTCGAAGTCGACATTGTTCAGATGACATCCATTCCCGATACTGAGGAAGCTATTTTCAATACCTTAAAAAGTGCTTCCTCAAGAGCCGATTTGATTTTAATCACAGGAGGACTTGGCCCCACCAAAGACGATGTTACCAAAAATACCGCAGCAAAATATTTTGGCACAACCTTAACCCGGGATGAAAGAGTACTTCTGCATGTAACCAGTTTCTTTGAATCCCGCAACTTAGAAATGTTGGAGATTAATAGACAGCAGGCTGATGTCCTGGCAAATTGTGAGGTACTCTTCAACGATTATGGTACAGCCCCAGGAATGTTAGTTTCACAAGGAAACAAGCACTATATCTTTATGCCGGGTGTACCTTTTGAAATGAAACATCTGATGGAACAACGTGTTTTTCCTTTAATCGAAAGCCAGTATAAAGATTCGGTCATTCATCACGAAACGATATTAGTTGGCGGTATTGGAGAATCTTATCTCGCAGAAGAAATAAAAGATATCGAAGCAGAACTCCCACTAACTATTAAATTGGCCTATTTGCCTACATTGGCATTTATCCGCCTACGGCTCTCTGGAAAAAGTAAAAACAAATCAGATATTGTTCAGGAGGTAAAACTTTTTAAAAGCAAACTCCTCCATCGTTTAAAAAATTATGTTATTGCCGATTACGACACCACTATAGAAGCTTTTTTAATCAAGCAATTTATGCATCAAGGGCTTACGTTGACAACAGCAGAAAGCTGTACAGGAGGTAGTTTAGCGGCCTCGATAACCGCGAATCCTGGAAGCAGCGAAATCTTCGTCGGTGGTACTATCCCCTATTCGAATAAGCTAAAACAACAGTTGTTAGCTGTCCGCGAAACTACTTTAAATCAATTTGGCGCCGTCAGTGAACAAACGGCCATCGAGATGGCAGCTGGTGCAAAATCAATGTTTGGTACTGATTATGCTATAGCTACTACGGGAATCGCAGGCCCTGGAGGAGGATCTACAGAGAAACCAGTGGGAACAGTTTGGGTAGCTGTAGCCGGGAAAAAAGAGATTATCACAAAGAAATTTCAATTCAACAACGATAGACTCGTAAACATCGAACGGACACGGATGAATGCGCTTCTCCTGCTTTGGAAACTACTCATAAAAGAAGAAGGGCAAGGATACGAATAACATAAAATAATATTTTAATAAAACCCTTTTTTAAGGAATAATATTTCAAATTGTTGAAAGTAAACCACAATTTAATTAACTTCGTTTTTGTATAACGAGATTGCTAAAAAATATGGCTTTATATAAACTCTTACTTCCAAAAATGGGAGAAAGTGTATCGGAAGCAACAATTACCAAATGGTTAAAACAACCAGGTGACCTGATTGAAGAAGATGACACTTTATTGGAAATCGCAACGGATAAAGTTGATTCAGAAGTCCCTTCTCCTGTTAGAGGTATTTTGAAGGAACAACTTTACAGTGCTGACCAAATCGTACAAGTTGGTGATATCGTGGCAATTATAGAAATAGAAAGAGATACCGAGACAGATGAAACCGTTGTTGAAGCGGAGCGTAACCTAACTACTGATGAGCCTACATTTTCAACAGAAGCGGCAGATTTGAAAATACCGGGTCTAGATCAATTGAGCAATCCATCTGACGAAGATACCGGTGCAAATTACGAACACACAACTCGTTTTTATTCCCCCTTAGTAAAAAATATTGCCCGTCACGAGGGCTTATCGCTAGAAGAGCTCGATCGTATTCAAGGTACTGGAGTTGAAGGGCGAGTTACTAAAGAAGATATTCTATCTTATGTAGCCAACAGAGGTTCCAATAAAGATATTGATCATTCGAAACCGACAAACGCTCCTGTTATCAAGAGCGAACCTACGCAAACCGTTCCAACAACAACAGTTCATACTGTTGTGAACGGTAATGACGAAATTATCGAAATGGATCGTATGCGACGCTTGATCGCTGACCACATGGTCAAGAGTGTTCAGGTATCCCCACATGTTTGTTCATTTGTGGAAGCAGATGTGACTAATCTTGTCCTATGGCGCAATAAGGTAAAAGATGCGTATAAAAAACGTGAGGGAGAAAACATTACGTTCACACCACTATTTATAGAAGCAATTACCAAGGCGCTAAAAGACTTTCCTTTGGTTAATATATCTATAGATGGATATAATATTATCAAGAAGAAGAATATCAATATCGGTATGGCTGCTGCCCTGCCCAATGGCAATCTTATCGTTCCGGTAATAAAAAATGCGGATCAGTTGAGCCTAGTAGGACTAAGTAAATCAGTTAATGATCTGGCACAACGCTCCCGGGCCAATAAGTTAAAACCTGATGATACACAAGACGGCACATTCACATTCACTAATATCGGCGCCTTTGGTAATATTATGGGCACACCAATTATCAATCAGCCTCAAGCGGCAATACTGGCAGTCGGTACAATAACAAAAAAACCAGCTGTAATCGAAACTGAATACGGTGATATGATCGGAATAAGACATATGATGTATCTGTCCTTATCTTACGATCACCGCGCAATCGATGGCGCGCTTGGTGGTACATTTTTGAAAAGGGTTGCCGACTATCTCGAAAACTGGGATAGCAACAGAGAAATTTAGAAACAATATCATCATTATAAAAAAGTGGCCACCTTTAGGTAGCCACTTTTTTATCGCACATCTTATCTCAGAGGAAATTTATAATTTTCCCGTGGGTAGCACATTCATTTAATTGTCGAATATCCCTTTTTTATGTTTTAATTATACTGTTTTCAAACTGGAGTTTCTTTTTCTTAATGACCAATTGGAATCGTAAATAAAGTAAGACCGATGAAGTCAATAGACCTAAGGTAAGACCATACCAGATGCCTTTAATCCCCCAGTCAAAAAGTATCCCCATCACATAACCACTTGGTAATCCGATAATCCAGTAGGCAATAAACGTAATGATGGTCGGAATATTAACATCCCCCATACCCCTTAATACTCCCAATCCAACAACCTGTGTACCATCAAATAACTGGAAAAGGCCTGCAATAATGAGCAATTGAGCGGCAATCGCGACGACCGCCTGATCAGATGTAAAGATATAAGGCAGGTAATTATTGAAAATTGCAAACAAAGAAGCTGTAATAAACATAAAAACCAAAACTAACTGATACGAAGAGATCGCAAAGCGTTCTAAGCGGAACAGGTTTCTGTTGCCATAACTATTACCCACTTTAATTGTTGCCGCGGCAGCTATACCGCTGGCCATCATATAAGTCATTGCTGCTAATTGTATGGCTACCTGATGAGAAGCCTGGGCGGTAGCACTGATTGTACCTGCCAATAAAGAGGCCCCAGCAAATGCACCGATTTCAAAAACATACTGCATCGCAACGGGAGCGCCAATCCGCAATATTTTCCCCAATCTTACCTGGTCTATTACTGTAATTTTAAAATGCTGTATATAGCCATTAAACTTCTTTGATCGCAATACGTAAGTCATCATAACAGCCATCATCAAGATACGATCAATTAAAGTACTGTATCCAACCCCTTTCACACCCATGGGTGTAATTCCAAACATACCTTTGACAAAAATGATTGCCAAGATAATATTGAGAACATTGCCCCAGATAGTTACATTCATAGCCTGCTTTGTAAATCCCAGCCCCTCGGCAAATTGCTTAAATGTACTAAACACCATCAATGGTAGCATAGAAAGACTCAAAATGAGCAAATAAGGTTTCGCTTCTTTTACAACAGCCGGATCTTGGTTCAGATGATCTATTGCAAGCATTGAACCAAAATAAACCAAACAGAACAATAATATTCCTGTAATAATATTTAACCAGAAACTATTTGACAATAATACAGCACACTCCTTCTTATTATCACGGCCATTTTCCTGAGCGATCAATGGTGTGATTCCATATGCAATTCCCAGTCCGACAACCATAACGATCATAAATACAGCATTTACAAGTGATACAGCTGCCAATGGAATTGTTCCAGCAAAATGCCCAACAATAACGCTATCCGCAGTATGTACCAATGTATGGCCCAATTGTGAAATGACAACCGGACCGGCCAATACAATCGTACTTTTATAATACGGCTTAAATGTTTTAAATTTCCCCAACATAATCAATTCCTCAAAAAATAGGCACAAAAATACAAAGATATTTCTGCTCTATCGTCATATTAAAAAATATTTAGCAAAAATATAACAAAGTTTACCTTGCAAATAGTCGCCCGATGTTACGTAATTTTTATGTTTCAAATACCTTAAAATTATCTTAAATTTACCTGTTGGTCTAAGAACTATAGAAATATAAATTGTAACTTAGCATCTAATTAGTAATCAAAAGAAGAGGAAAAGAGTATGTACAATCCAGTAATAACATTTCTAAACATCGGAACACAGGAGATGATTTTAATCGTGTTTGCGATCTTGTTACTTTTTGGTGGCAAGAAGCTTCCTGAATTGGCCAGAGGTTTAGGAAGAGGGATTCGAGAATTCAAAGATGCATCAGAAGGCATCAAGCGCGAGATTTCAGATCAGATCAATAATTTTGAAAAAGATATAGACGTTAAGACAGAAGTCAAAGAGGAGGCCGTTCCAAATGAGGTAAAAGTTGCCGAAGAACAGGCCAAAGCAGCGCAAGAGTCCGAATCGGTGGAAACTGCTGAAAGCTCAGATTCCGAACCAGCAAAGAAAAAATATGAATTTACAACTCCCACAGGAGTCGTGGAACACAATCCGCACAAGCAATTAGATTACGGCGAGGAGCCTTCTCATATTACCTACGGATACAATGACCACTTTGCTGAGGCCAAAAACGACGAGGTAGTGGAAAAGAAACCCACAGAACAGGAAAACACGAATAAACCCGCGTAACCTCATTGCATTAATTTACAATAAGATATTAATTAGAGCTGTTGAATAACCATTCAACAGCTTTCCTTTTTAAAGAAAAACCTACAATGAGCTTATTATCACACGAAATCACAATCGCTAACGAGCTATCCATAAGCGAAAGACAAGTTCGCACGACTATTGAACTATTAAATGAAGGTGCTACTGTCCCATTTATTTCCCGTTATCGGAAAGAAATGACAGGTAGCCTAGATGAGGTGCAGATCACAAACATTCGGGATCGCTCACAACAACTAAAGGATCTAGATAAACGTAAAGAAGCTGTTTTAAAATCCATAAATGACCAAGGAAAATTAACGCCAGAACTTGAAAAACAAGTAATGACAGCCGAGACAATGGCAAACCTGGAAGATATTTATCTGCCTTACAAGCCTAAACGTAAGACGAGAGCTAGCATTGCCCGCGAAAAAGGATTACAGCCTCTGGCAGATGTTCTTCTAGCCCAGGACAAAACAGATTTTTTAGCGCTTGCAGATTCATTGATCGACGAAGAAAAAGGAGTCAAAAACAGTGAAGAAGCGCTAGCGGGAGCAAGGGATATCATTGCCGAAATTATTGCTGAAGATGCGACAGTAAGAGCCAAATCTAGGGCAATATTTCTAGAAAAAGGAGAATTCGTATCGCGCGTGGTTCCGGGAAAAGAGGAAGCAGCAATTAAATACAAAGATTACTACGAATGGTCGGAATCGTTAAAAGATGCACCTTCACATCGCGTTTTGGCCATGCGCCGTGGTGAAAAAGAAGAATTACTGTATCTGGATATAGATATCAATGAAGACGCAGTCATTCCAACCATTGAGTCGCTTTACATCAAAGCCTCAAACGAAGCCGCTTCACAAGTAAAATTGGCGTTGACAGATAGCTACAAACGCTTATTGAAACCATCAATGGAAACCGAAATCCGCGTGTTGACCCGTCAAAAAGCGGACGAAGAAGCGATCAAAGTCTTTGCGGACAATGTTCGTCAACTACTTTTGGCCGCACCACTGGGACAAAAGAGATTACTTGCTATCGACCCCGGCTTCCGAACGGGATGTAAGACAGTTGTCTTGGATGAGCAAGGTCAGCTCAAAGAAAATACCGCTATTTTCCCACACAACGGTGCCAATGGACTTGCTGAAGCTCAAAAAACAGTTAAATATTTAGTATCTAAGCATGATATTCAGGCCATTGCAATTGGTAACGGTACTGCAGGGCGCGAGACCGAAGATTTTGTAAAAAAACTGGGACTCAGCAATGTTACCATTGTGATGGTTAATGAAAGTGGAGCCTCAATTTATTCAGCGTCAGAGACAGCACGTGAAGAGTTCCCTGACCACGATATTACGGTACGTGGCGCTGTGTCAATCGGCAGAAGATTAATGGATCCGCTAGCTGAATTAGTCAAAATTGACCCTAAATCAATCGGTGTTGGCCAATATCAACATGATGTGGACCAGAACAAGCTACAAACATCACTGGATGACACAGTCATCAGTTGTGTAAATGCTGTCGGTGTAGAACTGAATACAGCCTCAAAGCAAATTCTATCTTATGTCTCTGGACTGGGCCCAGCTTTAGCCCAGCAGATTATTAAATATAGAAATGAGAATGGTCCATTTGCCTCACGTCGCGAATTGAAGAAGGTACCTCGTCTTGGAGACAAAGCTTTTGAACAAGCTGCAGGCTTTCTTCGGATAAGACATGCCGACAACCCTTTGGACTCTTCAGCTGTACACCCTGAGCGTTATGCCCTGGTTGAACAGATGGCAAAAGACTTGGGAAAAAAGGTAGAAGACTTACTTAAAGATGCAGAATTAAGAAAATCCATTCCTTTAAAAAACTATATTTCCGAAGAAGTAGGACTGCCAACATTAAATGACATTCTACATGAGCTGGCCAAACCAGGACTTGATCCAAGGGAAAAGTTCGAAGCTTTCTCTTTCACTGAAGGTGTGAATAGCATTGGCGATTTACGGGTGGGGATGAAACTTCCCGGTATTGTTACCAACATCACCAACTTTGGTGCCTTTGTTGACATTGGCGTACACCAAGACGGACTGGTACACCTCAGCCAATTGTCCAACCGCTATATCTCCGATCCGCATGAGGTGGTTAAAGTACAGCAACATGTCACGGTCACTGTGACAGAGGTCGATGAGCAACGTAACCGCATCGCATTATCGATGAAAACTGATGAAAAACCAGTTCTTCCTAAGAGTAAGAGAACCGATGGAAAAAGACAACAAGAGCCAGAAACGGATATGGCAAGTAAGTTGGCGGCATTAGCAAGCAGATTTAAATAGATTTCCTTATCCAGGTTGGTAGAAAGGCTGATTTTTTAATAAAAAATCGGCCTTTCTGTTTGCCGTAACCGACCAGATTCATTTCAACACTTTTATTTCGTATCTTTAGAAGACAACAAGCCTTAATATGATATGAAACACTGTATTATACTCCTGTGCTTCTCGCTTGTAATGCTGGATTTTCAAGCTAAGGCCCAATTGGGCGACGGAGCATATATTTCCCAAACTGGCACAAGCAAAAACTTAATTTTGATCAAAGATCATTACCTCTCTTTCATAAATTATGACGATACAAATAAACATTTCGGTTATACTTGGGGGGGTGCTATTCAACAACGGAATGACAGCATACATGCGACTATTGAATATGACACAAAAGATGCTGGCCATATTGGTAAGACGATCAGCTTATACATTAAACAGCAGGATGGTTCTGTCCAGATAAAATCGTCCCGTTTCAATGGCCTTTTTGTCAGGCAAAAACCGATCACCCAAGATCTGGATGCGCTATGGCGGATCACTGGTAGACAGCAAGACTCAAAAATGCATGAAATCCCAAAAGCAGATCGCAAAACAATAAAGATCCTGGTGGATGGTTATTTTCAATGGATTGCCATTAATCCTGTACAAAAAGGATTTTATGGAACAGGTGGTGGGTCCTATAAATTCGAAAACAATCATTACACCGAGAAAATACAATTCTTTTCAAGGGATCATACGAGAGTGGGGCAAGAGCTTCACTTTAGCGGAAAGCTGGAAAATAACCAATGGCATCATAGCGGCAAGAGTTCAAAAGGCGATGACATTTATGAAATCTGGAGCAAGGAACTAACAAATTAAGAAAATGACAGAAGAAGAATTTCAATTATTGGATCATCCTATCCAAAACTGGTCTGCAGTACAAAAGTCATTATGGTACGACAAAAAAGGGGACTGGAAAACTGCACATGATCTTATCGATCAGTTGGATGGCCGAGATGCTGCCCATGTACATGCTTATCTCCATCGCAAAGAAGGTGACCTATGGAACGCCCGTTACTGGTATAATCGAGCCAAACAAGCGGTTTACACAGGTAGCCTAGAGGCTGAATGGGATGAGTTGTTTAAATTATATTTTTAATTACTCTGGTTATCAGCATTTTAATCCGAAAAATATAACATTTACAACGCGGCATTTATAGGCCAAACTAAAGAGCTTATTATCCCAAAAAAACGACACTGTAATCAATCCAAACCTATCAATACGGTGATTTTAGTAACAAAAATAACACAAAAGAAAATAATAAAACAACAAAAGGAATAATGGCATGAATATTGAATATAATTTTCTATACTTTAAAAAGTATACTTTTCATAAATTTAGGTTAATAATTGGTTAGGTTAAACACCTGAGGTTCCCCACTTCAGGTGTTTTTTTATACCGAGAAATATCTTCAATTGAAACCGAAGGATAAAAACACCTTGGTGCAGCTTATTTGAAATTTACTGGCAAAAACACAATCTTGCTATAATTCTCCTTTTCGAATAAAACACCGATCGTACTTTTACCTAAAAGAACTAAATCGGAATAAGCAGCATAATCCCCTTTTATACCTTCCGGTGCTTTGGCTACAACCTGATTGTAATACCATGACTTGCCTTGATCTTTGCTCAATCGAAGCGTTAAATTATCTCTTCTGTTAACGGTTGCAGCATTGCAAACTGCTAGCGTGTACTTTCCTTTTCTTTGCCAAGAAAGTACCGACCCCTGATTGACTGGGTCGGGTAAATTACCATCATAATATGTTGTATCCCAATTAACGCCACCATCATTTGAATAAGATACGATCCTTGATTTTACATTACCTTGCTGATTCCGGGAATTCATATAAACCCCAGTACTCGATATTTGTGCAGCCATTGTCTCATTTGACCCCTCAAATGTCACGCTCGCCCCTATCTTGAATGTCTTCCCATGATCGTCCGAGTAATAAGAATGGGCAAAATAGTCTTTGCCATTTGCTTTTGGATTTCCTTCCGAATGATTAGCAGGAATATAAATTCGCCCTTTATACTTTCCTGAATCAAATTGCAATGCATGCCCTGGTGTATTTGCATAAGTTCGCCAATCCTCCTGAAAGTTATATTGCATATTTACGGAAGGCTGATTGGGACGGTGGGTCGCAAGCGTAATATTTTCTGGATTAGACCAAGTCTTACCACCATCCGCCGAGCTAATCGACCAACATTCTCTTAAACCATTTCCTTTGCGCACCTCACCCTCATGGTTATTACCTGTATTATAAAAAAGTAATAGACGGCCTTGAGGATATTTTGGATCCAATATATCAACCACTGGAGCCGGATTCCCCACTTGTAGATGATCATTATCAACTGCAACATGCAATTGTCCCCATGTTTTTCCATTGTCCTGACTAATTTTATAAACGATGTCCACATTACCAAAATCACCAGCATGGTCTACCCTACCTTCTGCAAAGGCAATCAATTGTCCACTTTTATCTTTTACAATAGCAGGTATACGGTAGCTTTTATAGCCATCTTCACCGGAAATAAATACATTCACTTCCTGTGCCTGACAAAATCCTGTTAGCATCACAAATGCCCCCATGATACATAATCTCTTCATAGCTCTTTAAATTTATTGTTATTTTTATTAATTTTCTTATTCGTCCATGATGCTACTCATCTTCAATCGGCAGACAGGTGAACATCCATTTTAATGGATTTTGCCAATCTTTCCCCTGCAGTTTCCCCACGGGAAGTTTTATTACAATCGTATTCCATCCCTTCTGCAATGGGATAATGCTAGGACTTCGATAACTGTACCCTTCATCAACCAACGGAAGCTTTAAGTCGCCCTTTTGTCCTGCGTGTTTCCAATTCGGAGGTAGTACTTCGGTCCCATTGACCCAAAGTTTGCTCATCCTATCATCCCAAGTACCCAAATTTGGCGAATCACTGGCATAGGAACGCGAAAGATCATTAAAACCAATCAAAAAGTTTTTGTCTTGCTCTTTCTTACTCCATACTTTGCCCACTGCATATACGGTACTATTTTCAAGTGGTCGGTCAATAGCTCCTTTGATAACATCAGACCACCAATGCCTTAATACAACGGTGCCTCCATAATATTTACCGATCTTGTGCAAAGAGCTGAAATCTCCCCTAGCTTCGTTATTCAAGGCCATCGTTAGATCGCCTTTATTTTCCACAGGTCCATATAACACCCATTTCTGCCGACTTTGTCGATAGTAAGGAAAAATAAGATTTCTAAAATACAACTGTTTATGTTGAATCAAACGCTCTTCAAATTCAGAAAATTCGGCAAGCCCTTTCACATCTGTTTTGATATTACTACGCCATTCAAAATCTCCTCCTCCTCGCCAGCTTCTTTCTGCAAATGTTAATAAAGCGGGATAAATTCCATTTTGACGAAATATGTCGTTTTCATTCTTTACCGCACGATCGGGCCATGAACACAGTGTTGCGCCCATTAACTTTTCGTTTTCTGAAGATTGTCCTCCAAATTGCCGATAGAACAAGGTAACCACAGTTTCCAAAGGATCCATATGATTGATATACAAATGCTTTGAATCAATCACCTGATAAGGAAAATCTGCAGTAACAACCTGCGGCCCACCCATCCAAAGCTGACGGATTGTCTGCGGTTGTAGATTACCTCCGGGTTCCCAGCCAATGGTCTTCATACCAAGACTTTCGGTCCATCTCGTCATTATTGGTAAAAATTCTTGATTATGAATTTTCACCTCATCCCCACCAATATGTAGATAGGGCAATCCAGGATAAGTCATTGCAAATTCATGAACCAGTTCCTTTATAAAGGCTAAACCACTATCACTTTGCATATCGGTTTTAAAATAACGACGAAATGCTGCTGAATGCCCCGGCATATCAATTTCTGGTACGAGCTGGATATGTCGATCGCGACAATATCGGATTAGCTCGTGCATTTCGTCAACCGTATAGTAATTTCCCTGCCACCGATCCATGTTGGAAGAATCGGTCAGACCGGGGTATTTCTTGCTGGTAAGACGCCAGGCGATATCCTCCGTGAAATGGAAATGGAAAATATTCAGTTTATACTGTGCCATGATATCGATCTGCTCTTTGAGCACATCCAGAGACTGGAAATTTCGTCCCACGTCAACCAGATATCCACGCCAGCGAAAAGAAGGATAATCTGTAATGGAGCAATAGGGCAACCGGCCATCCCGATCGCCCAGTTGACGTAAAGTTTGCAAGGCGTAGAAAATCCCTTTGCTATCTCTACCTTCAATGTTTACCCCTCTTTTATCCACAACTATGCGATAGCTTTCCAAAGATGACGAGGGTAGTTTCACTTGTTTATTGCAGCTGATGGTTATAGCTGTGTTTTTTTTGCTATCGAAGTCTACCTGAGTTACAGTCCAATCTTTTAAAAGGGCTATTAAAGTCTGTTTATCAATAGTTGAAACTTCTCCTTTGGTGCACACGCCAACAACATGCTTGACCTGATAATACCCGACTTTCCAAGTAACCGACTTGGGCATGGGAAGCAAAGGTCTGATTGTTTCGGACATACAGTGCAGAGGGGCAATCAGCATGATGATGATAATCAGTCTCGATAAGAACTTAATTGGGGAGACAGTTTGTCGCATAAATTTATTCCTTAATCGTATTGAGTTCCTTTAATATTTGCATACAATACCACTCCTGACGAGGGAGATGGAAAGGGCCTTTAAATAAATTACCCTTTGCCGTTTGCGCAATCTTCCCCTCGCGATGGAGATAGCCATACCATTCGCCATTGACTTTATCATGAAAGTGGTCATAGGCATATTGATTGATCTGTTGATGCCAATGCTTATATTTCATATCACCTGTCATGACATAGGCAAGCAATGTTGCTATAATGGCTTCATTCTGCGGCCACCAAAATTTCATATCTTGCCAGTATTCTTGTACTGGCTTCCCATAAACGTCTCTAAAATACAGAATACCACCATATTCTTTATCCCAACCGCGTTCCCACATATAATCCAGCATACGGCAACCGAGATCAATCAGATGCGCGTCATTGTCCCTGTATCTCGCTTCATGCAAGATAAACCAAGCGCCTTCGATGGCGTGTCCGGGATTGAGTGTCCGTCCGTCAATATGGTCGACAATTTCACCCTCAGGCCCGACTTGTTCCATCACACAGCGGATATCGTCTTTTACAAAATCACGTTCAATCTGTGCGATAAAATCACTGATAACAAAATCGCAACGGGGATCACCAATCGTCTCACGAATTTGCTGTGCTGTATTAATCATAATCATAGGCACACCGATTCCTTTCATTGGCCTTGTCTGTTCATATTTTGGTTCCACCAATCTTTCTCCATATGCATACGCCAGACAAATTCCAAACAGCTCGCGTGCTTCCGCTGCAATACTGGCATCACCACTTGCTTTTGCATAGGCAGCAAAAGCAATAGCGGCAAATGTTTCGGAAAAAAAATAACGCCGCATACGAATAGGATTCCCTAGGCGATCGACATGAAAATACATTTTTCCATTTGCGTCAAAGCAATGCTTTTTCAAAAATTCATAACCTATCCGGGCGCCTTCCAGCCATTCTCCTTTCTCTTCGACGGTATTGTAAAGTGTCGCCAGCAACCAACATGCCCGTCCTTGGATCCATACAGCTTTATCAGTATCAATCAAGCGACCATCGTGATCACGCATGAATAGGTATCCACCACATTCATGATCAATCGATCCCGGAAACCAAAATGGTACAGTATCTTTTAAAAGCTGATCACTATAAAAAACTTCCAACTCCTTCAAGTAATCTGAGTCTAGTATTTTTGCTGTATCTTTTATATTTATCTGTTTCATCTTTTTTAATTTTTACATCAATTCATTTATGTTTATTTAATCGTCATATCGAAAGTAGACACCGGTGTGCCAATTTCATTCTGAAGATTTGCCCTACTGAAAGCTTCGTACCCATACAAGATTCTAGTTACTTCGAAATTTGGTATATTGATTTCGACAGCATTATCCGAAATGATATTTGCGCTTACATTGAAAATCTTTCCCTTATTGTCCTCCAGCTGAAAACCTTTCACAGCTGTATTCTCCTTGGTCTTTAATTTTATACAGTGATCAAATGTCACTAACAGCTTATCATCATGAAGCGTATACCTGACCGGATTAGGATGATCCGCATTCAATTCAACTCCATACAAATGTTGACGTGCTAAGTTTGCCAAACGTCTACCTACCACGATCTTTTCACGGGGATGCACATCCAGAGAATCACCCACATCTATCGTTACTGCCATATAAGTCCCTGCAATCTGTTTCTCCAATAAGCGCTGTGAATTTCTAAAATCTCCCCATGAAGGCCGATCTAGACTTGTTAACTGAACAATGAAGAAGGGCAGGTCCTGATGAAAACTTTTGCGCCAGGAAGAAACCAATGTTTTGAAAAGACGCTCATGAAGTTCTATATTATGAGCATTGCTTTCACCTTGATACCAGAGTATGCCTTTCAATCCTGTACTCAACCATTTGCTAACGCCCGCTTCAAAATTATAGGCAGGTTGATAAGGATGGCGTTGATTTTTCACTTTTGAATGGACCAAATTTTGACTACCACGTTCCCGACAGAAATCTTGCAGAAAATCCGATTTTTGCCAGTTATGAATATAAGAAGCCAATAAATCATCGTTTTCCAAGGATTTCCGATCTATCCACGATTCGGTATTCGAGCCACCAACGGACAGGTCAATAATGCCGATAGGAATATGCTGTTCTTTGGCGATTCGTTCAGCAAATGAATAAGCTACTGCGGAGAACTGTGCAGCTTCATCAGCTGTCGTTTGACTCCAGTTGCCATGGAAATATGCTAAATCATTCACTTTTTTTAAGACCACCGTATCCCATGCAACTGCATGGGTCTCTATTAGATTTTGACATTTAAAAAGGCGCAGATTCCGTAGACTGCCTGTATTTCTGATCAAGGAATCACTTTTTAGGGCACCACGAAGTTGAAAAGCCATATTCGATTGCCCAGAGGCAAGGTATACATCGCCAAAAAGAATATTTTTCAATTCGATTTTCTGGTCACCCGAGCTCACTGTTATTTCATAAGGTCCCCCAGCCCCCATCTTGGGAAGCTTGATTTCCCAAAAGCCGTCGGGATTCACGATGGTCTTATAATTCCTTTTATTAAATACGATTTTTACCTCAGCCGTAGCTGTTCCCTTACCATGGATACTATTTTCCCAATCACGTTGGAGTACCATATTCGAACCGAAAGTTTCGGCAACTTGCATATCCTGTGTAAGGGGGACTAATACGTTAGCTACCTGTTTTGCTATTATTGCTGCTCCTTGTCGATTCGGATGTAAATAGTCGTCAAACAGATCAATTCGCATATGAAGTGGAGTATTAAGATCAATCAAACCCGCCTGATTACTTTCCGCTATTTGCGGTATAAGCGCCTGAATCTGATCATACCAATCACGTGTCCCGGATAGGAAACGCGAATGGCCACTAAAAATTGGAGTCAACCGACATATGTATATCCGCATTTTTGGATTGACAACCCTTATCGAACCAATTAATGCCGCATAATCTGATGCAAATGAATTCCTATAATTCGGCCAATTCCTTGGATCCGTATCATTAAGCCCCAGATGGATAATGGCAACATCAGGTTTAGAATCCAATGCATTTCGGTATTCAGGAGTTTTATCATACGGCCTATGCCCCTTGCGCAATAGTGTGGCTCCCGAGTGACCAAAATTACGCACCTCAAACCGCTGTCCCAGCAAGGTTTGAAGCTGGCTCGGATAAGAATCCTGAGCGGGATTGGCGAGACCAGAACCAAAGGTTACGGAGTTACCCATACAAGCAACCTTAATAGGAGGTTGTCCTAGAGAGATTGAAACAGGAACAATCAAACATATAAAAAGTCTAAGCTTTTTCAGCATGTGATTGGCGATCGTCTTAATTATAGATTTCATCTTTATTGGCTAATTTATTAAGGATATAATTATTCCTCCGTCGCTTTCGGTTTAAGAAATAGGAGTTGCAATAATAGCGCGAGCAATACGACGATCCCCAATAGGGCAAACCCCAGCCCAAAATGTCCTTCATCCTTAAACTTTCCTAGCCATTGGGTGATGGCAGCCCCCGCAAACACACCTACCATATTCATAAAGCCATAGGCTGTCGCGCGTAGGTTTTTAGGTACGATCTGACAAAGGATAGGCATATTATTGGCATCGAATATACCAAAGCCTATTCCAAAACAAACTGCCGCTCCCAAAACTGCAGGTAACGTCTGCCCCAGTCCTAAAAACAATAAGGCAGGTATTGTTAATCCGAGACCAATAGCGCTCGTATATATGCGGCCCCGAATATGCTTTTGTACCCATCGATCACTGACTATTCCGCCAACAATGACACCGATGAAGGATGATAGCGCGATTGTAATTGTAGAAAGAGGACCCGCACTGGACATTGGGATATTCAAGCTATCCGCAAATAACGTTGGCAACCAATTCTTAATGGCCCAGCCTGGCAAACTTGGTGCGGCAAAATAAAACAGCAAAATCCAAAATGCAACATTGGAAAATATGAGCGATAGACTTTTGAGTAGTGACAGTTGACCTTTCGAGCTTTTCTCTTCTGCTGTCGGCTCCTGCTTTTTCTCTATCAACAGCAGAGCTAGGACTAATGCATAACAAATACCCACTATCCCGAACCAATGAAAGGCGGTATGCCATCCTTTTGTAGCAGCCAAAGTCGCTCCAAAGCCCCCAAGTGCCTGTCCGGTATAGAGCCCTGTCATATGCAACCCAATAGCTAACGACCGATTTTTCCCTGTATGATAATCTGCGATTAACGAAAGCGCTGTAGGAATATATAAAGCTTCACTAAATCCCATAATGGCCCTTAATACCAATAGTGTTGAATAGTCATTTGCCATACCCATACCATAGGTAACTGCTGACCAGACAAATAAACTTCCTACGATTAGCCATTTTCTATTACTCCGATCAGCAACAATGCCGGCTACTGGACTCATCACACCATAGATATACAGAAAAATGGCCATCAGTACACCAAAAGTTTCGGCAC
Organism: Sphingobacterium sp. UBA7249; assembly: GCF_002472835.1. Classification (NCBI taxonomy): domain Bacteria; kingdom Pseudomonadati; phylum Bacteroidota; class Sphingobacteriia; order Sphingobacteriales; family Sphingobacteriaceae; genus Sphingobacterium; species Sphingobacterium sp. UBA7249. Next base: position 195,584 of record NZ_DKST01000030.1, on the reverse strand, counting down.
TTTGCAATTGAGGAATATCGACCTGCATGGTGTCACGCATGGTCGACAGCATCTGTCGATCCATATAATTCAGCAGTGCTACCCCCCAAAGAAGGGTAACGACAAGCCATGGGTAAAAAGATTTATGTTGTAAAGAAGAGATCATTTTAAGCGTTATCAGGTTTATATTGTCTGTGTTTTATATCTTATTTCTTTTATGTCTTATTCTTTTAAAAATTCAGCTATTAAGATCTGAGGGGTACGAACTCCGGCCTTTATTTCTCCGCTAGGCACTATAACCATATTATCCCAGACAACTGCTGTGGTGGTCACCGGTCCATCAGCAGGTAGCTCCCCCATTTGATTCCATTCCTTCAATTTCAAATCATATCGCCATACCGCTCTGCCAAAGCCTGGATGTTTTACTTGAAGTTGGTTTTTTGATGCTATCAGCTGCTGTGCTTTCTGTGGATCAGATGTCTTTTTTGCTTCTGCAATAAGCGTCTCCACACGATGAAAGGTATCACCATGATCTGCACTCAATAGCCACAATCCATTGTCAGGTAGGATACAGGACACAGCTGCGGCAGCTTTAAAGGGAATTTTCGGTAGTTTAGCCCAATATTTTCCACCATCTACAGAACTGAATAGTCCTTGGTACAAAGTAGAGGGCGCATCTTTATTCGCTCTTCTTCCGCCAACCAAATAAAGGTTAGCTTGTTTATCGGCCAACAATTGCACGTGTGAGACTGCATAGGGAAGTTTCCCTATACAGATCCATCCTTTTTCAAGATCATTAAGATCTAATTGCAACACTTGATCAGATACCGTATCCTGTCCTTCGCCCCCTGCAACAAAAAGTTTATTTTCAATCGCTACTGCTCCCATATTGGTCAACGGAAATGGAAGATCTGGATAATTAACCGTTGAAATCTGCTCGGTATCAGCATTACATTGAATCAGTCTACAAGCATTGGTTTTGCCTTCTGAAGTCTCTCCGCCGATAACGAACACCCCTATAGGTAAACTCAAGCTCGCTCCATAAGCAATAGGTTCAGCAAGGCTATCTTGTGCTACGCATCGAAGTGTTTCACCGTCTTTAACATAGGCGAAGACTTCCTTTTGAATCTTTTTTACACCACCCTTCCAAGGTGGCAAATCTGGAAAATTAGCACCCCCACCAATCAGCAGATAGCCATTTGACATCCCCACAACAGGGCCTGCGATCCCGAGATGCATACTCTCACCCTGCGGAGATGGTAACTCGACGGATCTATGCCATTCCAAACGACCCGCCTGTCCATTAACATTACCTGCCAACAGTATTCCCACGACAATTCCCATCCAATTTTGTTTTGTCATATCTATTTATTCTTGACATCTTATCCGTCTTACAGGATTTCCACCTCCATAAACAAAATGCTTACAACGAGATGGAAACCAAATAATGATGCGATCAATGTGCGCAAAACGTTTCAAAACCGATTTTGTTCACATCAGCCTTAAAAAGCTCAAACTGCTCCGGGGACATATTTTTCACCGGCAATCGAAATTCACCACAGTTCAGACCGATTAATCTCATATAAGCCTTTCCGACCGAAATACCACCATACTTACCTAACAATATGATCATATCAATTGATTGCTGCTGCAAGGCATTTGCCTTTTCAAAATCCCCCCTGTCATAAGCTTCCATGAGGTCAAGATACAAAGGTGCGGCATAGTTATACGTACTTCCGACAGCTCCTTTATTACCTAATACTAGCGCAGATAACATATTCTCATCTCTCCCCCAGAGCATGTCATATTTTCGATCAGCATAATTCATGCAGGTCAGAAAGTCCATAAAATCTTCATGCGTATATTTAATTCCCCTAAAATTGGGTATTACGCCATCCACTTTTCTCAATAATTCGATCATTTGAAAATTTCCACCAGTCAATACGGGAATATGATAATAGTAAAAAGCAGTATTGGGTGCAGCGTTTGCGATTTCAATGCAGCAGTTTGCCAGCTGATCCACATTTGTGGGTTTAAAATATGACGGCGATGTAAAGGACACGACATCTACGCCTACCTGCTCCGCAAGTTCGGCTAGTTGTTGACATTCTTTGATATTCGTCCCCCCCAATAGCATCATTAATGTGAACGCCGGATCTTTCTTTGTCAGTTTAGCCCAAGCTGTCATTACCGAGACTTTTTCGTCAAATGTAAGCGATACGCCCTCTCCAGTAGAGCCACAAATAAAGGCACCTGATACGCTATTTCTCTTTAGCATCTCATAATAGTGTGGAATCAGCTCAAGATTCAGTTCACCGTTTTCGTCAAAAGGAGTAAATGGCGCTGCAATTAATCCCGATATTTTTTGATTTAGCATATGATAATTTATGTGAATAGTTGTAAATACCAACTTCAATTAATCCGTTTAAAATTGAGATAGGTCATTATTGGTTTAAGTTCCTTTATATCCTGGGTTTTGCTGATCGTTTAACTGAGGGTCTTCTGTTAAAGTCTGTAAGTCAATCGGCCACAAAATTTTATGTTTTTGGCTATCATTATTATCCAAAACTCCGACCAAATTCAGATTTTTACGAAATACCAGTGGCAGTCCATTTCCATCCTGCATTCTCCTTAAATCAAACCATCGTTTACCTTCCGACACAAACTCTTTGGTACGCTCGTAGAAAATTGCGAGCTCATTTGCTTCAAAACCTCCATTGTCAAAAGTAGGAGCCAGCCCTCCATAAGCACGGTTTCGAACGGCCATAATTTCAGCGGTGGGATCTTCACCCAGTTTATTCTTAATCTCCGCCAATAATAAATACGCTTCAGCAGCACGATAAATAGGATAGTCATCCGAATAGTTACGTACCCCATCAATTAAGGTCCCCAAGAACTTTCTAAATACAACTGCAGATGTATTTCCTTTATTAAAGTTTAGAAAAGTAGCATTGGCTCTGCTATCCTTAGGTCCATATAATCTATACAAATCCATTTTATATTCGTAACGGATCAATCCTGTGGATCCCGTTTGCAGCGGATCTTTGGGAATTACTTGGCCATTATCGTCCACATATCCGGTAATATCGTCACTGGCAGCGTAAATAAAATTGTTAAAAAAGGAAGTGGTCTCACCATTTAAATATCGAATGACAAAAATCATTTCAGCATTTCCCTTCATCGTTGGCATACTGGCAGATTTAAACTGTTCAGCAAAATTGTTGATCAGATTATATTTAGGTATTATCTCCTCTACGGCAGCTTTGGCCAGCAGCAAATCTGAATTGACATTTTTTGGAGATTGTCCATCTATGCTCACTTTCGCAGACCAAAGATAAACTTCGGTTTTCAGCATTTTTGTTGCTGCCAGGGACCATTGTGCTTTTTGATTTTTTGTCTCATAATTTCCTGAAAATGATTTTTCAGATTTGTCTATCTCTGATTTAATAAAATCAAAAGTTTCTTTTTCCGTGTCTGTTCTCGCTTTATAGGCCTGATCTGCCGACGTTGGCGTATTTACCGCAGCTTGAGGTTCCGTCACCAACGGTACCCGTCCATAGGTTCTGAACAGATAAAAATAGTAAACCGCGCGAAAGCCATAAGCCTGCCCCAAATAGTACCCTTTTTGAGCCTCAGTCAAATAATCAGCTTTCTCTACCTGATAGATAAAATTATTGACTTGAAATATCGTGCTATACAAGCCAGCCCATCCGGTTATGCCTGGTGCGCTTTCCCGAATATCTTGCGTAATTATCCCTGCCGAGTTCAAGGATGCAGTTCCTGTAAAACTAGTGCCATCCCTTAGCGTTCCAGCCCGCAGTTCACCCAGGCTCCACAAGTTCTGCTGTTGGCCACGCAATTGACTATGTAGCCCTAACATCGCTCCGGCAACTTGATCATTACTTTTCCAGAAACTTCCACTTGCAAAATAATCTTCCGGCGTAATGTCTAGATCAATTTCTTTACAAGATGTAAATGCCGCAATGATAACACAGCAATAAACAAATATCTTTTTCATAATTTAACGATTAAAAGGTTAATTGAAGGCTGAAAATAAACGTCTTGGGTAGAGGATATCCACCGCTGTTTTGATCTACTCTACCGCTTTCAGCCGAGAACAATGTGTTTTTTGTCCAATAATGGAGATTTTGGCCTGTCAGTGAAACCCGCATTCCCTCCATTTTGATTCTTTTTGCAATGGCATTTGGCAATTTGTATCCTAAAGAAATCTCACGTAATGCCAGATAATCACCCTTATTATAAAACATACTGCTTTCACGGCTGGTGTTGTTCTTGAATAGTTGATCTGCCCAATAGTAGGTTGGGTATTTAGCATTTGGATTATCTGCTGTCCAGGTATCGAAAACCGCGTCTGTCGTATTAAAGGTGCCTTGCATCATGCCCAAAAACCAGGCTCTAGGCCCATCATAAGCGACAAAACCCAGGGCATAATCCAATCGTGTATATAGGCTGAAGTCCTTGTAGCTCAATGTTGTTCCAAAACCTCCTGTCCAACGCGGTACAGTATTGCCCATATATACACGGTCATACGAATTAATTATGCCATCGCCATTTACATCTTTCCACATGACATCACCCAACGCAAGCGGATAATACAGTTTCTTCTGATCTTCTGGCAATGCATTATAGGCATCCGGATGAACCAGTGTTCTCGCACCGATCAAATCTTTCAATTGACCTGCGTAACGATCTAAGTCGGCTTGGGTCCGAATGATTCCAACCGCCTCGTAAGCATAAGCAACGTTTGGATCTTGACCTTCCTGGGTTCCACCGACCCAAATCAATTCCTTTGAGCTAGGGTCGTAAACCTGAATTCCTCCTTGACGATTATTCGCCACACCATTGTAAGGAAGTTTTAGTACTTTATTTTTATTATAAGCGGTATTCCAATTAACACTCAAATTCCAGTCATTATTACGTAGTATTTGATAATTTAAATCCACCTCAACACCTTGGTTGGACATATCTCCATTATTGGTTCGAATTGTACGAAAACCTGCCGATTGCGGCAAGGTTAATGTCGCAATTTTATCCTTTGTCGTTCTATGGTAATAGGATAAGCTTAAGTCCAAACGGTTAAACAATCTGGTCTCCAAACCGATCTCTTTCGTCTTCAAACTTTCCCATTTCAGGTTGGGAATGGACAAGGATGTCATCGTATAGCCTACGGAACCATCGTATTTCGAACTTCCATAAGCACCTTGTAAAATATACGAATCTCTTGTTGTTTGGCCTTTGAATACGGCATCCACATTACCATTTTCACCATAGCTCGCTTTTAATTTCAAGGTATTAACTAACTTATCCGAACCAATATAATCCTTAAGAACTTCTTCGTTATGCAAATTCCAGCCTGCGGAAATTCCCGGAAATGTTCCCCATCGGTTATTCAAAAGGGTGGAATATCCATCGCGACGTGCTGTCAATGTCATCAGGTATTTTTGTTGATAATCATAATTGACACGACCAAAAAACGATGTAATACGCTGACGATCATGATAGGAATCTATACTTCGCTTATTCGCGTCTGGACTGGTCAATCCCAAATCCATAAAATCATCCGTTGGCGCACCAGTCCCCGAAGCGGAGAAACTTGTGCGATAGGAATCAAAAAATTCAGTGCCCAACATCGCATTAATATGGTGGTCTTCACTAATAGTTGTATTGTAGTTCAATACAGCGTTGTACGTTTGATTAAAATTTTTGTAATAAGATGCGCCCGAATTGCGCGTTCTAACGTAATTGCCGGGGCTTGCCAGATAATCTCTATTAAACGATTCGTTTGTTTCTTGATTAAAAAACCAATTACCGCTGACCTTTAAACTCAGATTATCCAAAAAATCAACCGTGAAAGCCTGTCCCAAGGTCAGTTTTTGATTGATATTCTTGCGAATAAATTTATCATCATTGACGAGCGGATTACCATCTTGCCAATCACGTCCCACCAGCAAGTCTCCGCTCATGTTTGTACCACGCATCGTGGGTGGCGCGCCCAATGCCCTTGTCATATAATTCGCTTCACCATTTATCGCGTCTCTCCATTTTGTATATGCAAAATTCACATTCGAATTAGATTGCAACCAAGGTTTGATTTTGTAATCGCCATTTAAAACGAAGGTTGTCCGATCATAAAACGTATTGATGGGCAATCCTTTCTCATTGTACTTTCCTACGCTGGCATAATAACTCCCCTTTTGTGTCCCTCCTTGTAAAGCAACATTGTAGTCTTGCGTTAAACTATTGTTCCTTAATGCATAATCCTCATAGTCAAAATTTTTAAAAATTAACTCTTTCCCTGTTATGGGATCAATCATTGTCTGCCATCCCTGTTGTAGCAATTCACGATTGCTATCGTCCAAATACATTGTACTCCATACGGCATTACTACTGACATTACCGTCAAGATAATTTCCCTGATCATCCTTAAATTTGTTACCTGTTCCAAAAGGCCCCACAGCTGACAATTGATTCAGCTGATTTGGCTGATAAATTCCTGAGGTTTGCACCCCTTTTCTAGACCAGTATAGATAATCTTTGGCATTTAGGAAATTAAAAGGGTTATTCAGTTTATTGACACCAATTTTTGACTGAACAACAATATTGGACACACCCTCTTTTCCACGTTTTGTTGTTATAAGAATTACCCCATTTGAAGCTCTTGCACCATAGATGGCTGTAGCCGAAGCATCTTTAAGTACATCTATTGATTCAATATCATTTTGGTTGATATCATTAAACCCGTCCCTGATGATACCATCCACAATGACTAAAGGAGTTCCGCTACCATCATAATCTGTTCCACCACGTAAGACAATCTTAGGAACAGCCCCAGGTCTTCCGGAAGTTTGTTGCACACGGATACCTGGTACGGTACCGGCTAAAGCAGAGGCAGGATTGGAACGAATACCGGTTTCCAGAACCTTCTTATCGAGCCTACTTACAGAACCAGTCAAATTGGATTTTTTCATTTTACCGTAGCCCACCACGACGACTTCATCCATCTGCTCCGTACTGGGCTCTAATTTAATGTCCAATAAGTTTGTTTGTCCAACTTTCACTTCAAAGGACTTATAACCTGTTGATGTAATTATTAAGACTGTGTTAGGATTTGTGCTAACAGCGAACGTTCCATCAGCATTTGTTTGCAAGGATTGACTTGTTCCTTTGACTTTAACAGTGACTTTCCCCAAAAGTTCCCCTGTCTTAGCATCAGTGATTCTCCCTTTTACCGCATGGTCTTGTGCTTGCGCCAAGAGCAGATTACTTGTCAATATAGACAAGGCTAAAAGGGATCGTAATTTTAGGTTTGAATACATATTGGTATTTGTATTAAGTATTACATATATACAAATATATAGATTAAAAAATATTAAAAGCAAATTTTAATTCAATTATGTATTACATATTATTAGTTTTTATTAATTATCTTTGTCTAAAGGCGCCTAATGCGCCATAAAAATAGATATGGAATCAAATTCTTCGCTCATAGAACATCTTAACACCCTCGATACCTCTTCATTAGTAGACCGTGCAGAGAAAGAGATCATCAATCTCTTCGTCAACCAAGGTTTAAAAGTTGGGGATGCATTGCCAAAGGAAATCGAATTAGCAGAAACACTTGGCGTAAGCCGTACAGTTGTTCGTGAGGCGATGCTAAGATTGCGTATGGTTGGATTAATAGAATCCAAGAAACACCGGGGTGCGGTGCTCACGAGCCCTGATCTTATAAAGCCATTGCGGAAGTCGCTTTATCCTACGATTATGGAGAATAAGACTTTACAGGATCTTTTTGAAATGCGTATGATTTTAGAGGTAGGTATGGCCGATATATTATTTGAACATATACAAGAAAAAGATATTGAGGAGCTGGAAGTCATCGTAGCAAAAGAACCCGTCAATGCAGACAATACAATTTTTGATATTGAAACAGAAGTTGCCTTCCATGGAAAGCTTTATGAAATAACTGGTAATACTATCCTCAAAGATTTCCAGAACATGTTATTACCTGTTTTTCAATATGTACACATTAGTGGCCTATTAACCAGTCCGAGTGAATCAAAAAGTTTTATCTCACACCGCGGATTAGTGGATATACTGAAAGTTGGTAATGCAGAGGTTTTTCGCAATGCGATGCGCAAACATCTGGATAACCATTACCAAAGGCTTTTTCTATATAAGAAATCTGTTGGATAAACTGCCCTTACTTCCTGTTAAGAAATAAGAGATCAATCTTGGATAAATATCAATAGACAAGGATATGAACATGGAGTACTAGCTCAAGATGTTCAATTCTTTGGAGGATATGATGACGGGTGGTAATTTTAAACGAATAAACCAAGCACAAAAGGATAGTTACATTGCCCATTACCGCCCCATTTATGAACAACTACAACAAAGCAAGCTAACAGGCGAACAGTTAGAACTTGCTTACTTTATGAATACTATCCATACTAGATCTATTCAATAAGGATACGTGGGTAGTGTTCAATTCATATACCAATGTATTCTCTGCCGATGAATTTAATTCAAGCATTCTGACCTTTTTATTACAAAAAACAAAAAAATAAAGTATAGTTATCAGGTGGATTTTATATATTTGTATTAACATTTTTTAACACATGAAACTAAACTATCTACTAATGCTTGAAAAACGAATGTCACAAGGAGATGTTTTCCAGGTAATTATTAAATATCTCCGATAACCCCTTCCAAACAGACAATAATAATTCATTATTAACATTTTAATATGGCAAAAAATAATATCGATTTTGTCGTAATGGCTGCGCTTTGTTTAAGCTCCAGCACATTATACGCTCAATCCACCATAAAAGGTAAAGTAGTCGATAATAACAATAATCCTATCCAAGGGGCGACTATTACAGAAACAATAAGCAAAAAACAGGTACAAACGGATATAAATGGTCTCTTCGAGTTGCCTTCAAATGGAAGTTCTATCAGTATCCAAGTTCAATTTATTGGTTTTGACTCCAAAACTGTTCAAACCAATCCAGGCGGGCTCACTACTATTCAACTTTCACCGACAAGTTCCCAACTGGACGAAGTTGTTGTTACCGCTTTAGGTATTTCACGTGAAAAGAAATCATTAGGATATGCCGTACAGGAAGTCAAATCTGTTGAACTTCAAACACGTCCTACTAACGCGCTTAGTGCACTCTCAGGAAAAGTTGCTGGTCTTCAAGTGACTACATCCGGTGGTAATATGGGCGGATCCTCCCATGTTTTGCTTCGAGGTATCAATTCAATTGCGGGAAATAACCAACCGTTGTATGTTATTGACGGTACGCCAATTGATAACACCGATTTAAACTCCTCATCGACCATCAATGGTAGCGCAGGCAAAGATGTCGGTAATATGATACAAGATATCAATCCTGACGATATCGATAACATCTCCGTATTAAAGGGGCCTTCAGCTGCCGCCTTGTATGGTTCCAGAGCTGCTAATGGTGTTATATTAATTACCACAAAGCGTGCGTCAAAGGGGGAAAAGATAGATATATCGTTAAACACTGGCGTTGATTTTGAAAATATTGTCCGACTTCCGAAAAGACAACATTTATACGGCCAGGGTTATTCTACTGTTTTTCAGACTCAAAATATCAATGGTAAAGACTATAAAATCGTAGACTATGCTGCAGATGAAAGCTGGGGTCCTAAACTCGATGGCACACCTGTCTTACAATGGTATAATTTAAACCCTGAAGACGAATCCAATTACCTGAATCCGTCGCCATGGCTTTATCCAAAAAATGATGTCAGCTATTTTTTTCGGACTGGTGTAGCCAATACCAATAATTTTGCTATCGCCGGCAATAGTGGAAATACAAATTACCGATTTTCCTACACCAACAAAAATGTAAAAGGAACAACTCCAAATTCTAGTTTAGGTCGTAATACGTTTAACTTTTCGGGAGGAACGCAGCTTGGCAAATTGAAAATCAATTCTAATTTCAACTACATCCGTAACGCATCCGTAGGCCGCCCATGGACAGGTGCATCCAACAGAAATATTATCCTCGAGGCATTCCAATGGGGAGCAGTACAAGTGGATTACAAGATATTGGAAAATTATAAACGTGAGGATGGAACTCCATTAGCATGGAACCGTAGCGGTTGGCAAAATACACCCACGGACGAAGCAACAAAATTCATAGACAATCCTTATTGGTCGGCTTACGAATCATATATGGAAGATAATAGAGATCGCTTTTATGGTAATATTGGATTACAATATGACTTAAATAGCTGGCTTTCCTTGGGAGCTAAAGTACATGGAGATATTTATTCGTTCCAATCCCAAGACCGAATCGCGGTATACTCACGCAGCACTTCGCAATATGAAGAGACAAGTAATAAACTGAACGAATACAATTATGAATTTTTAGCTACAGCCAAAAAAAACTGGGATAAATTCTCACTTATTGGAAATATCGGAGCCAATCTTCGTGACCAGCAGCGCAAGCAAGATTATGCCATTACGCAGGGCGGTCTAATTATTCCAAATTATTATAATTTAAGAAATGCCAATTCAGTCGAAATTAAAAACTATAAATATCATAGACGCATCGCATCTGTTTATGGAAGTTTTTCCTTGGGCTATAATGATTTGCTATACCTAGATGGAACAGTGCGCAATGACTGGTCTTCAACATTACCAACAGATAACAACTCATTTATATATCCTTCCTTAACAGGTAGTTTTGTTTTTAGTCAATTAGAAGCATTTAAAAATTTGAATTGGTTAAGTTTCGGAAAAATACGTTTAGGATGGGCGCAAGTCGGCAATGACACAGATCCTTATCAACTGTATAAGGTCTATGAACCTGAGCAATCATATGAAGGGCAAGCTTCCTATGGCCTCCCGAGTATTAAACCAAATGCTAATTTAAAACCAGAAATTACCAGTTCTTGGGAAACAGGTCTGAACGTGCAATTGTTCAAAAATCGCTTAGGATTTGATATAACCTACTACAACAATAATTCTAGAAATCAAATCCTTCCTGTTCCTGTTTCTTCGTCTTTTGGATACGCAAGCAAAGTATTTAATGCGGGGAAAATTAATAACAAAGGTCTCGAAATTGTTCTTAATGGTACACCAATCAAAAATGAAAACTTTACTTGGGACGCTACAATTAACTGGGCCAAAAACAAAAACAAAGTGATCAAATTAGACGATCAGGTAAATACATTGAGTCTAAGTAATTCGTTAGTTGAATTAGTCGCACGTGAAGGTGAATCTTATGGGCAATTTTTAGGCTATGATTTTGTGTATACTAAAGATGGACAACGCGTTGTACAAGCAGATGGAACTTATATGAAGACCTCCCAATTAGTTCCACTAGGATCAATTCTACCTGATTTCACTTTTGGCTTTCAAAATAGCTTCCGCTACAAAAACTTTAGCTTGGGATTTTTAGTATCAGGTCGTGTCGGTGGTAACTTCTTCTCCCAAACCTATAAAGTTGGTATGTATTCAGGCATCCTGGACAAAACAGCGGCTAATAATATCCGTGAAACGGGTGTTATTTTGGATGGTGTCAAAGGAAATGTTACGTTCCATAGTGACGGAAGTTATGAGGTGAAAAACGTCGAACAAAATACCACCAATATTACAGCACAGCAATGGGCGCGCAATGAGTACAATGGTCCGACCACTTTTTCCATTTTTGATGCCACTTATGTTAAACTGAGAGAAGTGACGCTGGGTTATAATTTCAAATTAGCCAATGCCAAAGTCATTAAAAATATTGGGGTCAATGTCTATGGCCGTAATCTTTGGAATATCTATACCAAGAGTAAATACATTGATCCTGAATTCACCTCCAGTGGCGGTAATGTACAGGGTATCGAAGGCGGTGCTATTCCATTGCCTGTTACCTATGGTTTTAATGTCAATCTTAAATTCTAAAAAAATGAAAATATTAAATATACTATATACAACAGTAATCGGTATTTCCTTTGTTGCATCTTCATGCTCCAAGTCCAAGTTTGCTGATATTAATACCGATCCCAATCGTCCCGCCACCGTCACAACTCCAACAATCTTGGTAACTGCCGAAAAGCAATTGGTTAATGCCTTACGAAGCGAAGAGGTCAGCTTACGTGGAGCACAATTATTTTCACAATATTTTGCCCAAAATATTTACACTGATCAATCACGTTATCAAATACCAACGAGTTATTCCGACAACTACTGGACGGCAACTTACAAAGCATTGAATAACTTAAATGATATTATCAAACTCAATACCAATGAAAGCACCAAAGCGATCGCAGCAGCTGGAACGGCTGGCACCAACGCGAATCAGATTGCTATAGTGAGAATTCTTAAATCTTATGCTTTTCAGTCATTAACCGATGTTTTTGGTAATATTCCCTATGAGTCCTATGGCAATAAAGATGCTGATTTTGAAGCCCTGCAACAGGACCCAGACAACTTAACACCTAAATATGCAAGTCAGGAGAAAATCTATAAAGATATTCTAAACGAACTGCAACAAGCGGCAGATACACTTCTTAAATATCCAACTGTCAGGACTTTTGGATCTTCGGATATTATCTACCAAGGATCCAATGCCAGTTGGGCAAAATTCGCCAATTCACTACGTTTGCGTGTGGCCAATCGCATGAAAGCCAAAGATTCCGCATTGGCAGCGACCCATATTGCCGATGCGATAAAGAAAGGCATATTTACCACCAACAGCGACAACGCCGTATTTAAATATTCTAAAACTCCACCCAATGAGGCTCCACTATTCCGAGCCACTGTGACAGCCAAACGGCAAGATTTCGCCATTTCAAATGTGCTTATCGAAGCTCTACAAGGCACACGTGGTCCCTTTAAAACTGTAGACCCTCGCTTGTCTAAATTCGCAAAACCAACATCCTCAGGAAATGCCTATTTCGGCCAGCCGTATGGGCTTCCCTTAGCCGCCGGCAATCTCTTTCCTGTAGCTAAAATCTCACTCCCGAGCGATATTATTAATGCTGCAGATTATGGCGAAGTACTCTTAGAATATGCCGAAGTAGCGTTTCTTCTGTCGGAAAATAACAATTGGGATCAAACTAACTATGAGAAAGGAACCCGCGCTTCGCTGGAAAAATGGGGGGTATCACAAGAAGATCTAAACAGCTATATCAGCAAACTACCAGCTGCCAATAAAGAACATGTGCTTTCTCAAAAATATCTGGCACTTTTCAATCAGAGCATAGAAGCTTGGTCAGAAATCAAAAGAACGGGCTATCCACTATTTCTCATCAAAAAAGGAGATGTTACCTGGAGTGGCACTATCGATGGCAAACCCGTCACCTATACCTTTAATCCCGAAGTTGGCGATGCCATACCAAGTCGTTTGGTGTATCCATTGAAAGAACAAAGTACAAATAGATCAAATTATCAAGCAGCCCTGGCACAACAAGGAGATGATGTGATCAACACCAAAGTATGGTGGAATAAATAAAAAAGTATTTTCCACCCATTTGAACACCTGAAGTTTAAGATTTCAGGTGTTTTTTTTTTCCAATTATTTCCTAACTTCGTAAAAGACCATTAAGAAAGAATGCCATGGATGATCAAATATTAGATAAAATCGACCAACTGAGTGAAGAGGGTAATGCCTATTGTGATGAAGAGAACTTTCGCGAAGCAATTAGGGTATGGGCTGAGGCGCTCAATTTAATCCCTAGCCCACAAAATGTCCACGCTGAAAGTCTTTGGCTAGAAGCCTCTATTGGTGATGCTTATTTCCTGCAAGATGATTTCGAAAATGCACTTTCTCACTTTGAAAATGCCAAAAGTAATATCATAGAAAATGCCTATGAGAATCCCTTTATCATGCTGCGGTTAGGACAGTGTTACTTTGAAACAGCAAATACAGAATCTGCGCAAGAATACCTTTTACGTGCATACATGATGGAAGGAAAGGAAATTTTTGAAGAAGAGTCTCCCAACTATTTTAGTTTTCTAGCCGACAATGTTGACTTAGATTAATCTATTGCCCCAGCGGCCTCCATTGGTAAATCGGATTCAAGAACAGACGCACCCTGGCTGAATATCGCCCGGTATTTTTCCCTTCTTTCTTCTTTCTTTGTTAGCTTGTCATAAGTAGAAGCTGAAGAAATCATACACATCACCCCTTTTTTGTTAAAAAAGCGATACATTTCGAGATTAGATTCCCTTAACTCAGCACCTATATAGACAATCATCCGATCATACGGCAAATCTGACGCCTTAAATTTCTCCAATGCCGGTTGATCCTTAATGTGCATGGACATATACTGATCCGGATTTTGAGCCAAGTAATAAGCCGCTTGCTCTACATTATGTACGGTCACCCACACCCAATTATACGCGTTATGCTTTTTTATAATCGCTGCAGTAGCGGACAGCGGTAGATCTTTCTTATCGAGATTTAAAATGGTTTTACCCTTTGCCCATTCAATAACTTCATCTAGGGTATTTATAGGATAATCGGTAATATTTCCAGCATGATCTTTCAGGCGAAGTTTACGCAATTCAGCCCAAGTATAATCTGATACTTTTCCTGCCCCATTTGTCACCCGTTCCAAATTTGCATCATGAAGTAATACCGCAACACTATCTTTCGTATAGCGCGGATCTATTTCGAAAATTGCCGGAGTTTTTCGTAACACGGCCTCAAAAGTCGCAATCGAATTTTCAGGAAGACCATCTTCGATTGTTCCCCGATGACCGCTTATAATTTTCTTCCCTTTGGCATATTTAAAATAAGTACGCATTGCTTCTCCTGAATTAAATTTCAACCAATGATTCTCCTGAGCAAATGCTGGAGCATGCGATGAGATGACCAAAAATAGTGACAGAAACACAAATATCCTTTTCATTTTATCTACAAATAATTATTAACAGTTAAATAACGAGTTATTTCAAAAATATGAACCGCTAAAATAATGATCTAATATCAATAAAATGTAAACAGCATATTTCCTCAAAATGAAGCAAAGCAATTAACACTATACCTTCCCTCTCAAACAGCACGCATAACTAATAAAAAAAACATAAAAACATGTCACCAAAAGCATATTAACCATTGATAACTGAATAAAAAAATATCATTTTTTCAAGGTAAAAAAACATAAATATTCTATATTTGCGTCAATTTATATTTGATCTAAATAAACTACCATGAACAATAGAACACGCTATACGATGTTCGCTACAGGAACCCTTATCCTTCTTGGGACACAATTACGTGCACAAAAGTTATCTCTCCTCGTACAAAATAAAGATAATCAACCCCTGGCTCAGGCCAACATACGACTCAACGGAAAAAACATTGGCTATTCGAATCAGAACGGACAATTTCAACTCAATAAAATAACAGCACAAAGCCCGCTTCAATTTCGCATTTCTTATACAGGCTATTCGTCTGTTGAAAAAACAGTACGTTTAGATACAGTCAAAGGACCTATCCTATTCCAATTAAATGCAACCCAAACTTTAGACGAAATCATAGTCACTGCTGGTCGTAAGCCTGAAAGTATCTCGACAGTCCCCTCGTCGGTATCCATTTTAACAACAAAAGAGATCGAAGCACAAAGCCAGATCAGCACCAATCTTTCGACGATCCTCGGCAATACAATACCAGGTCTGGGTACCTCAACCAATAAAGCGACCAATTCTGGCCAGACCTTACGTGGGCGGTCGGTACTCGTCTTAGTAGATGGTATTCCACAGTCTACGCCATTGATGAATGGACAGCGAGATCTGCGTACCATCGATCCGAGTGTTATTGAGCGTGTCGAAGTTATCAAAGGAGCTACCTCCATCTACGGAAATGGCTCAGCCGGTGGGATTATTAACTATATCACCCGCAAACCTGCGAAAGATTCTGCCCCCATCCAAGGAATTACGAGCCTACGGACGACTTTCAATCCCGTCAATAGTGCAGGGACATTGGGTTATCGTGCCTCCCAAACATTATATGGAAGAAAAAACAATTGGGATTATACCGTCAGCGGATCTGCAGATTATGTTGGCCTTCAACGTGATGGGGATGGAACGCCACTCGGTCAGACGGATGGCCTTTCAAATACCTATCAATATAATGCATTTCTAAAACTTGGTTACACCATTGATAGCAGTTCTAACCTAGCCGCTGTATATAATTTCTACCGAAGTAATCAGCACAACCGGTACATAAGTAAAACAGGCATCTATGGACAAACCCCGACCATCGGTGTGAAAGGAGAAGACCCGGGTAAACCAGCCGGTACTCCCTACAACCACAATGCGATGTTAACCTATGCCAAAAACGGCCTTTTTGGATCTACTTCATTGGTTGCATCCGCTTATTACAACACATTCCGATCCATGAATCGCTATGTTGAGAAAGCCTCGGCATGGTATGGTCCGGGCCAAACGCAAATCAATTCAGAGAAAAAAGGATTACGGATCAATCTCAACACACCATTTCAGGTACTTGGCTCTAACGCGGATATCACCTATGGGCTCGACCTTCTGAACGATGTCACCGATCAGAACCTCACCGATGGAAGGGTCTATATCCCCTATATGAACATGTTTAATCTGGCGCCTTATGCACAGGTAAAAATTGATTTTCTGGAAAATCTAATTTTCAAAGGTGGTGTTCGTTATGAAAATGCAACGGTCAAAATAAAGGATTTCAGTACCATTGCTACAGGACCTAATAATGAAGGCAGTATTGCCGTAAAAGGGGGGAAAATACCTTACAAGGGCGCAACGTTCAATGCGGGCCTGCGCTATAATAAATATTCATTATTTAATCCTTTCGTAAGTTTCTCACAGGGTTTTGCCATCAATGAACTTGGACGCATTGTCCGTAGGGCAACAGACAACGACCTGGACAGCCTCAAAACAGATCCTATCATTACCAATAACTATGAAGTCGGCTTCTCCAGCAATTACAGTATTTTCCAACTGTCTGCTTCCTATTATTATAGTACCTCAAAAATGGGTGTAGAACTTGTAGATATCGGGGGGTACCTGATGCCACAACGGCTTCCTGAGGATGTCTATGGATATGAGGTAGCCCTAAGTGCAAATATTAGCCCCGAACTTACTATAGGTGGAACATACGCCTATGTTGAGGGAAAATCAAAAAAAGAAGATGGCACAAGATCTTACCTCAATGGTTCACGCATTTCTCCGATCAAAGCGACTGGCTATATTTATTATACACCGATTAAGCCATTGACCTTCCAAATATTCTGGGTGCATACCGGATCCCGTGACCGATTTATGCCTAATGATAAAGGTGTCTACAAAAACAGCGAAGGACCTGTAAAATCTGTCGATTTATTCAATTTAAATGGAAATTATCAGATCAATAAACAGTGGTCATTGGGATTGGGCATCGAAAATCTGTTCAATAAAAACTACTATCCAGTCGTGAGCCAGTACCGCGCATTAAATGAGGAGTATGTAAAAGGTCAAGGAATGCTTGCGTCCTTTAATATCAATTACAAGTTTTAAATGATAAAGTCTGGCATACTCTGGTTACATAAATGGCTCGGGATTATCACCGGGATTGTCGTATTTATTTTGAGCCTAACGGGATGTATATATACCTTTCAGGATGAGCTAAAACTATGGGCTTATCCTGAAAAATATTTTATAGACATTGTGGATGCCTCTTCCAGCCCCCTCCCATTAAGCACCTTACTGTCCAATGCGCAAGGCAGTCTTGAAGATGGTCAAAAAATCAGCCGGGTGGACCTCTATCCGGCCAAGAATAGAACCTGGGTCTTTCGCGCCATGAAAACCAATGAGAACGCTTTTGGTCACTGGAATTACTTCCAGTATTATAAAAGGATATTCATCAATCCGTATACCGGTCAGGTCCAGGAAGTTGAAAACACGAAAACAGAGTTCTTTCAGCTCGTTTTACAGCTTCATCTCAACTTGTTATTGGGCAAAAAATATGGTCATGCCTTAGTAAGCTGGTCTACAGCACTATTTATTGTCATTTTATTGAGCGGGATCGTATTGTGGTGGCCAAAAAAATGGAAGGGTAAAAATCTCCGCAGGAGCTTTTGGGTAGACGCCAAGGTTAAATGGAAACGCCTAAATCACGATCTGCACAATGTCATTGGCTTTTATAGCCTTTTCATCGCACTGGCTTTTGCAATTACCGGACTAGCTTTTGCATTTCCAGCGTTCAAGAAAACTTATGTCGCTACATTTAATCTTTTTCAGCAAGATCCAGTTTCTATAAAGAACACCAAATCAAGGTCATTACCGTTAATCTATGATAAATTTCAAGACAATGCACTGCAGTTTAGTCTAAGCAACTATCCAGAGGCCGAAATGCTGTCCATTCGCCTGAAAAAAGATACCGCTCAGGAAATAGATATTCAGGTTAGACGGTACGAAAAACGAAGCGGTGTATTTAACTGGTTATATTTTGACACAAAAGCGGCTAGCGTAAAACAAATCAAATCCAGTGAGAACCTAAAACTCGGTGATAAGCTTGGATCACTCAACTACGATATCCATACCGGCAATATCGGTGGCCTAACAACAAAGATTATTGTCTTTATCGCAAGCCTTTTTTGTGCTTCTTTACCAATTACGGGTTATATTATCTGGCTGAACAAAAGCCCAAAGAAGAAAAAAAAGAAGGGTTATCAACATAATGTTAAGAAGTACTGTTAATAACTGGACCTATCGTTCTAAACAAGTTATTAACACAGTTATTAACACAGTTATCAACATAATGTGGAAAAGTAGAGAGTTAATCGCCTACATTGTAAAAACAAATGATGTGACTAAAATTTAGTTTTATAGATCGAGTTATTTGCCATAAATAAAAAAGAAAGCCTGTATTGAACGTACAGGCTTTCTTGGAGTAATAATAAACCAAAAGATTTATTACTATAGATTCGGATTTCTTACAGTTTCTTCGTACGGGATAGAAAATAAGTAATAAGGGCTATTGTTGACAAAAGCCGATCCGTCAGGAAACTTAATAACGCGATGCCCTTGTCCATTCACCAGCTTAGGTTTGCCATCAGCTCCGATAATTTCTACTTGGATAGCTTTTCCCTCTGCGTCAACATAGGACTTCCGGGCTACCTTACCCTGCGTACGAAGAATATCAGATAACGCAAATCCTTCACCCCATAGTTCCTTGCGTCTCTCAATAAGAGTTTCAGCAATTAATTGATCACTATCATTTCCAGTAAATAATTTCGCATTTCTTGCTGTACGCAATTTATTCAATGCCGATATTGCTCTATCTTTTTCTCCAGCTCTTGCATAGCCTTCAGCTTCAATCAATACCATCTCCGAGGCGCGCATATAGACGATATCACCAATCAAAGTAGGTTTAAATTTAAACTTTTTATAACGCAGAAAACCTTCTCTACCAGGCAGATTATCCCACTCAAATAAAGAATACCGCACATCATTACTATCAAACAAATCCTTAAAATAGGGGTCAGCCATAAAACTATAATAATAAGAGCCTGCTGATGAGACGTCCAGATAATGAAAAGTATAACTCGCCACACTTTGCTCATTAGTTTGTTTATGTCCCCAAATCCATTCTTTATTTCCAAGATCGTTGAATCCAGCCTGATAATCTGAAGCATTCATTAGCTCATAATTTTTAGCAGCTTTTCCCGCATATTCTGCAGCTAGTCTCCATTCACCTGTCTGTAGATAAGTCCGAGCCAGTAAACCGTTGACGACATTAATATTAATATCGAATTTCTCTCCTAAGTCCGCCGAAGCCAACAACTTTTCACTCTCCTTCAGGTCACTCACGATAAGCTCATATACTTCCTCTTGTGTCGCCTGGGGTTTCCCCTGAGTTTCAAGGGTACTCGGCTCCGTGTATATGGGCACCGATTTAGCCGTTTTGTCCTTTAAGTAACTAAATTGATAATAGGTCGCCAAATTCAGATAAGCAAATGCACGCAATGCGTGTGCTCTTCCTTTTAAAATCCCCTTAGCTTCTACTGATCCCGCTGCATTATCTACTTTCGCAATGACATTATTCATATTATCAATCACCTTATACAACATGATCCAAAAGGAATTGACGCGGTTCGAACGATTATTTGTTAACTCGGTAAATGCATAAGCATCCCGATAACCATATTTTGTCGTCACGGCAACATCGCTACCCATTGCGTCACTTGTACGCATTATTGAAGTATAGCCTGGATTCGCATAGGTAAAATAGGTATCATTTAAATACTTCCACGTTCCATTGATGACGGTTGCCACGTTTTCTGTGTTTTTAAACACATCTTCTTCAGCCACTGACGTCGTTGGATCTGTTTCTAAGATATCCTTACAGGATGTGTTCACCAGCGACAAGGCCAGGATGATATATGCGATTCTTAATTTCATGATTTTCATTTAAATTCTTGGATTAACAACAGTAATTAAAAAACAAACTGAACACCCCCAGAAATTGTGCGCATTGCCGGATAACGGAAATAAGTTGCACCATTAACTGTCTGCTCGGGATCCATTCCCTGATGTCCGTAAAATGTAAATAAATTCTCAGCAGTTGCAAAAACGCGGAGTTTTTCTACATTTATTCTTTTAATTAGTTCCGATGGCAGACTATAACCTAAACTAAGTGTTTTAAGCCGTGCATAAGTACCACTATATAGAAAACGTGTTGATGAGGAAGTCCAATTCAAATTATCTGTAGTCAATTTAGGTACATCAGTTTGTGTATTTTCGGGTGTCCAACGCTCGAGTATCTCTTTCGACCAGGCGCGCCCGACATTGCTTCCATTATGCATAATTTGAATATAGTCATTATCCAATATCTGACCTCCCAAACTAAAACTCAGCAAGGCAGACAAATCAAAATTTTTGTAGCTGAAGCTATTCTGAACACCTCCAACAAGATCTGGAAGTGAACTACCGACAATAAAATTACCTGCTTTTCCATATTCCGAAGTCTTTTCACCGGTTTTATTGCCATCCTTGTCAGCAGTATACCATTGCGGCAAGCCATTTTCTGGATTTACACCAGCCCATTCAGGTAAATAGAAATCATAGATACTTCCACCCACACGCAAGAGCTTGTTTCCTGTGGGAATAGATCTATTGTTATTTGGTAATGCTGTAATCTTATTTTTATAATGTGAAAAATTAAGATCCAAATTCCATCTAAAATTATCATTCTGAACAGGAATGGTGTGGATATCGACATCGATACCTGTATTTTTTAAGGCTCCAATATTAGCATCATAACCTGTATACCCTGTTGAATATGCCATTGGCATCGTGAACAGTAAGTCTTTACTCCGTCGGTTAAAA
Organism: Sphingobacterium sp. UBA7249; assembly: GCF_002472835.1. Lineage (NCBI taxonomy): Bacteria > Pseudomonadati > Bacteroidota > Sphingobacteriia > Sphingobacteriales > Sphingobacteriaceae > Sphingobacterium > Sphingobacterium sp. UBA7249. The sequence goes on along the minus strand of NZ_DKST01000030.1, from coordinate 174,256 downwards.
TACTCAACAGTAAACGATACCCGGTTGTCAAAGGCCGACAGGTCAACACCTACATTAAGATTGAGATTCGATTCCCACTTTAAATCCGGCGTTGCCAATCTCCCTGTATAGGTCCCCCCTCTACCCAAACTATTGGCAATAGTATATAGGCCTTTGTACGCATAATACGTTCCCAGGTTATCATTTCCTTGTCCACCATAACTCGCCCTCACTGTCAGCTGATTAATCGTGGTATTATCCTTCAAAAAGTCTTCCTGTTTTAATTTCCATGAACCACCTAAGGACCAGAATGTACCCCAACGTGTATCTGGGGCAAATCGAGAGGATCCATCTGTTCTTAAAGATCCAGATAGATAATACTTATTATCATAGTTATATTCTACCCTGCCCAAAAAACTTAATAATCTATAATCAACACTGGATCCGGTAAAATCATTCAATTGTGAAGCAGCCACAGGCTCAAAAAGATCGGGCATAACAAAACGCTCCCTGCTACCACTGATATTGCTACTATTGAAAGCATAATATTCCTGCCCAGCCAATACATTGAGGTAATGCAAGCCAAACTGTTTTTCATAAGTCAATAAATTGTTCCAAGTCTGGGCAACAGTACGCACATTCGAACGATACACATAGCCCCCAGTATTGACACCATCCCCCAACACTGGGTTGGTATAATCATGTGTATTTCCGTTCGTATAATCGACACTATAGGTTGATTTCAATTTTAAATTTTTGGTAAACAATGCCTCCAAATAAGCACGAGCAGAAAGATTCTCCCGCCGGATATTATTTTTATCCAGAGGTAAAGAAGCTGCCAGATTATTTCGCGGCGTTGCGCCACTCGGTCTATACTCCCCAAAATCATACACTTTATTTCCATTGGCATCGAGTACAAAAGAGCCGTCTGGATTTCGTTCATAATAAGGATAAAAAGATGGAACCAGTCTCGTAAAGTTGATAATATTAGCGGTATTGCTATCCTCCGATTGCGGGTATTTCTGTTGCGTACTACTACCCCCAATATTCATCCCCGCATTTAGCCAAGACTTAACCTTACTATCAATATTCGCTCTTAAGTTATATCTTTTAAAACCCGATTCGATAGCTATGCCCTGGTCATTCAAGTATCCTCCCGAGATGTAATATGTACTTTTCGCACTTCCGCCACTAAATCCAAGATCAGCCTGTGTACGTACACCTGTACGTTGCAACACATCTGTCCAGGGATCATCCCAAAGTGTTTTTGCTCCAGCAACAAGCTTACCATCTTCGCCGACAGGCTGTGGATACTTATTGCCATAAGGATTTACATTTAGATCGGTCAATAACGTTTTACTTGCGTTTGCAGCTGATTGAGCCGCAGTTAAGCCATTAGATAGGTTTTTGTTTCTTAACGCCTCCCAATAGAGCTGGAAATACTCATCCGTGGAAACTTGATCATAATCGCGAACCGCCCGGGTTGAATAACCTTGTGTAAAATTTAGATTAATCTTTGTATTATCAGAAGCCACTCCTGACTTGGTCGTAATAATAATCACCCCGTTCGCACCCCTAGATCCGTAAAGTGCGCTAGACGCCGCATCCTTCAATACCGAGATCGACTGTATATCATTGGGATTAATGGAATTGATATCACCGGCATAAGGGTTGCCATCCAACACAATCAAAGGTGCGCTAGAAGCATTGATAGAGCCAATCCCTCTAATCCGGATAGTTGCCTCGGTACCCGGCTGCCCTGAAGATGCTACGGATTGCAATCCCGGAACCTGACCCTCTAGCGCTTTGGTAATATTAGAAACCTGCCTGTTCTCAATCGCTTTACTACTCACCGTGCTTACCGACCCAGTGATATTGGACCTTTTGGATGTACCATAAGCCACCACAACTACTTCCTCTAGGTCTGTGCTCGATGGTTTCAAAGCCAAAGAAATATTCGTTCCCGAGACTCTCAGCTGTTGTGATTCATAACCTATAAATGAAAATTCCAAAAGAGGAACATCTTTGCCTGACGCGTTAATCGTAAACTCACCTCTCGCATCAGTTAGTGTCACCTTATTCTGATCCGATATTCGTACACTGACGCCGGCTAGTGCCTGCCCGGTAGTCACATCAGTAACCTTCCCCTGGATGGAACGTTGCTGTGCATACAGTTTATTCATATTGGCACTAGACAATGCTACCGCGACAATAGGAATGTATTTGAATGTTGAGTGCATATAAAGGGTGTTTTAATAAATTAGTTAAGTATGATAGTATATATAGAAAAAATAAATATTAATATAATTATTCAAGCAAAACTGCTCACCTTAGCGTTTATCTTTAAAATCTATCAAACTGATAGATTTTATTAGAGCGCAAATATAATATAAACTACACTAAATTACTATACTTTTTACATAAAAATTAAAGCGCTTAAAATCAGTGTTTTAAAAAATAATACTAACAATACGCTGATAGTAGTAAGCTAACAATTATTATTAATCGAGTCAGCGCTGAAATTTGGAGAGTGTTCTTCGCTCATAATAACGGCTATCGCCTTTGGATTTTAGGGATTTATGATGGATAATGCCGAGCAGTCCCCCACCTATCAACAGCAACAAAAGCAGACAGAAAATGAGGTTGGTACCGTATTTCTGTTCAGCATTTTTAAATCGAAAATTCACGCCGCGAAAGTACAGGAAAATTTTCTATCATTACCAAACCAGCTGATAAGAAAGGGCTTTGCTGATCCGTTTGTCATTGAATCTCGACATATTTTACGCGAGAGTCCAAAATAAATTTTTCAATCAGCGAACTTTAGCAATAAATTTCGGACTTTTGTAGCCACAAAAAAACAACACTGTGTCAAAAGCAACATTTCTAAAGCTTGCCAAACGAATCTCTATCGGTCTAGCAAGTTTAATAACACTATTTATTCTTTGTATATTATCCATTCCCTATATCTTCGAAAAAGAAGTAAACGACAAAGTCAAATCTTTGGCAAATGCGCATATCAATGGGGAGCTCAACTATACAAAAGTCAGATTGACCTTCTTTGATCAATTTCCGCTGTTGACAGCGTCCATGGATGACGTGTTGTTAAAAGGCGCCGAACCGTTCAGAAAAGACACTTTGCTTGCCGCCAAACAAGTAAGCTTTGGGATTGATCTCATGAGCTTATTTAAGTCTAAAATCATCATTGACAAGTTTATCGTTAACAACGGAAGAATCAATATTTTGGTAGATTCGCTGGGCAATGCGAACTACAACATTTATAAATCCGCACCTACGGATTCCTCCAAAACAAAAGACGATTCTGAAAGCAGTGCACTGGCGTTTCAGCTGATCAGATTTGAAAAGACCAATCTCCATTATGAGGATCAATCCGTTCCGTTATGGATCGAAGCCAAAGATCTGGACTATGAAGGCAAAGGTGACCTGATGTCAAATATCTTTGACCTGAATACCAAAGCAAAGATCGCTGCTTTTTCCTTTTCCTTTGACAATGAACTATACGTCGATAAAAAATCCATTGACGCCAGCTTATTAACACGTATCAATACCGATAATCTATCCTTTGTATTTGAAAGAAATGATATCAGGATCAATCAATTACCCGTACGGTTCCGTGGATTATTATCCTTTATTTCGCATGGTTATCATCTGGACTTTAAGTTAAAATCACAAGAAAGTACCCTCAGTGAATTGCTGTCGCTGGTTCCCAATAGTTACGCATCCTGGATAAAAGATCTATCGGTCAAGGGTACTTCTGAGGTATTTGTCAATTTAATAGGAGACTATATTATCGACAAGAACGAAATGCCCGATCTTTCTTTGGGCCTAACCATCAACAGCGGTTATCTTGCCTATAAACAATCTGGAAATCCACTAACAGACTGGAATGCAAAATTAAGGATAGATCTCCCCGCATTGAATCTCGATTCCCTCAAGGTAGATCTTCATCAGTTTGATTTCAAAGTCGCTTCCGGTTATTTCAATGCAAAAGGTCAGACCGCCGGACTACATCCAGTTACGGTGCACGCAGATATGAAAAGTGACCTGGATCTGGGCATCCTCCATTCCTCTTTGCAATTCCCGGGATTCTCTTTCGGAGGCCGCTGGAACCTCGACGCAAAGATCCACGGAACCTATGCCAAAGCCATACGCAAAGTCGGTCTTCAAAAGCGCGAACAGGAGTACATTGCTTCCATACCGACATTTGACATTAAAAACACCCTCACAGACGGTCATTTCAAATTGGCCGATCTCCCCAAAGGGCTTGAAAAGATCGCATATCGCTTAGAAGCAAAAGATCCGGATGGAAAAATGAAAAGTGCTTCCATCTCCATACACGATATTTCGATTCAGGCACTCAGTAATTATATCAAAGGTTACGTTTCCATAACAGATTTTACCAAACTTGCAGTGCAGTCTGAACTCAAAGCCTTGTTTAACTTGGCTGATATCAAAAGCTTCTATCCAATCAAGGATATCGAACTGGCGGGTCTGATTAATGTCAACCTCAATGCAAAAGGCTATGTTGATCTCAAACGAAATATTTTTCCGGAAACCAATACTTCCATTGTAATGAAAGATGGATTTATCAAATCCAAGGAGTACCCTATTCCAATGGAAAATATACATGTTGAAGCCTTCGTGAATAGTGAGAAGGGATCTTTACGTGATTTGAGGGTGAAAATACTACCTGTTTCGTTTACCTTCGCGGGGGAACCATTTTTCCTGAATGCAGATCTGTGCAATTTCAATAACATCAACTATAATATTCAGTCCAAAGGAAAACTCAATCTTGGCCCTATCTATAAGTTTTTTGCCTTGGACGGAACCAATATTGACGGATTCATCCATACAGATTTCAGTCTAAAAGGTCTTCAGAGCGATGCGACGAGCGGCCGTTATGCCAGACTCCACAATAGTGGTCACATCAACATCGGCCAGATCCAGGTACAGACAGATCTGCTCCCTCAGCCCATAGCAATCAAGAGCGGTGACTTTAGTTTTCACCAGGAGAAAATGAACTTTGATAGATTCCTGGCCAATTACGGTAAAAATGCGATTTCGATAAAAGGTTACATGAACAATATCATTAATTACCTGACTAATAGCAGTGCATCCTTACAGGGGCAGTTCACACTCAACAGCAAAAAAATCAATGTTGATGACTTCATGGTTTTTGCGGACAATCCTTCGGCGGCATCCTCTTCTGCGGAGACAGGTGTGGTCCTTTTGCCTAAAAACCTGGATGTTCAGGTACTGGGCTTAGTCAACAATGTTTCTTACAACAACATGAATATCAAAGATTTCAAGGGGGATCTACAGATCAAAGAAGGCAAACTGACGCTCAACAACACCACTTTTGAACTGGCGGGATTAAAAGCAGCTATGCAAGGAAATTACAAGCCATTAAATCCCCGCCGGGCAGCATTCGACTACGCTGTAAAAGCGGACAGCTTTGATATCCAACGTGCCTATAAGGAAATTCCAATGTTCAGAGAGATGGTGACTGCAGCCAAAAATGCGCATGGCCTTGTCTCTTTGGATTATAAACTGGGCGGCTTATTGAACAGCAATATGCAGCCTGTCATGCCTTCCATTGTCGGAGAAGGTACTTTGACGCTAAACCAGATCAAATTCAGAGGGTTCAAGTTACTGAATGGTATCAGCGAATCCACCTCAAAAGAAAAATTGAAAGACGGCGAAGTGAAAAAAGTTGTCATCAAATCACATATCAAGAACAATGTCATGACCATCGAACGCACCAAAATGAAGATGATGGGATTCAGACCCCGATTTGAAGGTCAAGTTACATTAGATGGACGGATGAATCTTGGGTTCAGACTTGGACTGCCTCCATTCGGAATCTTCGGAATCCCGATGCGCATCACCGGTACCGCAGATAATTTTCGGCTTAAAATGGGAAAATATAAGGAGGAAGATCTCGATATGGACATGGACGATGAGGACAGTAAAGTGTACAAAGAATCTCAGCAAGAAAAGACAGCGACTGAAAAATAATTGGGTCCTCAGGATAGGGGCGCAACAGGATAACAAGCCCGGATAATAGGGACATCTTTAGGACGAAGCTATGGCTAACAAAGTATTGTCGGAGGGAGCGGCAATCCAGAGTGGCGCGATGATACCGAAAATAAATGGTAGAATGACCGCTGAGATCAGGTGCACATAAATATAATACAGATTTAATAGTACGTTTATCCTATTCATCGTTGAATCATTTAGTTTCGCAGATAGCTTACAAACTATTTGCAGTTAGGTTTGTATAGGATTACATAAACCTCGATTACATAAATGATGATTCAACGACAAACACTTGGATTGATTTTTATGCTTGCCATGACAAGCATAAGCTGTCAGAAAAATGACGTAATGACGGCGTCAGCAGAAAATGAAGCATCATCAAAGCTTAAAGCGAACATAAACGCCGCTGCAGTCACGGTCAACAATTATGTCAATACCAGCACCTACATCAATTCAGGATTCAGTTTTCTAAATCCTTCCCAAGTAAACAAAAACAGGCAGGCTATCGGTGGTAGTGCCTATACCGAGGTTTATGGCTTCAATATTCCAGAGGAAAATCGGGTGCGCGGAATTCGTTGGAACAGCGATGATGAAACTACGGCCATCTGGCGGCCACAGGGCATTGCCGGATTTACAAAAAATGGCGTACGTTATCTATTAGTCAGCTGGTACGCCCGCAATAGCGCCGAACATAAAGGCTCTCGCATTACGCTGATCGACATTAGCCCAAGTTCAAGCACCTACCTGACTTACCGCCATATCCTGCTGGTGCAACCTGATATCCCGAGCGGTACAACAAGTCATACACAGTTCGGATCATATGCTCCGCTCAAAGTACATGCCGGTGGTATCGCCTACTTCAAAGGTAAAATCTACCTAAGCAGTACCAATTTAGGCGTCCGGGTATTCGATCTCGATAAAATTATTGAAGTCAGCACCGGTGAGGATACCAGTGAAAAATGTGGCAAAGACAGCAACGGTAATTTGTTCGCCTTTAACTATCGGTATATATTACCACAGGTGGGCTATCAAAAAATCAATAATGCCAGTCCCTTTTCGACCATCCAAGTCAATGATGAAGGCACTCAGTTTTGGACTGGGCAATATTATGCCGGTAGCGCCGATGCTGCCATCGTACCTCAGATTTTTGGCTTCCCTATTGATACGGATGGCAAACTTCAAAATACAGGAATTGTTACAGTTACACCAAAGAACAGCTTGTTTGCTGACCATCATGCGCATGGTATCCAAGGTGTATTCCGAAAGGGAAATCGCACCTGGCTATCCTGCACGGGTTCGCCGAGCAATTCCTATGGATCGAATGCCCGACTGGCGCGGTACAGCGATGGTGCGGATGATACTGTTCGTTACAGATGGCCATATGGTGCCGAATCTCTGTATTACGAAGCAACCTACGGTTATCTTTGGAGTCTTACTGAATTCGAACCCAATGCTGGCGCACAGAATGGCAGTCAGGTCAACCGCTGTATTTTTGCGGTAGATTTTTCAAAATATGAATAGCCCTACCCAATAGTAAAATATAGATCCTGTTCGTAAAGAATGTAGCGAGATTTATTATCTTTATTATTGTATTTAAATCCATTGAAACTATGCGATATTTAACGAGTATATTATTTGCGCTATTGGCCATCTGTAGCTGGTCTAGTTTTAGCATCATTCAAGATCAAAAAAATCCATTGTATGGAAAGATATTTCGGGAGATTAATGAAATTCCGGGACTGAGCAGTTATGCCCATGCATCAGGAGCAGTAATAGATGCGGGCAAAAGTGCCAGTGGCGACTATCGCTTTGCTGCCGGATATTATACCAACGATAAAAATGGAATCTGTATTTTAAACGAATTGCTTGACGACAAGGAAAATGGAAAGGGGCAGGTAAAGTATAAAATCCTAGACACGATCAATATCCCTAAGCTTAAATCCAACGAACAGCTTAGCCTCTGCAATTGCAGATTAGGCAACAAAATGGATAGTGAAATTGTTGCCATTAGTGTGGTGGAAGAAGACAAAGAATACTTTGATCAGATTGTGAAAGCCTGGCGATTGAATACCAAGACCGGAAAAATAAGCCCAATCCAAGATACAAAGACAATAAATTGCGTCAATGAAGGTTATGGTATCTAATAGCACTACATAAGGTATTTAGCTTAAATTAAGCCATCTGCTTTCAACTTAGTAAACACCTCTATTACACCGATGACCTGAATAGGTTCACGTAAATAATCTTCATGGGAGAAGTACTTCACTTCTCCTATTTCATTACTAGGCTGTATCGTTTCGGTGAGCGGATACAGGAAACAGTCCTGCTCCATGATCACTTCGGGTACCATACCATAGGCGGGAGCAGTGATATGACAATAATATGAAATCTTTTGGGGATCAAGATCGATGTTCAGTTCCTCCTAAATCTCCCGGCGAAGGGATTGCAGGGAGTCTTCTCCCGCATCTATTTTTCCACCCGGTAGATACCAAGCTTTTTTATTATTGCTATAAGCAAGCAATATTTTATGATCCACTATACTAATCAATCCAGCTGTTGGTAAGCCCTGTGTAATTGTTGACATCTGTTTCCGTGTATGTATCCAGTTAAAGTATTCTGTTGTGTTATAGTATCTGTCGTGAAATTACTTTTTTAACCGCATTTATCCAAGAAAATCTCCATTCCCTCGTCCAACAAGTCGTCCCCTTCGCCCCGATTAATCAATGAAATTTAGCAGGGATCAGCGAAACACGATTCTCTATTTAATTACTGCTCGTGATAAGTTTAATTACTGCATTTGATACGATTGATTTTGGGAATAGTGATCATTTTTCAGGAGCAATTTTTTCAAGCTCCTAAGAAAAATCTGCGCATGTTCCCTTGTAAAACACAGCGGCGGTAAAAGCCGCAAGGTATGTGCGCCAGCATATCCTATAAAGATTTTCTCGTTATACAGCAGTTCGTGGCGTATCTGCCGTATGTCCCCGTCAAATTCCACACCGATCATTAATCCCCTTCCCCGCACTTCGGCAATGCCCGTCATGTTCTGTAATTCTTCCATTAAAAATGTACCAACCTTTGCCGCATTCTCCATCAGCTTTTCATCCCGTATCACCTCTAATACAGCAATTGCCGCCGCACAAGCCAAATGATTACCCCCAAAGGTTGTTCCCAGTTGTCCCATTACGGGTGTAATGTCAGGAGAGATTAGTGTTGCGGCCATCGGGAGACCATTCGCAATACCTTTCGCTACTGTAATCAGATCCCCTTTTATTCCGGCATGCTGATGTGCGAAAAATTTCCCCGTACGGCCATACCCCGACTGGATCTCATCGAGAATAAGCATCGTTCCTGTTGCCGTACAGATCTGCCTGATTTCTTGTAGAAACGCCACAGAAGCAATATGGATTCCGCCGACTCCCTGGATCGGTTCCATAATCAGGGCGCAGTATTCCTCCGTTTCCAGCTGTTTTCTCAAACGGGACGGGTCATTGAAAGATGTAAAAAAATAATGGCGATTATCGTTTACCGCAGCTCGGATGCTAGTTATATCGCTAGCTGATACAGCTCCCGAAGTGCGCCCGTGAAAAGCATTGGATAGGGATAAGACCTTTTTGCGTCCCGTAACAAAAGAAGATAGCTTCAAAGCATTTTCATTTGCCTCTGCACCGGAATTGGAGAAAAACACCCCATAGTCCACATACCCACTGATTAGTCCCAATTGATCTGCCAGTTTATTTTGCAGATCATTGTATATCGTATTCGAATAAAAGCCGATCTTATTGAGCTGTCGCAAGGTGCTGTCGACAATATGCGGATGGGTATGCCCCACAGCAATAACAGCATGTCCGCCGTACATGTCCAAGTAAGCCTGTCCTGACTGGTCGTACACAAAGCAGCCAGCAGCATGGTCAATCTGTATGGCCAATTTTTCAAATACTGGAAATGGTTTCATCAAATGATCGAGATTTGGTTTACTCCAAAAATCAAATTAAATCTTCCTTTAAAGGTGGTCCAGGATCAATTTAAAGTCGATAGTCCAGCCCCGGGTAGAAAATACAAGCTACTCATCACAAGCCAAATACATAAACTACAAATGCGCTCGGATCACTGTAAAAGGTTTCAATTTTGCAGAACAATTGTATCTTTGGGTGAATTACCCGATATAATTGACCATGCTCAGACCCTGGAATTTGACAATGGAGATTGACCGATCCTCCACAAAGGCGATTTACTTACAGCTAGCAGATAATATTGCTGCGGATATACAGTTAGGCAGATTAACCCGCGGAACAGCGCTGCCCAGCAGCAGGGCACTTGCGGCCCAACTGAAGCTAAACCGCAATACTGTTGTTGAAGCATTCCAGCAGCTTTTGAGCGAAGGCTGGGTGGTGAGTGAACAGCGCCGTGGAATTTTCGTGGCCCAGCAACTTCCACAATTAATTGCCACAACTGAAAACACAGCGCACAACAACATTGAACCACATGCCTCCATACCATTGCGTATTATCTTTGACGATGGTAATCCAGACAGTAAAATCGCACCCATAGACCAGCTTGGGCGTGCTTACCGGCAAATTTTCAAACGGAGTGCCCGATGGAAAATGATGGGGTATGCCGACCCAAGGGGGCATATTGATTTCAGGCAGGCGATCGCGGATATGCTCAATCAGGAGCGTAATATGAATATTACGCTGGACAACCTATGCATCAGCCGTGGCAGTCAAATGGCCATGTACCTCGTTGCTCAATGCCTGTTGAAAAAGAATGATTTTATCTTCGTTGAATCTCCGGGTTATCATTCAGCATGGAAAATCTTTGAGCATACTGGCGCACAGCTCATAGAAATCCCCGTTGATCAAGATGGTATCATTGTTGATGAAATGATCCCCTACCTTAAAGAAAATAAAAATATCAAAGCGGCATACCTTACACCGCATCGGCAGTACCCGACCACGGTTACATTAAGTAAGGTGCGTAGATCCGAACTGATTCAACTGTCCAATCGGTATGGATTCACGGTCATTGAGGACGATTACGACTACGAGTTTCACTTTGAACATACACCTTACTACCCACTGGCTACTGATGCCGAACTACAAAACTCGATCTACATCGGAACACTGAGCAAAGTAGTCGCTCCGGCACTTCGCATAGGTTATCTTGTCAGCAAAGATAAACAGCTCCTGCAGGCTATCGCGCAACTACGTTATATGGTCGATATGCAAGGGGATAATATCATGGAACAGGCTGTTCTGGAGCTTATTCAAGACGGTACAATCAGAAGACACATCCGCAAAGCCACCAACTACTACCGGAACAAGCGCGACTTTATGGTCAAACAGCTAGACCTACATCTATTGGAACATATCAGCTATCAACCTCCTCAAGGCGGATTGGCTGTCTGGCTTGAACTCAGACATCAAGTAGACTGGACATTACTGTTCAAAAAGCTTAAAGAAAAATCAGTTCATATCCCCCACCCCGACAACTACCATAAAGACAATTGTTACGGGGGCTTGCGCTTAGGGTATGGCTCACTTTCCGAAGAACAGATCGAAGATGGAATCCGGATCTTGGCCGATCTTCTCCAGTTTGCCCGAATTTAGATATAAGTGGTCTCAGCGCATCAAAAACAGCTAGACCGTTTTCCTATTCTGAAAAGAACAAAAAGATTAATATTTCGATAAACACGAAACAAACAACATATAATTTCGCTTCACCAAGACCAATTAAAAGAATAGTATAGACCAAAGGTTAAAAACGGTTAATTTTACCACAAAACGTAATTATTTTGTCAAAAACCTATCTTTTCCGCTTTTAGTTGTTCAAATTAACCGTAGTTTTACGGCGCAAAATTACAGCCTATCTAATTTGTTAGATAGGCTGTATAAAAAGAGAGAAAAGAGTACATTATTTTATGACTGAAAGAATACCGAGCAGGCCGTATGCAGCAATAACTGGGGTTGGAGGATATATCCCACCGAACAAAAGATCCAATACCGATTTAGAGCAGTTTTGCGAGACCTCCGATGAATGGATTATCAAACGTACGGGAATTAAGGAGCGAAGGATATTGGACGAAAATCTTGCCACATCGGATATGGCCGTCAATGCCATTCAGGATCTAGCAAAGCAATACAACAAGGATTTGCGGGATGTGGATGCGCTTATTGTGGCAACTTCAACACCAGATATGCCTATGCCAGCTACGGCAAATATTATTCTCGAAAAATTAGGATTGACAAACGTATGGGCATTTGATGTCAATGCCGCTTGTTCAGGTTTTCTCTATGCTTTGGATATGGCATCGTCGCTCGTCGAGACACAACGTTATAAAAATGTGCTTGTTGTCGGGGCAGATAACATCAGTACCTATGTCGATCTAAAAGATCGCTCTACCAATATTCTTTTCGGCGATGGCGCCGGGGTCATTTGGCTCGAACCTTCGCTTGAAGGTGGCGTCATGGATGCCTACCTGCGTAGCAACGGTGCTGGACGTGAGTTTTTGAAAATCGAGGCTGGTGGTTCTCTCTATCCAATTGACAGTAACCTTCCGGTAAACGACAACCGCTTTCTTAAGCAAGATGGCAAAACAGTTTTTAAACATGCTGTTCAGTCCATGAGTGATGCTTGTAATACCGTTTTACAGCGAAATAACTTACAAATTGAAGATATCAACTGGTTAATTCCACACCAGGCCAATCAGCGTATCATCGATGCCGTAGGCCGTAGTCTTAATATTCCTGAAGATAGAGCGCTAAGCAATATCGAATACCTAGGCAATACCATTGCCGCGACGATCCCTTTGTGTATCTGGCAAAATATCAAAAAATTGAACACCGGAGACTTAGTGATGCTTACAGCTTTCGGAGCGGGCTTCTCCTGGGGAGCAAGCTTATTTAAGTGGATGATTTAAATCACATAAACAAGATAAAAAAGGAAGGCACTTCNNGAAGTGCCTTCCTTTTTTATCCACAAAATGCTAGTAATTTAACGATAGTCCCACACCAAAGCCCATATCACTATCATAATGCGTCCGGAAGGCGATATTCTTTGTGATAACATAATTTAATCCGGCCATATATTCAAGGTCCGAGTTGACCATAAAATCACCACGGATTCTGCGGGAAATTGCTATATCTTCGCGCATCAGCTGCAAGCGGACGATACCGTCATGATATACTTCAGCCTGGAAATTCACGAGCATTGGCAAGGTATACATAAAACCCAGGCTCAGCGCCTTCCGGCTATCCTTTTTATTAGCCTGACCGAAGATATTCTTTTCATGTTCATCTTCACCCATCCGGCGGTAGCGGTAATCAAAGCCTACAAAGGGCATAAACCACTGCATTTTCCCAAAAAACCGTCCCAAGTGGGTCTCTACCTCATAACCATGCATATCGTTATACCCCAAACGCCATTCCGATCCAAGTTGCCAGCGTGCATTCTGAAACATGGCCTGACCATCATTTCCATTTGTCGCAAAGTCATTCTGCGCCATAAAATGCGTCATATTGCTTTCCATTTGCAGCGCCTTATAAGCCTTGGCCTTACCCGGCAAATAAGGATTTTTATAGTTATCTACCGCAAATACGCGGTTCATCCCCGCCATCATATGATATAAAATATGGCAATGGAAAAACCAATCTCCCTCTTCATTCGCCAAAAATTCAATGGTATCCGTTTCCATCGGCATGATGTCGACCACATTTTTCAGCGGCGCTTTTGCCCCCTTACCATTCAACAACCTAAAATCAAAGCCATGCAAATGGATCGGGTGACGCATCATCGAATTATTGTAGATCGTGATCCGTAACACTTCCCCTTTTTTCACCGCAATTTTATCGGTCTCTGAAAGAATTTTATCGTCCATACTCCAGACATAACGGTTCATATTTCCTGTTAGGGTAAATTTAAGATCCCGTATAGGTGCGTCTTTGGGCAACTCAGTCGCATGGGGTGATTCCAGCATTGCATAATTCAGCGTAACAATATCCCCCAGCGCATTCGCATTATAACGGTTTGGATCTTCATCTGTCTTCATCTTTCCATGATCCATGCCACTATGTTTGCTATGATCCTCCTTGTTCTTCCCATCGCCCGTAATTTCAGGGTACATGACCACATTCATATCCATCTGATTCAGGCTCATATTCATGCCCATATCATTGAGATTACCATCCATCTTCATCATATCATTCATCATCTCCATCCCCTCAAAATATTTTAGGCGGGGCAGCGGGGATATCAGCTGCTTGACTCCATTTCCAACAAAATAACTCGCGGACTGCGTACGATCCTCTGTCGTTGCCATAAATTCGTAGGCCGTACCCTCATTCGGGATTGTCACCACCACATCATAGGTCTCCGATACCGCGATCAATAACCGGTCCACCTCCACGGGGACCACATCGTTTCCGTCATTGGCGACTACGGTAATTTTTCCACCTGCATAGCGCAACCAAAAGTAGGATGAAGCACCACCATTGGAAATCCGCAAACGCACCTTATCTCCCGCTTTCAGTGTTTTGCCATCCACTTCTTTTAAATCCGTCGTATAGGCACCATTCATTAAAATCTTGTCATAGTAGACATCACTGACATCCATCGCAAGCTGACGCTTCCACTCATTGGTGACCTTTGTTTTGAATTTGCCTTCTTTAATTGCTTCGGCATAAGACTGCGTAGCCCCCTTTTTAATGGCTGCCCAATCATTGCCGGTATGTAACATACGTTGGATATTGTCTGGATTATAATTTGTCCATTCGCTTATGATGACCGGAATAGTAGGTAAGTCATCTATCCCTTTGCGAAAAGTCTTGTCACCCGCACGTTTGTTCAGAATAAGGCTACCGTACATACCAATCTGTTCTTGCAAACCCGAGTGTGAATGATACCAGTGCGTTCCATGCTGGATGATCGGGAAACGATAGGTGTAAGTCGAATTAGGCTTGATCGGCTCCTGGGTCAGGTGCGGTACTCCGTCCTCTTTATTTGGCAGAAAGATACCGTGCCAGTGCAGTGAAGTACTCTCTTTCAACTTATTGTGAACAACAATTTCAGCGGTATCCCCTTCTGTAAATGTCAGGGTAGGCATGGGAATCTGTCCATTTACGGCAATGGCCCATTTTGCTTTGCCGGCGTAATTGACAATGGTATCCCGTACATACAGGTCATGGCGTACCACTTTCTGGCCAAACACCGCGACCTGTGTCGCTACGAATAAAACAACTATTAATACGATATTTATATTTCTCTTTTTACTTACTTTCATACGTTTGCTTGATTAAAACGGCATTGTCCTTAGGTCCTATACAATACTGGCAGACCAGTCGCGCACCATGGTTTCCTATAATAAATAGTATCACCGACAAACTATCAACAAATTCATTATCAAATAGTTTACCCATATTACTACACTCCACCTCATCTTGGTCGCATGTTGCTGGAGCGATGGATTAATTAAGTGTTTCAACTGTGCTTCCACAACTGATCATCTGCGATCCGAAGAATGGATTTTTAATGGATTTTTCCTTACTCAACCAGTTCGCCCCCTTCCCTTGATTAAACATCGGACAATGTTGATAATAGACAGGACTTTCTAAAGTACCTACTTTGATCAGTTCGTACATATTGCGGGAAAGCGAAGCAAATGCGACCCGTTGTTTGCCCACATCTTTCCCCTTAGCGATGGCTGTTGCGTCGATAGTTAAGTTGTTCATCACTTTCATCCAGACCGTGTGCTCGGCAGAAACAAGCTTATTCATATCCACTGCTTTTATGGCTGCCTGCAATATGGTGGCTTTCACCGCCGCCGCTGAAGCATCTGTCTTAACCAGCGCGTCTTTTAGCACAAAGTATTGACTGAGCAGATTTGTCAACTGTGTTTCTTTACCCTTTTCTGTTTCTGTTGTTGGTTGATGGGTGGAATGATCAGCTGCCAACATATTATGATGTCCGTTCTGCGGAGTGATTGCTTCAGTCTGATGTGCTGACGCCGGCTTTAAGGTTCTACTGTATTGATCCACTTTAGGCAACTGAGCATAAACATCATCCGGAGCCAGAAATTTCTCATTATCGAATCCTGCTAAAGCAATACGCTTTAGTATCTCATCCTCATTTGTCTTTGACGCATCATAGGTGATAGTCGCCATATTTGTTTCCTGATCCCACAGTATTTTAGCGTTTTTTTCCGATTTACCCTCCTTCTCAATGGCCGTCTTCGCGGCTGGAGTATTTCCGAATATCTTTACCGTTGCTGTTGTCGCATTTTTGATCTGCGCATGTATTGTGATATCGGTCAGTAACACGAGGCTTACCATACCAATTAGTGAAATTGATTTCATAGCTATATAATTATTTTTTGAGCTCGTTATGCTCAATTTATCTTTAAACACCGTCTGTAATACCCGCATATTTTGTGCAGTATTTCTACTTTTCATAGGCTTATTTCACGATGAATAATTTTTGATTAAATGAATTCCAATGAAAACAGTCATTTGCAGCGCTGAAGCAACACCAACAACAGGTCATATGATCCAATGACAGTTTTCATTTAAAAATGATTAAAGGGATTTTGGATGCAGATAACGATCCAAAAGGACATAGCATGGGCTATTGCCAATTATTAGGCTATCTTAGGAGGCTGCCAAATCGAAAAATAAGCATCGGCACAAAAAGGTTGCTTATACAAAGTGTATAGTTTTAGTTGACCGATCTCCGACAGTGGTATAAAACCCGTTCCATAAACAGCTATCATGGGACTGTATTGCATGAAAGTACGGCATGACTTTCCGCTGCAACGTTTACCACAGTCATCACCGTGATCTTTTTCATTTTGTACATCGTTACAACAATCTTTGCCTTCGGTATCTTCTACATCTCGATCCTTGTCAGTATTTTTTAATTCCTGATTTTTGTGGGTATCATTTACACCATGTGTATTATCGGTAGCGTTTAAATCCTGATCGTTTTCCGAACAGCAGGACATTTTTTCTTCTTGCTTGGTTTTTTCAGGAGTCAGATGGCAGGCAAACACCCGGCTCGGAGCTAAAAATAGCCCCAACATACAGATGACCAACAAGATGTTGACTTTTGCCCACATAACGGCTTAAAATTTATCTTTTTTTACAGTTACCCGATTACAAAACATCAAGGTATATGTTTAATTACCGAATAAAGGTCGCAACTTTTTTCCAAATCGCTGTTGTAATATTTTTTATTTTATTTATAAGATTTCATTTCCAGTCACTGAAACGACCGCCTATCTATTTCTCCTGTTCCTTGATCCATTTAAGCATCAGCAGGCAACCGGGAGCATAAACGCCGCCGTGGTCAAATCCCTGCAATTGATATAAAGAGGTTTTGGTATGCCCCACCTGTTTTAGTATCGCTGCGAGATGCGCGTTCTCTTCATATCTAGCCGGAAGTTCCAATTGTGGGTCGCCGATAATCAGTACAATAGCGGGTGCATCTTTGCGTGCAAAGGATATCGGCGCGTATTGATCCATCTGCGGGATTGCCATCGACTGTCCACGTTCCTTTTTGATCGTATAATGTGTGTTGGTCTGACCACTGATCGGTACCAGTCCCTTTAATTTATTTGCACTGACACCCTGTTTTTGAAGGTAACTACTATCGAGTCCTACCATTAAAGCCAAATATCCACCAGCGGAATGACCTGAAACATAAATCTTAGCCGGATCGCCCCCATAGGATGCGATATGGGAAAAAGCCCAGGCAACAGCTTCCGCTGCATCTTCAATATAATCTGGCGCCTTCACTTTGGGACTCAACCTATAATTGACAGCAACCACCGCCACACCTTTCTCTTTAAGTTCTAATGGAATAAATTTATTCCCTTCCTCCAATCCTCCACCATGAAACCACACGATCGTGGAAAAATTCTTCCGATCGGTCGGGACATAGAGATCGAGCTTACAACGTTCTTTTTTATAGTCGTCGGTATCAGTAATTTTACAATAGCTAATATTATCTATGGTACGGTATTTCTGGGCAAAGATTTGGTTCGATAAAATCGACAAAAAGAATATGACAAGAAATTTTGGAGACATAATAAATGGGGTTAAGGATTCACATTCATAAAGTTAGCAAAAACCCGTCAAATCCCCTCCCTATAGTTCAAAATTGTTTTACCTTGTAGCACGAAGACATCAGGCTACCATCCCGCTATTTTTTTTGGGAAATATCAGGTTTATCTCATCTAGGAACATAACAAAAGATAAATTTTCCTGTTATTAGTATAGAAACAATAATTACGTTAGAAACATTATTAACGACATATGGAGCAGATAAAAATACAAACACATATTGGCGTACGTGTGGAAACCATTTGGAACGCCTATACCTCTGCTGAAGATATTATGCAATGGAATCGAGCCTCCGAAGACTGGCATTGTATTGAGGCGATTAACGATTTGCGCATAGGGGGAAAATTCAAAAATCGTATGGAAGCAAAGGATGCTTCGGCGGGTTTTGACTTTACAGGAACCTATACCGAACTTGAGCCCTTTAAAAAAATAGCCTATGTGATGCCCGATGGCCGTCATGTAACGATCAATTTCAATCCCAAAAAGGCTGCTACCGACGTCGAAGTTATTTTCGATGCCGAATCCGAAAATCCGATCGATCTACAACGCCAGGGGTGGCAAGCCATTCTCGACAATTTCAAGTTCTATGTAGAAAAAACATACGGCAGCGCATCACAGGCACAGACATTTTAATACGGAGATTATCGGCTATTGCTCGTGCGGCGAACATTTCAACGAATAGACATATAATAACAGACATACTTGGATTGCTAACGACAATGGTTATCTTTGGCCAAAATTTGATATCCCAGCGTGAACCTTACGGAGCAAATTCCAACGAAAAGCGATAAAGACATAATATATGACAATAATTAACAATTATGAAGAGTACAAAGCCTTTGAAGGAAAGTCATTAGGCGAATCTCAATGGCATACAATTGACCAAAAGCAGATCAACCAGTTTGCCGATGCAACTTTAGATCATCAATGGATCCACCTGGACAACGAAAGAGCAAAAACAGAAAGTCCATTTAAATCGACCATCGCACATGGCTATCTAACCTTATCACTTATTCCTTATTTGTGGAAACAAATAGCAGAAGTACGAAATGTCAAAATGGAGATCAACTATGGTATCGAAAATCTGCGTTTTGCACAACCCGTTCTGGTCGATAATGAAGTACAATTGCATACACATGTTAAATCCGTTGCCAATCTTCGGGGGGTAGTCAAAGTAACCATTGAAGCAACTTTAAAAATTAAAGATAGCGCTAAGCCGGCCTATGTGGGAGACGTTATCTTTTTATACCACTTCAATTAAATCAATCAGATAAGCATTCACTTCAATAAATTCAGGTAAGCTATTTGCATGTTAACCGATTTAACAATAAAAGAGATCACAAATCATAAGGATTACCCTTATGATTTGTTGCTTTTGGCGGATGAAACGATCGCCGCGATCAATAAGTATCTTTTTGATTCGGCTGTCTTTGTTGTTCAGGAAGAACAACAGTCCATCGCTGCATTTTGTTTGTATCCCGTTGATAACGAGACCTTGGAAATCAAAAATATTGCTGTGTCTCCCTCACATCGAAACAGAGGACTTGGCAGCAAAATATTACGATATATCCAAGAGACTTACCATGCGCAATATCCGAATCTGATTGTTGGAACGGCAGATTGTGGCTTTGATCAGATCCGATTTTATGAGCGCAATGATTTTGTTAAATATGATCTACGTACGAACTTTTTCATTGAAAATTACGAACAGCCCATCTATGAAAATGGTCAATTGTTGAAGGACATGGTTTTACTAAAATATCAACCCAAGCGAACCTAAAAGGGGACTTTCATTACGATCCAATAGGTAGTGCTTCTTTAGCAGTATCAGGAGTAAAAATAAACACTTATATTTCAGTAAGATTCTAATAAAACCAGTAAATAAACAATGAAACTGACTACGATACACCCCAAATTACCTATGCGTGACAGGCTGTCACAAGCGATTTTTACTTGGGTCAACTGGGCTTCAGCCTATGCGGCACTGCAAACTATGAAGGATATCTGATGATCAAAAAAAATCAGATCGAAATTCATTTTTTTGAATTTAAGGAGCTACTACCTGAGGAGAATTATGGCATGATCTATATCCGCACCGACGATATTGACCAGCTCTATCACTCTTTTTTAGTGCGCAATATTACCATCCATCCGAATGGTAAGCTGGAGAGAAAACCTTGGGGACAGCGTGAGTTTTCCATCTTGGATCCGGATAGTAATTTGCTAACATTTGGACAGGGGAAGTAGAATTACACATCTAGCTTTAAGAGTAGAGACTTGATGTTGAAGCTATTGCTGTACCGGACACAATCAGACTGAGCAGATCACACTTTATCAAAGCTACACTGCCCAATAGAAAACGACACGACAAATAAAGGAGAAATATCCGTTGAGACGATTAGATAGGACAAGAAAAAATCAAAAAAAAACCTGTCATTATACGCAAAAATGGAGCGTAACGATGACAGGCGCTATAATTTTAGATACGGGTTTGCTGCATCAGAATGGACTAACCGAATAAATCTGAACTCAGGTAGCGGTCTCCGCGATCACAGGCAATAAAAACAATGACGCCTTCCTCGATCTCATTGGCAATTTTCAGGGCTCCGGCAAATGCTCCACCTGTACTCATCCCAGCAAAAACGCCTTCCCGTTTCACCAGTTCACGCGCCAGTTCGGTCGCCTCCTGTTGCGAAATATCAATGACACGATCCACACGGCTTGGGTCAAATATTTTCGGCAGATAAGCTTCTGGCCAGCGTCTGATTCCGGGGATGGACGACTCCGGTGTAGGTTGACAGCCGACAATCTGTATCGCCGGATTTTTTTCTTTGAGATAGATGGAATTTCCCATGATCGTTCCAGTTGTTCCCATCGCGCTCACAAAATGGGTAATTTTCCCATCTGTATCACGCCAGATTTCAGGACCCGTGGTTTTGATATGGGCTTTATAATTATCGGGATTGGCAAATTGGTTTAAAATAAAATAGCCTTCATTTGCCGCTTTTGCCTCAGCGTAGTCCCGGCATATTTCCATGGACTCCAATAGCGTAACCTTGGCACCAAAAGCTTCCATGGTCAGTGTACGCTCACGGGTAGACGATGCAGGCATGACCAACTCTAGATTCAAGCCATATATACCGGCAATCATGGCCAGGGCGATTCCCGTATTCCCACTCGTCGCTTCGATAAGCTTACTGTCTTTCGAAATTTCGCCACGCTCCATGGCTGAACGGATCATATTTAAGGCTGCACGATCTTTGACAGAACCAGCGGGGTTATTCCCTTCCATCTTTGCAAAGATCCGTACGTTGGTATTTGCATGAAATTGGGTAATTTCCACCAATGGTGTATTTCCGATGGTATCTATAATATTTCCCATAATGTATCTATATAATTGGTTTTGAATCTATAAATTTCGCTGTTGCTTGATGATACACAGTAGTATAAGGTTCTACTGAACTTGTCAGCCAAACATTACCTCCGATAACCGAATGATGGCCTATACGTGTTTCGCCGCCCAAGATCGTTGCTCCCGAATAGATGATGACATGGTCTTCAATCGTTGGATGACGTTTGACATTCGAAAACACCTTATCCACACTCAGAGCACCCATCGTCACCCCCTGATAAAGTTTAACGTAATTTCCGATTGTACACGTTTCTCCGATCACCAATCCGGTACCATGATCAATATGGAGGTGATGGCCGATGGTTGCTCCCGGATGAATATCTATTCCTGTCTTGGAATGTGCATGCTCGGTCAATATGCGTGGGATCAGAGGGACTCCAAGGCGATGCAGCTCATTGGCCATTCGGAAAATACAGATCGCAAAAAAACCAGGATAAGTACGTACAACCTCCCGCTTGTTCTGTGCGGCCGGATCCCCATCCATCAACGCGTCAGCATCCCAGCACATGAGTTCATACAACGCTGGAATGCGCTCAAAAAACTGATGGGCTATTTGCGCATGGTTGCAATGACCACAAGCTTTTGATTTGCTAAGGAGTTGTTCCAGTTCCAGTTCAAATTGTTCAAAAGCAAGTTTCACATCGTCTACCGATTTCATCTCGCCAGAATTTCGCTCCGGAAAAAGCACATCCAAAATTTTGGTAGCCCAGCCGCAGATCTTCTTATTGGAAGGCATTTCTAAAACAGCTAATTGCTGCTCATAGATATGTTGATAAAAATCATGCATCTTCAAAAGTAAATATTAAAACAACCTTAGCTCAAGTTTCTATTGTATAGAATTCTAATGGAGAAACATACAAATTTAATGTCTCTCTTTGATCTGCAAGAGCTTTATTCTTAAACAAAGATACTATACAATATTGATAGATTAAGCCTTATTACCACTTAACTATATGATTAAATCATTTTTTATCTTTATTTGACTTTTAGGACAACCCCAGACTTCCTCCCCATCGCCGTCTCGTCAATATCATTTCTTCATCGCATTAAATTTAGAAACCTGCTTATGCCTCTTAAAGCACTAAGCGCTCAAAAAGATTTTGTAATGTTGCTTCAGGATCTTCACAGAGTCCGGGATGCGAAGCCGAACATTGAATAACCGTGCTGCGTTTGGCGGTAAGCCATCGGAAACGTTCTGTAATATCCAATGCTGCTAGTTTTCCGGCACCTTTATCCCCATTACAGATTCGTTGAAAGGAGGACAGATGGTTTTCAATCAGTTCCAGTTCAATTTTAGGACAGAGCGCGCGTACCTTTTGCTCATCTACGGCATAAACCATCTTGGCAAAACGATATTTACGGCAATAGAGCGCGATACCAACATTGATAAATTCCTCTCGCTCTACACGTGGCACCAATCGTACCACAGCATATTCATATAAGGTTTTTTCTGGCATCTTCTATCTGTTTTACAAAAATTGACGAATTAGCCATACGTTGTTTCAGGAAGGATACGTATACCTCTCTCGCCTCTGTCGCAGACAGCTCACGTTCGGAATCCGCTAACCATTCATCCGGTACAACAGCTAATATCTTACGAAAAACATCCTCTGTAAAAATAGCGCTAAAGTCAGTATTTATTTTTTCGACGATGGCGGCATTTTTTAATAGCACATGGTCTTTGATCTGCACAAAGGGTTTGACCGCTTGCTCTTCCCAGTTGTCCCAGCTGTGGTGGAAATACAAAGCTGCACCATGGTCAATCAGCCATAATTCCTTATGCCAGATCAGCATATTCGTATTCCGTACTGTACGGTCAACATTCATCAGTAAAGCATCCAGCCACACAATTTTTGAAGCCTCTTCCGCTCCAATCAGGTCGACATTGGCATCAAAAGTTACTGCCCCACTCAAAAAGTGAAGCCCGAGGTTTTTCCCTACGCTAAATTTGAGTAGATCCTGTATTTCTTCGTCCGGTTCGGAGCGCCCAAAAGACTCATCAAGATGTGCGAAGACGATTTCGGGCACTCTTAATTTTAGAAGCCTGGCCAGCTCTCCACCGATCAGTTCAGCAATGAGTGCCTTACGGCCCTGTCCTGCTCCTCTAAATTTGATGACATAACTAAAGCCATCGTCCGCATCGACTAGCGCAGGCAAAGATCCACCTTCCCGAAATGGCTGAACATATCGGATAATTTCTACCTCGCGAATTATAGGTTGTTGAAAATTCATGAATTTATATTTTCTTACTGTTCAAAGTTGGTCATCAACGTTGAGCATTATAACAAACTAAGATAAATTTACCTTTATTTACAAGTTTGTTCGTCATGTACGCTACAAATTTGTTATTCCACCACAACCTTTGAACGTTTTAATGGTGGAAATATCTCAAATATTTATTTATATTTTAGCAAAATAGCACAAATTGTACATTCATTTGACCATTAGAAGTACTATTTTCTAATTATATTTGTCATAGAATCTCGACTTGTCTCATCAAGTTCTTTTCAAAAACGATATGGATACTATTCAGGAATATAACAGTGTGATCAAGCACTGTCAAGATTTATTTATAAAAAAAACAAAAGATTATGGCACGGCATGGCGGATCATGCGGCTATCCTCCATTACTGACCAGATTTATATCAAGGCGCAACGTATACGTACCCTTGAGATCAAAAAAGTATCTAAAGTTGGTGAAGGTGTCGTCGATGAATACATTGGTATCATTAATTACTGCATTATGGCCATGATCCAAATTGATCTTGGTGAAGATGGAGAGGAAAACCTCGATCCCGTCTTCGTAAATCAAAAATATACCGAAAAGGTAACGGAAACCAGAGACCTCATGCTGGCCAAAAATCACGATTATGGTGAGGCTTGGCGTGATATGCGCGTTTCTTCGATGACGGATTTGATCTTAATGAAAATTCACCGTGTCAAACAGATCGAAGATAACGATGGACAGACTATCGTTTCCGAAGGAATTAATGCCAATTACCAGGATATGCTTAACTACGCAGTTTTTGCCTTAATTAAGTTAGGACTCGCACAACAATAATTGAATGATGACAGCAGCACAACAGACAACTAAAACAAATTACCTTTTAGGTTTTTGTCGCATTTTCACTGGTCTTCTTTTTATTTTCTCTGGATTTATTAAGGCCAATGACCCTACAGGATTCGGCTATAAACTGCAGGAATATTTTGAAGTGTTTCACCTGACCACCTTCAATGAATACGCTACGGCGATAGCTGTGGTGATCTGTGGCTTTGAAATCCTCTTAGGTGCCTTACTGTTGTTTGGTGTCTACGCCAATTTGGTGGCTTGGGGATTACTGCTATTGATCCTTTTTTTCACCTTTCTGACATTCTATTCCGCATTTTTCGAAGTCGTGACTTCCTGTGGCTGCTTTGGTGATGCTATTCCACTAACTCCCTGGCAATCCTTTTCCAAAGATCTTGTGCTATTGGCCTTGATTCTGATTATCTTCTTTAACCGCAAACAGATCCAGTCCATCATCAAAGGATCTGGCAATCAATTTGTCGTCGCCCTGATTACTACCATCGTTTCATTGGGGATTGGCATTTATACGGTCAATTATCTCCCTTTTATTGATTTCTTGCCCTATAAAATTGGCAACAATCTTCCATCCCTGATGGTCCTTCCAGAAGGTAAACAGGGCGATGTCTTTGAGCAGCTCTATACCATGAAAAACAAAAAAACGGGCGAGACCAAGAAAGTGAATGACAAAGTGTACATGGCAGATAAACTATGGGAAGATGAGTCTTGGGAAATCATTGGCGAACCTGAAAGTAAACTCATCAAAAAAGGTTATGATATTCCCATCCCCGACCTTTTAATTACTGACGCAGACGGTACTGATCATACACAGGAGATCATAGCAAACCCTTATTATAATATTATCATCGTCGCCAAGGATCTTTCATCAACCAATATTAATGCCATCCAGAAAATCAATCAGACAGTCACACAGATGACCAAAGATTACAATGGTCTCCGTGTTGTCCTACTGACCGCCTCAGCTTCCAAAGACGCACAATACCTGAGTGACAAAATGCAATTGATTGCAGAAATTTATTATGCGGATTTAATTCCATTGAAAAGTATGGTCAGAGCCAATCCGGGGGTAATCCTTTTAAAAGGTGGAAATGTAATGGGCAAATGGCACTACAACAATTTCCCGGACGCAAAGACGTTTGAAGACAATTTTTTAAGTAAGGACAAATAATACAATATGCCTAAACCTATATTTTTGATTGGCTATATGGGCAGTGGAAAGACCACATTGGGAAAAAAGCTGGCCAGCAAATTAGATTTACCTTTTATCGATACCGACGAGGAGATTGTGAAACAGATCGGTATGAGCATCACTGAATATTTCGGTCAATACGGTGAAGAAGAGTTTCGAAAACTGGAGCGGGAGCAGCTTCGTAAATTTGTGAACAGCTACGCCGTTATCTCTACGGGTGGTGGTGCGCCCTGTTTTTTTGATAACATGGATTGGATCAAAGCCAATGGATACGCGGTGTATTTACAAATGACGCCCAAAGCTTTATTTGATCGTCTGTCGCAATCAAAATTACATAAACGACCTATTCTGGTCGGAAAATCACCGGAAGAATTAAGGGCTTTTATTGAGGAGAAATTAACGGAACGGGAGCCTTACTATACCCAGGCTCATCTAACAATAGATCAGCTCAATACACCAGTAGAAACATTAGTGACCCTGATCAATCAGCATAATTTATAACCGCACAATAGTCAATAATGAGAATACGCCTGTACTGCTTCCTTTTGTTCCTGACCTGTATAACTGTTTGCAGCTGTTTTCGCCATGGTGGTGACACAGACGGTTTACCTGTAGGCAAGCGTATTCAGCTGACAACGGTAGAGGACCTTTATCAGTTTCTGACCTATGATGACAACCGCTATCCGCTCGTTAGCCTGCATCGTGGGGGACCTGCCTCTGGCTATCCGGAAAATGCCTTAGAAACCTTTGCATATAATGCCAGCCTGCAACCCGTTATTGTGGAGTGCGATGTCAGGCTTAGCAAAGATTCTGCACTGGTACTGATGCATGATAATACGCTCAACCGTACCACAACAGGCCGAGGGTCTGTTAATGAACGTACATTGGCCGAACTCAAAAAACTAAGGTTGGTAGACAACGACAAGAAAATAACACCCTATAAAATCCCTACACTCGACGAAGCGCTCGCATGGGGAAAGGGTAAGGTCATTTTCACACTGGACATTAAAAATGAGGTACCTTACGAATCCGTGATCAATGTGATTCGCAAACAACGTGCTGAATCCAACGTTGTTATCATTACTTATAGCGCTGGTCAGGCCGGAAAAGTACACAATCTGGCCGGCGATCTGATGATATCCGCTTCGGTGAAGAACCTAGATGATCTCGCCCGTCTCAACGAAAAAGATATTCCAGACAATAAATTACTGGCCTTCGTCGGGACGCGGGAAGCTGATCCGCAGCTGACCAAAGTACTGCATGATCATGGTGTTATGTGTATCCTGGGTACACAAGGCAATCTAGACAGACAGGCCACAAAGAAAGGATTTCAGCTATATGCCAGCTTCATTGAACGCGGTGCAGATATCTTGAGTACTGATCGTCCGATCGAGGCAGGTAGAGCGTTAAATTTTTATATCAAGAAAAGAGGAATAAGTTCTAAATTTGTGCAGTAAAAGACTATTCAAAAGTAAGCAACGTTGTTTAACGGTTAAAAGATACATTTTACAGATATTGATCAAAAGATCCTGAGGTAAATTTTACTTTAGCTAAATTGAAATCTTAAATTGCCGTCTGATCACCAGACATCACGGTTAGAGGCATCTAGGCTATCCTTAATATAATTTACTAATTCGTCATTTTCATCTGATTGTTTCAACCGTTTTCGAAGATTTATTAACCAATCTTCCAATGCCTCCGCTGGCGACTCACCATTTCCAAAAACACCCCGGTGCGGGTCTGGGCCCAATAAGCACCAATAAGAAGTTTCTTCTCTGAATACAACAGGGCGTAATTCTCGAATTTCTCGAGGTAGTTCCTCTGCCTCAAAATCTATTGGCACTATTTTTTCCGCTGCTATCTTCATTTGTTCCATATTTCCTTACAATTTTTTAAGTTCTTCTTCTGGCCAAGTCACCAATTCTTTTAGCAAATAGGTTTTTGGCTCGGCTTCATCATCAAATTGAGCCAAAAATTCCGGTAGGTCCCCTTCGATTTTTAAGAGCTTGCCTTCCTGTAACACGTCATAGCCCTCTGCGAGCCATTGTTCTATTTTTTTTCTATTGATTTGAATATGCTCCATGGTGAGAAATTTTAGCACGTTATATTACAAATTAGTTGATTCATCATGTATTTATAAAATAAACAATACTGCAACAGATAACGTTTTGTCAATTTGAGCTTAGATGTATCACACCGTCAAATAAAACAAAATTAATACACTTAAAATAAATTAGTTAATAAAAAAAACATCCTCGATCGGCAAGAAACACCTATTTGGCAAGATATTTGTTCAAACAGCAAAAGTTTTCAGTTCGAAAACTTAACGCTAACATTTTTTAAAAATATCATGAAAAAAGTACTTCTACCTATTCTGACACTTTTTACATTCGTATTTGCCATTAACCAGAAAGCAAATGCGCAAACTCCTTACCGCACAGCCATCGGCTTGGGAATTGACTTAGGGGACGGTCAATCACTGTTTGGTCCGCAGATCAAACACAACTTTGGTGGCAATGACGCCGGAAATGCACAGGTATTATTTGGTGATAACATCACCGTAGTTGGGGTAGATTATTCTTACAACCAGCGGATTCCAGGAACACGTGGTTTGTCTTGGTACGTAGGTGTTGGTCCGCAAGTATCGTTTGTAGATTATGGCAAATGGCATGATGACTGGGACGATGACTATCACTGGAAAGATGGTGATACCGAAACTTTTTTTGCTATCCGTCCGGCATTAGGCTTGGAGTTCCGTATTCCTTCAGCTCCATTGGCCATGCATTTTGACTGGAAACCATGGTGGAATTTATCTCATGGCTCTGACTTTGAACCATCCCGTTTCTCATTGGGATTCAAATTTGTATTGAAATAAAAAAAACAATATATCCAGAAACAAAAAATCCTGCAGGTATTATCGCTTGCAGGATTTTTTTTATTCTTTAGCCCAAGGCAATACTTCGCTTTTTCCAGAATACTTTTTTTGCGCGCATTTACATCACGTATCAACTAGTTCAATAAAGATAAAAAATCGTTCTCTCATTCTTTTCAATGCATATCTAGAGCGTCTTTCGTATATACTTTTTCATTTCAATATATTGCCCATTGGCATGGTAGAAGAAGAGTTATTTACATTTTCATAATATTCATCCATCAAACAGAAAAATATTACCAGCAAAAAAGCCTTTGGATATCTCCAAAGGCTTTTTATTATAATGCAGTTAAAAAGCGTTATGCTTTTTCTTCTTTTAATGTCGACGTCTCTTTTTTGGATTCTTTTTCCTCAAACCCCGAGCGTAAGATTTCATCCCATAAAGACGAACTCACACCAAATCCTTTTTCAGGATCCGAATAATGGTGCAGCATATGATGTTGTTTAATACGTTTGAAGATACCACTCTTAAAATTTGCGTGGTGCATCGCGTAGTGACATTCATCATAAATCAGGTAACCCACCATAAATCCAGCGAAAAAGCAAGCCAAAATAAACTCATTTGAAAAGAACAATGTAAATCCAAAATACACTAGGGCCGCCAATGGAATACTCGCTGAAAGGGGCATGACCAAACGCATCCTATCCCTTGGGTAGTCATGGTGTACACCGTGAAAGATAAAAGCGATCCTTTTCCCCCATTCTGATGTTGGGTGAAAATGAAATACCCAACGATGTAATGCATATTCAAATGCAGTCCAGAATGCCAATCCAAAAACAAAATATCCAATATATGTTAATAGGTCAACATCTCCCCAGACTAGAGCTTTATACGAAAAAAAAACAACTACGGGTACATAGAAAATCAAAGGTACGCTCCAGTGCACTTTCGTCAATGACTCTAAAAAGTCATTTTTAAACATGCGCGTAGATTCCGTAGAATTTGAAACATAATTACGCTTTGCCATAATACAATATTTATTATTCCCCCACAAAAATAAGTATTTTAAGCGCAAATGAAGAAGGTTCCAGACTAGAAAAACAAAATATTTGACCTTTTCAACAAAAAGGTTAAACGTCTATTAACGCCCTTTCTAGTCTAAAACCTTTTATTTGATCTTTTAACTCTAATTTTCTTAAATTTTCGCAGCAGTTGATCAAAAACTCACAGCGTCAAAATTGACAAAATCAAGACAGTTTCCTATTTAAAGTTAACTGTCCCCCCTGCCATTTTCTTTTCGACCCGTTGTTCTGGCTTGCCGTAGACATCTATCGTACCGCCACCCCGTGTCTTTGTTTCAATTGCATCTACAGCATGTACTTCCGCTTTTCCACCACCATTTACAGTAACGGTAGTTGTTTTTGTTTTAAAATCTTTGCCCTCATATTTACCACCAAAATTAGAGATTATAACCTGTTTGTCGGCTTTACCATAAAGTGCTATCGTTGCGCCAGAGGTTACTTTGACATCCGTACTTTTTGCGTCTGCGTACAGATCAACCAAGCCTCCTTCGGATG
This sequence comes from Sphingobacterium sp. UBA7249, assembly GCF_002472835.1. NCBI lineage: Bacteria > Pseudomonadati > Bacteroidota > Sphingobacteriia > Sphingobacteriales > Sphingobacteriaceae > Sphingobacterium > Sphingobacterium sp. UBA7249. Next base: position 143,971 of record NZ_DKST01000030.1, on the reverse strand, counting down.
CATAGACTTTGAGGTGGTCAGCTACAACTGTATTGTTTGACGTTGCAAATACCTTTGCGCCCTTTTTAGCCTCTACGTTTTTCAGACTTTTATAATATACTTTCACAGAAATATTACCGCCCTGCAACATATTTAGGGTATTCATTTTTAAAGCTAAAGCACCATTTGTATTGACCACCTTCACATTCTCGTAATTCTGTCCTTCAAAAGTCACCAACGATTCATTTGCCTTGATCAATTCAACTTGTATTTTATCTGTAGCGACAACTGAACTAAAATCTCCCACATTTTGTTTTGCCTGTCCAGATACCAGTTGAACCATTAATAAAAAAACCGCGCTAATTCCTAAAAATTTCATAGTGTATTTTCCAATTTTTAATTATTTGATATGCCGCTTTCCAGCAGTATTTTCACATACTTTATTCTAGCGGGATAGCATACGCATATCGACTTATCTGCATTTCTGACGTCAAAAAACACGCCAATCATCACCATAATCTTACTTTTTAACCTATTTTGACAAAAAAAAGGTGTCCTAAAAATTAGGACACCTCGCTATCTCTATTTTGTTCAGCTTACAATTTGCTATTTACGTCAACCGCATTCAAATCAGCAAAAGCTTCTTTCAGACGAGCAACAAATGTTTCTTCCCCTTTACGTAACCATACTCGCGGATCGTAATATTTTTTGTTTGGAGAATCAGCACCTTCAGGATTTCCGATTTGTCCTTGCAAATAATCGTGGTTTTTAGCTTCGTAAGCTCTCACGCCATCCCAAAATGCCCATTGCATATCAGTGTCTATATTCATTTTGATCGCACCATAAGAAATCGCTTCTGCAATCTCCTCAGGCGAAGAACCAGATCCACCGTGGAATACAAAGTTTACTGGTTTCTCAGCAGCAAGCTTGTATTTTTCGCGGATATATTCTTGTGAATTATGTAAGATTACGGGTTGTAATTTCACATTACCAGGTTTGTAAACGCCGTGTACGTTACCAAATGCTGCTGCAACTGTAAATTTGTCAGATACCTTAGACAATTCTTCGTAAGCATAAGCAACTTCTTCTGGTTGTGTGTATAATTTAGAGCTATCAACATCTGAATTGTCAACACCGTCTTCCTCTCCACCTGTAACGCCCAATTCAATCTCTACAGTCATACCTAGTGGTTTCATACGTGCTAAGTATTTTGCAGAAATTTCGATATTTTCCTCGATTGGTTCCTCAGATAGATCCAACATATGGGAAGAGAATAACGGCTTACCATGTTGTGCGAAGAATTTCTCACCAGCATCCAACAAACCGTCTATCCAAGGTAAAAGTTTTTTAGCCGCGTGATCCGTGTGCAAGATTACTGCCACACCATAGTGTTCTGCCAACAAATGTACGTGTTGCGCTGCAGATACCGCACCTAATACACAAGCTTGCAAGTTATCATTATTTAATGTTTTACCAGCATAGAATTGTGCACCACCATTTGACAATTGAATGATTACAGGAGAGTTTACTGCTTTTGCAGTTTCCATTACCGCATTGATAGAATTTGTTCCGATAATGTTTACCGCTGGCAAAGCAAATTTATGTTTCTTTGCAACTTCAAACAACTCTTGTACTTGATCTCCTGTCAATACACCTTTAAAATCTTTTAGGCTCATATTACTGTTATTGATTTATTTTAATCTTTATTAACTCTTGAAGCTACTAAATTATTAAAAATAATTATCACTTCCTAATTTTTAGAGTGTACTTAATACACTATCAGATTGTTTATCACATTAATCTTTAGAATCCGGATAAGAGTTAGACCAGTTCGATAGCCTTCAATTTAACCGTTCCATATTTTCACATGTTCTAACCGACCTCCTGTTCCATTAAAAAAATACACTTGGATATCCCGCTAATACACCTGGGATTGATTAAATTTGAGCTCACTAATATTGGAATCATTATGCTACAGGTATACGGTATCAAAAACTGCAACACAGTAAAAAAAGCGCTAACATGGTTAGAAGACAATGAGATTGACTTTCAATTTCATGACTTCAAAAAAGAGGGTGTCAGTGATGAAAAACTTGCAGAATGGGAAAGCCAAGTGGACTGGCAGTCCCTGGTCAACAAAAAAGGTACAACCTGGAAAAAATTGACAGCAGAAGAACAAGCCCAGGTGATCGACGCAAACAGCGCCAATAAAGTACTAAAAGAGCACACCAGCATGATCAAGCGCCCTGTAATTGAATATGGCAAAGGTGTCCTACTCGGATTTAATGAAGAAGACTATAAAAGCTCCTTAAAATAGTTGTTACAAGCTCCTTTTTAAGGAGCTTTTTTTTGCCTTATCTACTTTTCATTGTATATTGTGTTTAATAAACGTAATTTAATTCGAACAGATATGATGAAAAGATTTGCATTGGCTTCTTTGAGCCTGATTGCATTGAGCTATGCTTTTCCGTCCTTTTCCCAGGAAAAAACATCCAACTATAGTTACACTGAAGCCTTTGCACCGTTATTTTTCAAGAATAATGGAAATGATTACCGCTCTGCGGCCGGAAAACCTGGTCCCGGATATTGGCAAAACGCTGCAGACTATAAAATTCAGGCATCATTAAACGATCAAAACGATCAGGTGACTGGCTCGGTAGAGATCACCTATAGTAATAATAGTCCTGACAACATGGACTACCTTTGGCTGCAATTGGATCAAAATATGTTTTCTCAGCATGGACGTGGCCAGTTGATTTCCCCATTGACCAATAGCCGATATGGAGACGGAAACTCAAAATTTGATGGCGGTTATGAGATACAGTCAGTCACTGATGTCAATGGAAAAGCCATAGAACATATTATAAACGATACCCGCATGCAATTACGGCTCCCAGCTGCATTGAAAAGTAAGGGCGGGAAAATTACATTTAAGATTACCTATCAATACACTGTTCCCCAATATGGTGCCGATCGTACCGGTATACTTGACACCAAGAATGGAAAAATATATGCCATCGCACAATGGTTCCCCAGACTTTGTGTCTATGATGATATTAGGGGCTGGAATACATTGCCGTATACAGGACCTGGAGAATTTTATCGTGAATTCGGGAATTATCAGGTCGAGATCACCGCTCCTGCCAACCACATCGTTGTACTTGGCGGCGAACTTCTAAATCCACAGGAAGTATTTACAGCAGATCAGTTCAAAAGATATCAGCTTGCGCTACGTAGTGATCAAACGGTATTGATTCGCTCAGCCGAAGAAGTGACAGCGAAAAGTTCAAGGCCAAACAAAAAGACTTTAACTTGGAAATATCAGCTCAGCAATGCACAGGACATTGCCTGGGCCTCTTCTACGGCCTTTATATTGGATGGTGCAAAAATAAATCTACCAAGCGGCAAAAAATCTCTGGCCCTATCAGCCTATCCCGTGGAAAGCAATAGCAACAATGCGTGGGAGCGCTCCACGGAGTACACGAAAGCTGCCATCGAGATCTATTCCAAAAATTGGTTTGAATATCCTTATCCAGTAGCCGTAAACGTTGCTTCTAACGTAGGTGGAATGGAATATCCAGCCTTGTCATTCTGTGGGAACCAAGCGAAAGCAGCTTCTCTTTGGGGTGTTACCAACCATGAGTTTGGCCACAACTGGTTTCCAATGATTGTCGCATCTAACGAACGTGAGCATGGTTGGATGGATGAGGGATTTAATACTTTTATCAATGAACTGGCAACGCAAGAATTCAATAATGGCGAGTATTATCGCCAGCAGGCTAGTCGTCCATATATCTTTACCTCACAAAATCTCGAGCCAATTATGAGTACGCCTCAAAATATGAAAGAGCGCAACATTGGCGCCCTTGTTTATTATAAACCAGCCTATGGACTTAAACTGTTGCGCAACGAAATCATTGGCAAAGAACGCTTTGATTATGCCTTTAAAAAATATATTCAGGAATGGGCCTATAAACATCCAACACCCGAAGATTTCTTTAAAGCGATCGAAAACGGAACCGGGGAAAGCCTCAATTGGTTCTGGCGTGGTTGGTTTGTTAACAACTGGCAAATGGATCAAGCCATTAAATCCGTTTCCTATGTCAACAATCAACCCCTGCTGGGCGCGTTGGTTACCGTAGAGAATCTCGAAAAATTACCAATGCCTATTATTGTTGAGGCTACTACCGTATCGGGCAAAAAAATAAGAAAAAAACTACCTGTGGAAGTCTGGGAAAGAAATAATGTATGGCAGTTTAAGATCTCTACGAACGAAGCCCTGCTGTCTGTCCAGTTAGATCCTGATGACGTAATGCCAGACAAGAATCCGGACAATAATACCTGGAAGGCAAATTAGGGTTATAATTCAAAATCTATTCGTTATTTTTGATAAGAAAATTGGACCATATGAAGCCATTACGAATATATCAAAAAATGTTTAAAATGGTTTCATTATGCTAGCCGAAATGCAACGAGCTCATTTATGTATATATATTATATCCCCATGAAAGTCATACAAACGATTCTAAGCTGCTTATTGATAACGTTGTTCAGTGGACAACTATTTGCGCAGGAAAAAACCAAAGGCATTATTATGGAGCTTGTCAGCGGAGAGAAGATAGGAGCTGCGCAGATCCAGAATTTACGAAGCAAAACAGAAGTCCATACCGACAAGGATGGATCGTTTACGATCGATGCCAGTATTAACGACCTGCTCTTGATCAAGGCAACGGGATACGAACAAGATACTGTTTTTATCTATGATACGAGCTTGCGGAGAATCTATTTAAACAGAATAAATAACCCTATTGAATTGAATCAAGTAATCGTTGAACGAATGACCGACAGTAGACTTGCTGCTGAAATTCAACGGGAGAAAATAGCTGGAAAGTATTCGGACGCTAGCCAAAACCGTGGTGGGATCCGGATCTCTCCAAGCCGTATATTCAGCAAGGAAGGAAAACAGGCCCGCTCAAACTACAAACTTCTCGTAGCTGAACTGGAAAAGAGAGCCATTGACCGTAAGTTTACCGATAATCTCATCAAAGAGTTGACACCACTTGACGGTTCCGAATTAGCCCTGTTTAAAGAAAGGTTCAGACCTTCCTATAAGTTTATCCAAAACAGCAGCCAAGAAACATTACGGGTCTACGTAATGGATAGTTACAAAAAATTTAACGAGAAAAAATAAAAAACAAAGATTTTTATCATATAATTGTCAGAAGGTTTTAAACTGTAATATTTTTTGTTTCAGTTTAAAACCTTTTCCATTACTTTGTGTTATCAAAATTAAATCAGCAACGGGATGTTACACAACTTGAGGTTTGCAACAGCTTTACATATTATGGTCTTAGCACAATTGGAGGAGCCCGAACAATGGCTTTCCTCTGAATACATTGCTTCAAGCATTCAGGTAAATGCTGTTGTCGTACGCAAGGAAATTGCCTCCCTAAAAGCAGCATCCTTATTAATCAGTAAAGAGGGCAAAGGCGGTGGGATTCGCATAAATAATAAAAAAGAGCACATTACCCTTGCAGACATTTATCATAGTACCAAACAAAATGAGTTATCGGGTAAATTCAACAACCCCAATCCAGCTTGTATTGTCGGTAAAAACATCAATGCCAAATTACAGGTTCTTTATCAGGAAGTCGACACTGATATTGTACAACGTTTGGAAAAAATGGCGCTGGCTGATTTTAGCAGAACATTTAATTAAAAACACATGAAAGTAGCAGTAATTGGATCCACAGGATTTGTAGGAGCACATCTTGTCAAAGAATTGGTTGACCGAAACTACGAAGTCGTAGCACTCGCTCGCCATATAGAAAGCATTCCATCGAATGACAACATAAAAAAAGTAGCTGTTGACATCAACAACCATGGACAATTGGTTAACGCTTTAGTAGGTGCAGATGTAGTTATTTCGGCGTTTAATGCGGGTTGGACCAACCCTAACCTTTACGAAGACTTTACTAAGGGTGCTTTAGCCATCCAACAGGCTGTTAAAGATGCCGATGTGAAACGTTTTATTGTTGTAGGTGGAGCTGGAAGTTTATTAATTGAGGGCAATCGTCTAGTCGATTCACCTGAATTTCCGCAAGAAATTAAACCTGGTGCCTTAGCGGCAGCCGATTACCTGGATACCATCCGCAAGGAAGATCAACTTGAATGGACAATGATCAGTCCTGCGATAGAGATGAACCCACAGGCAGCCGGTACACGAACTGGAAAATACCGAACTGGATTGGATACGCCTATTTTTGATCAAGAAGGTCGCTCAAGATTATCTGTTGAGGATCTTGCTGTTGCGATAGTTGACGAGATTGCGAATAAACAGTTTATCAACAAACGTTTTACAGCCGCGTACTAATAGCTATACAATCGTTTGATTTATATTTAATATGAAATTTTATCACAAAAGGGAAGCGCAATCTTCCCTTTTGTCGTTGATATCATTTATATTTGACATTAATTAAACAATTAAAAAGCTAAATAATCGTAAAGAATTAATCCTATGCTATTTAAAAAATCGATTCCTCAACTGATCGCTGAGGCAAATGAAAATGGTGAACATACGCTAAAGAGAACACTGTCCAGTACAGGACTGATTGCCTTAGGCGTTGGAGCCATCATTGGAGCGGGACTATTTTCCTTAACCGGAATTGCCGCTGCCGAGAATGCTGGCCCAGCTGTTATCTTATCTTTCATTATCGCCGCCGTTGGTTGTGCTTTCGCAGGTCTTTGTTATGCTGAATTTGCATCCATGATTCCTGTCGCTGGAAGTGCCTACACGTATTCTTATGCCACCATGGGTGAATTCGTAGCTTGGATCATTGGTTGGGATCTTGTATTGGAGTATGCTTTGGCAGGAGCTACTGTTGCTGTCAGTTGGTCTCAATATTTCAATCAGCTCCTCATGATATTCCATATCCATTTGCCCGACATGTTGCTGAAGGGTCCATGGGAAGGCGGCATGGTTAATTTGCCTGCGATTATTATCGTGTGCTTACTTTCTTTGCTTTTGATGCGGGGCACGCAGGAGTCATCGACCGTAAATAATGTATTAGTTATTTTAAAAGTAGGTGTTGTTTTAATTTTTATCGCATTAGGATGGAGCTTCATCAACCCAGCTAATCACAATCCATTTATCCCAACAAACGCGGGCGAGGAGATGGTCAAAAATGGTCAACAAAGCTTATGGACCTTTCTAAAGAGCGATGACTTTGGTCATTTTGGGATTAGTGGTGTTTTGCGCGCAGCAGGGGTTGTATTTTTTGCTTTCATTGGCTTTGATGCGGTTAGTACGGCTGCCCAGGAAGCAAAAAATCCGAAAAAGGGCATGCCAATTGGTATCATCGGCTCGTTAATTATTTGCACCCTTCTTTATGTATTATTCTCATACGTAATGACAGGCATTGAAAATTACACCATGTTTAAGGGGGATGCCAAGCCAGTCGCTACAGCGTTTGCGAAGACAGGATATCATTTTCTCAATACAGCTTTGATTATTACGATTATTGCAGGTTATACCTCTGTTATTCTCGTCATGCTACTTGGACAAAGCCGGGTATTTTATTCGATGAGTAAGGATGGTTTACTTCCTAAAGTATTTTCTGATCTTTCAAAAAGACAGACTCCTTGGAAAACAAATGCTATATTCATGGTATTTGTAAGTATCTTCGCTGGATTCGTCCCAGTTTCCGACCTAGGTCACATGGTGAGTATCGGCACCTTATTTGCCTTCACATTGGTCTGCGTAGGGATATTGGTCCTACGTAAATCTGATCCTAATTTAGAACGTCCATTCAAAACACCTTTGGTTCCATTTGTTCCGATCATGGGGATTATAGTCTGTGTATTAATGATGGCCTCTTTGCCTATTGAAAGCTGGGAGCGTCTAGCAGTCTGGCTGGCCATAGGTCTATTGATTTACTTCGTCTATGGCAAAAAGCATAGTGTTATCCGTAAACAGCACAGGGATCAACAACATATTCAATAATACTCACAGCTGCTAAAATACTGCAACTTCATATAAAAATAGGGGGCTTCTAAAAAAGAAGTCCCCTATTTTTATAACTTAACAATCTATCTGACTATAACCTTTGCACCATCTTATAAAGCGCTCAGTTTAAAATACCCATTTGCAATGACATCTTCCTTCAATCCGGCTCTCGGTACAATCTGAATATGATATTTTTCCTTATCTGCAACAAGCAAGAGATCTTCAATTTCATAAATATCGTCAACATCCAAACCATACTTATCATCAATATGAGCACTGCTATGATGCTTCCAGAAAACGGTTCGCTTAGCCTTCTCAGTGGCCTTTGCCAAATTAGGTGCGACTATGAGTTCTTTATAATGAAATTCATCAAACTCATTTGGCTTATATCCCCCCAGATTGACAAAAAACAACTTCAATTCCGTATCTGAAATTGTCGAATCATTTTTTTCAATGACCGTAATTTCATACTCTCCGATCTTATTGACAATCCGATAAGCATCAATATGGATTTTACCATCGGCATCAGGCCAAAAATCTTTGATTGGGTCTATAAAATCCTTAAGTTCATTTCCGATTCCGAAAAAAATATCATGCTGTTCTGTACGTCTATTTTTCGGTTTGCAACCGATCAAAATCATAAATAATTTCATATGCAATAATCTGACTTTGTATGGGAATATCAAATATCCAGGTTATTTTCATTCCTGTTTTTGCTTCCAATCGTGGATATTTCATAACTTAAGCCCACTGAACAATAAAAATAACGATTATTCACCACATTTAATACACATAAAGTCCTGACTATGAGTAAAATTTTCCTATCATTTACGTTACTATTTCTATCATTATGCTCTTTCGGGCAAAAACGAAGCACTGATAAAAAACTTGAAAAACAAATTAAGAAGCTTATTCTTGGTTTTCAGGGAGACGTAGGCATTTATGTACACGATCTCAAGAAACACAAGGAAGTGAACATCGGAGCCGACACTATCTTTCCTACAGCTAGTATCGTCAAGATCCCAATTTTGATTGGTGTATTTGATAAAATTGAAAAAGGAGAACTGCAATTGGATCAAGAATTTATCTATCGTGAAACTCAGAAATATGGAGGATCAGGCTTGATGCAATTTTTTAAAGATAGCAGTAAAGTTGACCTCAAAACGTTGATTGCCCTAATGCTCTCCTATAGTGACAATGTCACTAGCATCTGGAACCAAAAACTTGCTGGTGGCGGAATAGCCATCAATAAATTAATGACCGACCTCCAACTAGCACATACCCGTGTCAACTCACAGACAGAAGGCAGAAAAGGGGACTGGGAAAATTATGGCTGGGGACAAACCACCCCAAAAGAGATAGCCGATCTCCTTACCTTGATCCGTCAGGGCAAGGTAATTTCGGAAAAATCCTCCGATCGTATGTATCGCTTTCTAGGCAATATGTTCTATGATGAAAGAGGGCTCTCTCAAATTCCAGCGACCGTAAAGGCCGCATCCAAAACAGGATCCTTGGATGATGTACGTAGTGAAGTAATGTTGGTCAATGCACCCAAAGGCGATTATGTATTCAGTATATTCACCAAAAACAATCAGGACCAGAGTTGGGGTAAAACCAATGGAGCAGAAGTGTTGACACGCAAACTTTCCAAACTACTATGGGATTACTACAATAAGTAAAATACAAAAGATATACAGTGAATCCGTAGACATTCGTTGTAATCTTGCAAACGGTATGGCTTTTCGTTGCATCCGCTAAACGGGCTTTTAACCAAACTGCAAAAAAATCGGATCAGCCAATTTATTATGTAAGCAGCAGTGGGTATAAAGAAATAGGGAACTTTATGTTCCCTATTTCTTTCTCTTAATGGTATTATAAGCGAATTCGTTTTTCAACTATTCACTAAGATTATTTGTTTTGCAGCTAATGCTGTCATCTACTTTTTAAAAGCATCTTTCACATCTTTAGCTGCCTCTTTTGTACCCGAAGCAACATCCTCAGCCACTTTTTTAGTGCCGTCCGCTACATCTTTCGCTACATCTTTAGTCTTATCGGCAGCTGTATTTGCAGCGTCTACCGTAGCATCTTTTGCGTCTTTCAATCCTTCTTTCACATCCTGACCAGCGTCACGCAAAGCAGTTTTAGTTTTTTCCCAAGCGGTATTAGCCTCCTCAGAAGCAGCACGCGCTTTCTCTTCAGCAGCTTTATCACCTTTGGCAATTGCTTCATCTAAAGCTTTTTTTGCTTCCTCAGCTTTCAAACGCGCGCTTTCTTCGGCGTTCTTTAAATCTGCAATCGCTGCATCTACATGATCGCCTACTGTTTGTGCAGTATCAGTCGAATCTGACGCTTTTTTCTCTGAATTGTTGCAAGAAGACATTACCAATGCTCCTGCTACTACCGCTAAAAGTGCAATTTTTTTCATCCGTTTAATTTTTTTTTTTTGATAAAGCCATCAGGTTTATTCATTACCCTGTGTAATTATTTACTCACAAACTGTCTTTCTTTCAATTTATGAATGCATTACACTCGCTTGAATAAATCATGATAATTTCATTAGAATATTTGTTTTTTAATGGCAAGAAGATATCATGAGGTTATATTTATCCATTTTGGACTCCCATCAACCACATGATATTCTCATGTAAGTTTGTAATTATATGATTAATTAGTCTTTAATTTACAACTTCTATGCCAAATAGACAAACTTAGTGCTTCGGATAAATTGTTCCCTTTGCAGCCTCCAATGTATTTTTCAATAATCCTACAATGGTCATCAGGCCCACACCACCCGGTACTGGAGTGATCCAGGACGCTTTAGGTGCCACATGCTCAAAGTCCACATCGCCGTATAATTTAAATCCTGACTTTGTTTCAGTGGATGTCTCTCTGTTGATACCCACGTCAATTACCACAGCCCCCTCTTTCACCATATCAGCAGTAACAAAATTCTTTCTACCGATAGCTGCCACCACGATATCTCCACGCAGTACCTCCGTTTTCAGATCTTTTGTACGGCTATGCGTTAAGGTCACGGTGCAGTTCCCTGGGTTAGCATTACGTGCTAGTAAAATACTCATTGGCGAACCAACAATATTGCTTCGGCCTACGACTACGGCATGTTTGCCTGCTGTCTCGATCTTATAGTAATCCAGCATCAACATAATACCATAAGGTGTCGCTGGAATAAAACAAGGAAGATTACGCTGCATCCGACCCAAGTTGACCGGATGAAATCCATCCACATCCTTACGGTAATCAATTGCTTCAGTAATCTTGTCTGGATCAATATGTTTTGGTAACGGTAATTGAACGATCAGACCGTCGATAGAATCATCTTTATTGATTTCTTTGACCTTGGCGATCAATTCCTCTTCAGTGATTGTCTCATCATAACGAATGTTTGTCGATTCAAAGCCGACCAATTGACAATTACGCATTTTGCTGGCCACATAAGTCTCGCTACCACCGTCGTTACCAACTAGGATAGCTACTAAATGCGGTTTCCGACCCGTTTGAGTTGTAAATTCAGCCGCATCCAGAGCAATCTGCTCTTTAATTTTTTCGGAAACTAGTTTACCATCTAATAGATTCATGTTTAGGAGATTTGATTGTATTTAAAAGGAGCCCAAGAGCTCCTTTATTTTGTATAATTTAAAATGTTATTAATCCAATTTCAATACCGCCATAAATGCAGATTGTGGAATTTCTACGTTCCCAACCTGACGCATGCGTTTTTTACCTTTCTTCTGTTTTTCCAACAATTTACGTTTACGGGAGATATCACCACCATAACATTTCGCGGTTACATCCTTACGTAATGCAGAGATCGTTTCACGGGCGATAATCTTCGCACCAATAGACGCCTGGATCCGGATTTCAAATTGTTGGCGCGGGAGCAATTCTTTCAATTTCTCACAGATTTTCTTACCGAAATCGTAGGCATTACTTCGGTGGATCAAAGAAGACAATGCATCTACAGGCTCATCGTTCAACCGGATATCCAATTTAACAAGATCCGAAGTACGGTAACCGATCTGGTGATAGTCAAATGAAGCATATCCTTTGGAAATTGTTTTCAACTTATCATAAAAGTCAAATACGATCTCACCCATTGGCATTTCAAAAACCAATTCTACACGGTCCGAAGTCAGGTAATGCTGATTCATGATCGTACCGCGTTTTTGAATACACAGCGACATGATCGGCCCTACAAAGTCCGATTTGGTAATGATATTCGCCTTGATATAAGGTTCTTCGATCGAATCTAATTTACTTGGATCAGGTAAGTCCGACGGGTTGTGCACGATCACTTCTTCCTTATCCTTCGTCATATACGCTTTGTAAGATACGTTGGGAACGGTAGTAATTACCGTCATGTCAAACTCTCTTTCCAAACGCTCCTGAATAATCTCCATGTGGAGCATACCCAAGAAACCACAACGGAAACCAAAACCTAAGGCGGCTGAGGATTCAGGTTCAAACACCAAAGAAGCGTCGTTCAACTGCAGGCGGTGCATTGATTCACGTAATTCCTCGTAGTCTTCTGTATCTACAGGATAGATACCGGCAAAGACCATTGGTTTTACTTCCTCAAATCCTTGGATCGCTTGACCGCAAGGGCGATCTTTGTGTGTAATGGTATCCCCTACTTTCACTTCACGTGCTTCCTTGATACCAGAAATAATATACCCTACATCCCCGGTTTTAATGACTTCTTTTGGCACCTGATTAAGCTTCAAAGTACCGATCTCATCCGCAAAATATTCTTTGCCTGTCGCCACGAACTTTACTCTATCCCCTTTACGGATCTCGCCATTTTCAACTTTGAAATAAGCCATGATCCCACGGAATGAATTAAATACCGAGTCAAAAATCAAGGCCTGTAACGGTGCATCAGCATCCCCCACAGGATGTGGTATACGTTCAACAATGGCTTCCAGGATATCTGGTACCCCAAGGCCTGTCTTTCCCGAAGCAGGAATAATTGCCTCACGTTCACCACCGATCAGATCAACAATTTGATCTTTCACCTCTTCGGGCATGGCCCCTGGAAGATCCATCTTGTTTAAGATCGGGATGATTTCCAAGTCATGCTCCAAAGCCAAATATAAGTTTGAAATTGTCTGTGCCTGAATACCTTGTGAGGCATCCACAATCAACAATGCCCCTTCACAGGCGGCGATAGAACGGGATACTTCATAAGAAAAGTCAACGTGTCCAGGAGTATCAATCAGGTTCAAAATATATTCCTGACCATCTTTTTTATAATTCATTTGGATGGCGTGACTCTTGATCGTAATACCACGTTCACGTTCCAAATCCATATTATCAAGTAATTGTGCCTGTGCCTCGCGCTGACTAATGGTATTGGTATACTCTAAAAGGCGGTCTGCCAAAGTACTTTTGCCATGGTCAATATGCGCAATAATACAGAAATTACGAATGTGCTTCATATAGGATTTTTAAACTCTTTTGCTAAAAGGCAAAGATACCTTTTTTTATACATATTTATAGAATCAAGTATATTTTTCGTTTGCGGACTGGAGGCGGACAAAAAGTTTTGCTATGCGCATGATGCACAGGCAAAAAGCATTTTCATTTCTAGTCTGCTACGGCGTAGGAAAAATGCTTCTGGTTGCGGGTCACCTTATCCATATCCCAGGCGATTTTCCCCTTAAACCGCTCCGAACGTATTGGGCAGTCTGCAACCTGGCAATAACGGCAACATTGCGGGAGACAAGGATCCGCATGGACAAAAAACTCGGTACGCACGGACATTTCCTTATTAACTATTTTATCGACAGCTGAAATCTCATCATGTACTTTCACTAGATCGAGGTAACTTGGCAAAGTCAGGTGACAATCGACATGCAGTTCGTTGCCATAGCGCTGCACCCTAAGATTATGCACATCAATCCACTCAGGCTTACGATTACGTTCCAAAATCGCTACCACATCCTGCACAAGCTCGGTATCTGATTCATCCATCAGTCCACCAATAGACTGTCGAAGCAATTTGTAGCCATTAAACAAGATAAAGAGACCCAATATAATGGAGATCACTACGTCGATCCATTGGAAACCTGTCAGCTTCATCAAGAATAAGCCTAATATCAAGCCAATCGTGCTATAAGCATCCACCTGGAGATGTTTACCATCGGCTACCAAGGTAATAGATCCCAGAACGCGTCCCCTTTTCATGATATAAAATCCCACAGCAAAATTGATCAGCGAGGTAATTCCGATCAAGTAGATCCCCTGTTCGAGATGAGTGATTTCTGCCGGAAAAAAGATATTATAACAGGCTTTGGCTAAAATAATCGCTCCAGCAATAAAAATCAGTCCTCCCTCAAGGAAAACGGAGAAAAACTCGACTTTGCCATGACCATAGGGATGATTTTCATCTTTAGGTTGCGCAGCAAGATAGATACTGTAGAAAGCGAAACCAGAAGCGATCACATTGACGATACTTTCGGCAGCATCTGTAAAGATAGCGCTGGAATCTGTTAGAAAATAGGCAACAAACTTAATAATCATTAAACCTATTCCTGTAAACAGCGATAATAAAACCAATCTTGTTTGTCTCGACATGATCTGCATTTTGTAAGGCAAAGGTAAAGATATAACGTCAAATCAAATTGATTAGTTTTACACATCAACATCAAAAAAAGTCGATATTGATGGGCTAAATCGCGACAATTGCTTTTTATTACCAAAGCCCCAATAAAAACCACCCTTTTCTTTGTAAATTTTCAAAAATAAACACAATTATTTGCAACGTATATAATATCTTTGTCTCACCATGAGCACATCATCATACTTATCAGACAGGATAAATAATTTGTCCGAATCGGCTACACTTAAAATGACCAAGTTGGGCCGCGAATTAGCAGCAAAAGGCGTTAATGTAATCAGCCTTAGCGTAGGTGAACCTGATTTTAACACTCCTGAACATGTAAAAGATGCAGCAAAGAAGGCCTTGGATGAAAACTGGACACGTTATTCGCCAGTACCGGGATACCCTGAATTGCGTCAGGCGATCGTAAATAAATTGAAGACAGAGAATAATCTGGACTATGATATTTCGCAGATCGTCGTTTCAACAGGTGCAAAACAATCCCTGTCTAATGTGATCTTAACATTGATCAACCCAGGTGATGAAGTCATTATTCCTACACCGTACTGGGTATCTTACTCTGAAATGGTTGTTTTAGCCGAGGGAAAATCAGTATTTATCAGTACAGAAATCGACAATAACTTTAAGATTACGCCAGCGCAATTGGAAGCGGCTATTACGCCAAAAACCAAATTGTTTATGTTCTCTTCACCAAACAATCCAACAGGGACAGTTTATAGTAAAGATGAATTAGCAGCATTGGCTAAAGTTTTCGAAAAGCACCCGCAGGTATTTATTCTATCTGACGAGATCTATGAGCACATCAACTTTGTGGATAAACACGAGTCCATTGCACAGTTTGACAACATCAAAGATCGCGTTATTATCATCAATGGTTTTTCAAAAGCCTTTGCCATGACAGGCTGGCGTTTGGGCTATATTGCAGCCAACAAGACAATTGCTGCGGCAAATGATAAATTGCAAGGACAGACAACATCTGGAACTTGCTCAATTTCACAACGTGCAGGGATTGTTGCCTATGAACAAGGGTTAGAGTCAGTCAATAAAATGAAAGAAGCTTTTGCGCGCCGCCGCCAATTGGTTTACGATCTATTGAGTGATATCCCAGGTGTACGTACCAATCTTCCAGAAGGCGCATTCTATTTCTTCCCTGAAATTTCATCCTTCTTTGGCAAGAAAGACCAAGACGGCAATATCATCAAAAACTCATCTGATCTCGCTTTATATTTATTGAATGTTGGTCACGTCGCTACTGTAGGCGGTGACTCTTTTGGTAATGACAACTACATTCGCTTATCTTATGCCGCTTCAGACGAAAGTTTGATCGAAGCATTAAAGCGCATTAAAGCAGCATTAGGCAAACTAGCATAATCAGTATTAAACATTGAAAATGGGCTGTTCAGGAAAACTGGACAGCCCATTTTTATATACTTTACTATATTTCCTTCAGGAGACTATGATCACAGATCTTCTTTACCTAATGTGTTCCATTACCTCAATGAATTTCTTTTCTTTATTTTTCGGGTCAAAAAGTAATTTTTCTACTTTATCAAGCTCAAGGGCCTCCAGGTGACTGGGCAGCAAGCTAGTTTTCATTAGCTTCAGTAATTGCTCCCAATCCGGACGATTGATCCTATGCTGGATCAATTGCATCATCTCTGCCGCATTTTGGTATTCCTTTCCTGCTTTCAGTTCCGTCACCATATCCATCCAGTCACCGTAAGTGAAAAGTCTATTTTTTTCCCGTTGCAATTGCAAGGCTTTCATTTTGACCAGATCATAGCCCAGCAACATCTCCGTGACAGAGTCAATCTCCATACAGGCAGCGATTTTAGCATAATCTTTCGAAAATTCCACTCGGGCCTCGTCATCCAGAAGCTTGCAAAAAGTTGGCACTTCCATTTTCAAGGAATCACAGTCCCGTTGCGCATATCCCACCATCGGTACCAGAGCAATCATCAAAGCTAAGATCTGTAAATACATCCTTCTTAATTTCATGCTCCGAAGATAGCCATTTTCTGGAAATATCATTCTCAGCACATAATTTACATTGGTTTTAGCGCTTCAAGCAAATATTTATTACATTTACCTCTATGAGTATTTTAACAGAAAAATTCGAAACGAAGCACGGTACCGCTCCGTTTTCACAAATAAAGAACGAAGATTATATCCCTGCATTTGATCGTGCAATTCAAAGGACAAAAGATGAAGTTGACGCTATCGTCAATAATCCCGAACCAGCCACATTTGATAATACCATTGCAGCGATGTCCTATTCTGGACAGACCTTAGATCGTTTATCCAGCATCTTTTTCAACTTACATTCTGCGGAGACCAATGATGAACTTGAAAAGATCGCCCAAGATGTTGCCCCTAAATTATCCGCTTTAGGTAATGACATCACCTTAAACTTTGACCTTTTCAAACGTGTAAAAGCAGTCTATGAGCAAAAGGATCAGCTGTCACTTACCGCAGAACAAACCACTTTGTTAGAGAAATCCTATAAAGATTTTGTGCGAAATGGCGCGTTATTGAACGATGAGCAGAAAGAACAGTTACGTACGATTGATGCCGAACTATCGCTCTTAAAATTAAAATTCGGCGAGAATGTTCTTGCGGAGACCAACGCCTATCAGCTCCTGGTTACCCAAGAGAAGGATCTGGCAGGACTTCCGGAGGGAGCCATTGAGGCAGCCCATGCTTTAGCCAAAGCCAATGAAAAAGAGGGTTGGTTATTTACCTTGGATTTCCCAAGTTATCTTCCTTTTGTCACTTATGCAGATAATCGCGCATTGCGGAAGGAGATCACTTTGGCAGCAGGACGCAAGGCTTTTCAGGACAATGAATACAACAACGTGGAAAACGTGTTGAAAATCGTAAAACTACGTTTTGAACGTGCTAAATTATTAGGTTATGCAACCCATGCAGATTTTGTACTAGCTGAACGCATGGCACAAAATCCGACAAAAGTAACCACGTTTTTGAATGATTTGCTGGGGAAAGCAAAACCTGCTGCACAGCAAGAATTTGCCGAATTAGGTGCTTTTGCCAAGAAACTGGACGGGATTGAACAGCTGGAGAAATGGGATGGCGCTTACTATGCGGAAAAACTAAAACAGGAGCGCTTTAACCTGGATGATGAAAAGCTGAAACCCTATTTTAAGCTTGAGAATGTCCTAGACGGTGCATTTGAGGTTGCCCACCGCCTATTTGGCATCAATTTCAAAGAAGTCAACGATATTGACACCTATCATGAAGAAGTACAGACTTTTGAAGTCACCAAAGATAATGGTGAGCTAGTCGCTATATTCTATGCCGATTTCTTTCCACGCAAAGGGAAACGCAATGGTGCCTGGATGACCTCCTTCAAACCGCAGTATGTACAAAATGAAAAAAAAGAACGTCCTCATGTATCCATTGTATGTAATTTCACCCGCCCTACAGCTACGAAACCTTCCTTGTTGACCTTTCAGGAAGTAACGACACTGTTTCACGAATTCGGACATGCCCTACATGGGATGTTGGCGGATACGATCTATCCAACTTTATCCGGTACATCTGTCTATTGGGATTTTGTCGAGTTACCAAGTCAGGTAATGGAAAACTGGTGTTACGAAAAAGAGGCACTAGAATTGTTTGCCAAACATTATGAAACAGGCGAAGTAATACCAATGGAGCTCGTGGAAAAAATCCGTGAGAGTGCATCTTTTCTGGAAGGAATGGCTACGATGCGCCAGCTGAGCTTTGGCTTATTGGATATGGGCTGGCATGGGCAAGACCCGAGTGGCATTGCTGATTTGAAATCATTCGAAGATGAACAATTCGCATCCACGAAGTTATATCCCGACGTGAAAGATAACGCTATGAGCACTGCTTTCTCCCATATTTTCAACGGGGGGTATTCCTCTGGCTACTACAGTTACAAGTGGGCCGAAGTACTGGACGCTGATGCCTTTGATTACTTCAAACAAAATGGCATTTTTAACGCCGAAATTGCGCATAAATTTCAAGAAAATATCTTATCCAAAGGAGGAACTGAACACCCAATGGTACTTTACAAGCGCTTTAGAGGCCAGGAACCATCTGTCGAACCCCTACTTAAACGCGCGGGATTATTAAAATAAAAAACTGTATCAAAGTCATTTTTGATCAATAATAATGATAGTTTAGAAATTCTGTCCAATGATCGAATAAGGTCCAAGTTCCATAACGGGTTTGGACCTTATTCTTTAAAATTCCCTTTCCACAATTGATCACGCAACTTAGACCTACCCTACAACATTGAATGCTCATTCCGAATTTCAAAGTTTAACTGAGACTAGGCTATGTCAAGCATACCCCGTTTATTGTTAAAAAAAATCTTCTCCCCGGAATCCCCTAGCAACCTGACTGTCACAAATTACAAAGATTTTACTATCTTCACCATTTATTAATTCTTCAAAAAGATAAAAATTAGACTCAATTCAAACGTTTCCACAATATGAATGAAATCAACTTCTTATTCCGAGATAAAAATCGTCGTAAATTTTTCTTCAAGTGCATTTTAATCGGGCTTCCCATACTGATAGGCGCGGCATTGCTGATCAATTATATTGAAGATAGTTCTGCCGCCGAGGGCACACCAAACGATAAAGGTGGAAGGGACTATTATTTTAGAGATGCCATAACGGAAACAGCTCCCGATGTTCTATGTAAACTAATCCCCATGTATCCCAATGGCAAAATTACTTACTACAACTTTTCTACAGATCAAGCTAATAATCCAGTTGGGGACCTATTTTTATTTACATCCGACTCTTTCGACAAAGTGAAAGCATTCTACCAGGAAAAAGGAAAGATAATTGATGAGAGCACCGATACATTTGTCTGTGCTATTGATGGCAAAAAAATAACACTAAGCAAATTCACTACACAAGAAGACGACCAAATACAGGGCGAGAATAAGATCAATATCTCATTTTAAATTTTGCTGCCTTAGCGTTCATAGCAGTTGAATTTACCGTAGTATACCAAGTTATGTTTAACAGCTCCGCAGCATCCGTTATGCCTGTTATAAAATGAACATGTGTTCCTATGCCGATATTTTAGGATGTTGTAATGCCAATAAAAATAGGTTGGTGTTGATTTATCATCAAAAAAGCTGTATCTTTGTAGGACATAATTGGGGTTGACCGGAATTGACAGGATGGAGACGGTTATGTAAGCATGTAGTGCGTTGTTAGTAGAGCACTTTAATCTGAACTTTCAGAATTATAACTGGCGAAGAAAACTACGCCTTAGCTGCTTAAGTTAGACTTAACATAGCTATTTGTCCCGTTAGATCCTGTTCTTTGGTTTAACATTCGGGGCATCGAACGATAGAACTGGCAAGTGTGATGTTGCTAAGCACTTGTGAGAAACAGCAACTACGGCGTACGGTATAGGTAAGCGACTCACCTTCCCTCGCCCGACAATCAAAGAGAAGCTAAACATGTAGAAAGCGTATACAGTACCATGACTGGACGAGAGTTCGAATCTCTCCAGCTCCACTAAATAAGCCACATTCAATGCTAATGTGGCTTATTTTTTTAAAGGACTATCCCGTACGAAATTGCTTTCTATACTTTAAGGGAGACACCTTAGTCACCACCTTAAATTGTTTGCTGAAATGTGCCCAACTGTTATAGCCACTATTATAACAGATATCCAAAATAGGCCGGTCCGTATCGCGTAACAGTTTACATGCATGTCCGATCCGGAGTTCCTTAATAAAATCAAAATAACTCTTTTTTATGTTCTTCTTAAAGAAACGACAAAATGCCGAAACGGACATATTTGTATTGGCGGCGACTTCTTTCAACGAAACCGGATTTAAGAAATTCTTGAAGGAGTAATCTATTATTGTTTCTATCAACACGTTTTCCGCACCGCCGGCAAAAGTATCAAACGCGATCGTAATCACTTTTTGTTCTTCAGATAATCCGATCTGTTCCAAGCATTTCAATAGTAACTGAATCCGCTCAAGTCCCTCCATATTTTCTATTTGTCGGATCATATGAGCAATATTCTGCCCACTGCTTCCTTGGAGTCGGATTCCCATGCTCTCATTTTTCAATAATCCAGCAATTACATGCATTTCAGGCAAGGATAAAAAAGCATCCCCTAAAAAATCCTTTAGGAAATGAACGACGATTGCACTGCCAATAGCGTCCTGCTTAGATTTGCGAAACCAATGTGGCAGGTCTGAGCTGAGAAAAAACACGTCACCCGGCTTGTAATCGCCGATATAATCGCCGATAAGTGCAGTACCATTCCCTGCCGTGATTACAATCAGTTCACACTCGGGGTGCCTATGCCAAGCCGTTTCAAAATTCGGAGTTCTATACATCCGACAAGCGAACGAATATTGTTCTTCAACATGTATTTTCTGGATCAGTGTTTTCATAACAAACGGTTTATAGCAAATACATCTGCTATCTAAACAGATAATATACAATTAAAAACAAAAAAAATGACAAGATAACATATTTTTTTATTGAAATAGCAGTTGAATGATGGTTGGTCGATGCTGTAAATTTATCTTAAGATAAGGGTACCACTTTTGAACAGTATGCGGATACCGCAATACCTTATAAACCCAAAAACTAATTATGAACACAACTTCAATAAAAATAAAGTATGGAAGCGAATACCTATGATGCCATTGTCGTAGGCTCTGGTATCAGTGGCGGATGGGCCGCAAAAGAGCTTTGTGAAAAGGGCTTGAAAGTACTGATGTTGGAACGTGGCGGCCCCTACGAGCACATCAAAGATTATAAATCTGCGCTACGGGAACCCTGGGATCTCCCACACCGCGGACGGACGACGATAGAACAGAAACAAAAATACCCCGTTATTCATCGCGGATGGGCGGCCTCAGAAGCGGTTATGGACGGCTGGGTAAACGAAGAAGATTGTCCATATACCGAACTGAAACCCTTCACCTGGTGGCGTAGCTACCGTATGGGCGGACGCTCTACCCTATGGGGTCGGCAGTCCTATAGATTTAGCCCAATGGACTTCGAAGCCAACGCCCGGGATGGAATCGCTGTCCCATGGCCAATTGGCTATCATGATGTGGCCCCCTGGTATGACCATGTTGAAAAATTTGCTGGAATCAGCGGATCCATCGAAAATATCGCACACCTTCCCGATGGACAGTTCTTGCCTCCCATGGAGTTGAATTGCGTAGAAAAAGATGTCGCCAAACGTATTAAACAAGAATATGGGGACAAGCGACACCTGATCATTGGACGAACCGCAAACCTAACAGCCCTGATTCCGGGGCGATCAAAATGTCAATTTAGAAACCGATGCTGGGAAGGATGTCCTTTTGGGGGCTATTTTAGCACACAGTCCTCTACCCTGCCCGCTGCAATGAAAACCGGCAACTTGACCGTCCGGCCCTATTCGCTGGTCAGGCAAGTATTGTACGATAAAGATACTAAAAAGGCTACTGGGGTTGAAGTGTTGGATACCGAGACCAATCAAACCTACGAATTCAAAAGTAAAGTGGTTTTTCTATGTGCATCGTCCCTCAACAGTACATGGGTCTTATTCAATTCCGCGACAGATATATGGCCCGAAGGCCTGGGCAGCAGCAGTGGCGAACTGGGGCATAATGTAATGGATCATCATTACAACCTCGGTGCATCAGGTATGGTGGAAGGCTACGAGGACAGCTATATATTCGGCAAAAGAGCCAATGGATTTTATATACCGCGATTTGTCAATATTGGCAGTGACAAAAGAGACTATCTGCGTGGTTTCGGTTATCAAGGTAGTGCCAGTCGCGAAGGCTGGAGTAGGGATATCGCCGAACTGAGTATAGGAGGTGATTTTAAGGATGCGCTCACCGAGCCCGGTCAATGGACCATCGGTGCGACCGCTTTCGGAGAGATACTCCCTTACCATGAAAATAAAATCTCCCTGGACAAAGACCGAAAGGATAAATGGGGGCTACCCGTACTAGCGATGGATGCTGAGCTAAAGGAGAATGAACTGAAGATGCGCAAGGATATGCTTGCGGAAGTGAAAGCGATGTTGAGCATCGCAGGTGTAAAAAATATTAAGACTTGGGACGGTGGCCATGCTATGGGACATGGCATCCACGAGATGGGAACGGCGAGAATGGGACTGGATCCCAAAACTTCAGTGCTCAACAAATGGAATCAGGTGTGGGATTGTCTTAATGTATATGTCACAGACGGTGCTTGCATGACCTCATCGGGTTGCCAAAATCCTTCATTGACTTATATGGCACTAACGGCGAGGGCCGTAGACCATGCAGTCAATGAACTAAAGAAAAATAATAGCTAAGCCAATGGAAAGAAGAACACTTTTAAAGATGATCGCCCTGCTTACGGGTGGGGCAGTGATTGGCGGCAATGCTTTTTTGACGGGTTGCAGCTCCAGCGAGGAACGCAACCTTAAAGCACGCCTCAAATTAACTCCCCAACAGGTTGCATTCTTGGACGAAGTGGCTGAAACCATACTCCCCACTACACAAAAAAGTCCAGGAGCCAAAGCAGCCAAAGTCGGTTCGTTTATGACAATCATGGTAAATGATTGTTATGAAGCTCCGGATCAGCAGATCTTTCTCGACGGGATGGACAAATTGGATGTGGCTTGCAAAAAAATGCACGATGTGGGTTTCATGGAAGCCACAGCTGAGCAAAGGCTTGTCCTCCTGACTGCTATCGATAAAGAAATCAAAGAACATATGCTCCAAAAAGGGCAATCACCCAATCACTATTACACGATGTTTAAGCAATTAACACTCCTGGGTTACTTCTCTTCAGAAATTGGCTATAAACAAGCCCTCCGCTATAACCAAGCACCGGGTAGGTATGAAGGGGATGTCCCTTATAAAAAAGGAGATAGAGCCTGGGCTTAACATAACGAAAAACGAACAAACGAATAAGGTTCCCTATAGGAGTAGCCTTTTTACAAAAAAAACATGTATGACAACAATTAAAGGACCTGCTATTTTTTTGGCTCAATTTGCTGGAGATAACGCACCTTTCAATACGCTGGAAGGCATCTGTGAATGGGCAGCATCGATTGGCTATAAGGGTATCCAAATACCAACCTGGGATGCGCGATTAATAGATCTTCAAAGGGCTGCGGAAGATAAAGATTATGCGCAGCAACTAAAGGCTACCGTACAATCATACGGTCTGGAGATTACCGAATTATCGACACATCTCCAGGGACAGCTGATAGCCGTGAATCCATCTTTTGATAGCCTATTTGACGCATTTGCCCCGCAAGAGCTACATGATAAACCAAAAGAACGACAACAATGGGCTGTACAACAGCTCCATTATGCCATCAAGGCCTCTAACAACCTAGAGTTGAAAGCCCTAGCAACTTTTAGCGGCGCTTTTCTGTGGCCATATGTATACCCTTGGCCGCAGCGCCCAGAAAATTTGATCGAAACAGGGTTTACCGAATTGGCAAAAATGTGGTTACCCATATTGGATGCAGGCGAACAATACGATGTGGATCTCTGCTATGAACTTCATCCTGGTGAGGATCTACACGACGGCGTCAGTTTCGACATGTTCTTGGCGAAAGTAAATTATCATAAACGAGCGAACATTCTCTATGATCCATCACATTTTGTCTTGCAATGCCTTGACTACCTACAATTCATCGATATCTACCACGAGCGGATCAAAATGTTTCATGTAAAGGATGCAGAATTTAATCCTTCTGGCCGTCAAGGTGTCTACGGAGGTTACCAAAATTGGCAAGCACGAGCCGGCCGTTTTCGTTCCATCGGGGATGGGCAGGTAAATTTCAAGGCTATTTTTACCAAATTGACACAATATAATTTCCAGGGATGGGCAGTCTTGGAATGGGAATGTGCCTTTAAGAATTCAGAGGACGGGGCTCGCGAGGGTGCACAGCATATTAAGGATTACATTATCCGGGTAAGCGATCATGCATTCGACAATTTTGCTTCTGCTGGCAGCGACAACGACCTAAACCGAAAATTGATAGGATTATCAGACCAATAACAGCATAAAATAAAGTTATTATGGAAATCAGAAAAATCAGGATGGGCATGGTAGGTGGTGGCAAGAATGCGTTTATTGGTGCCGTACACCGCATGGCCGCGAGTATAGATGGACAGATCGAACTATGCTGCGGTGCTTTAAGTTCTGATCCTGTTAAAGCAAAAGAATCGGGAACACTACTTTCGCTTCCGGCGGATCGAATCTACGCAAATTTTCAAGAAATGATCCTGCGCGAAAGTAAATTACCTCCAGACGAACGGATGCATTTTGTAAGCATTGTAACCCCAAATGTTGCCCATTTCGAACCGGCCATGCTTGCCCTCGAAAATGGTTTTCATGTGCTTCTGGAAAAACCCATGACTTTCACGTTAAAAGAAGCAGAGTTATTGCAGCAGAAAGTGAATGAAACGGGACTGCTTCTTTGCGTTACCTATACCTATTCGGCATATCCCATGGTCAAACAAGCACGACAGCTAGTCCGCGACGGCAAGCTCGGTAATATCCGTAAAATCATGGTCGAATATCCCCAGGGATGGCTCAGTACATTGATCGAGACTGAATCGCCACTTGCTGCCTGGCGAACCGACCCTGAAAAAGGTGGGCTGAGCAGCTGTATGGGAGACATCGGAACACATGCTGCACATTTGGCTGAATATATTTCTGGTTTAAAAATAACCAAAGTATGTGCAGATCTCCGTACTGTCGTAGACGGAAGGCGATTAGAAGACGACGGGAATGTCTTACTGGGATTTGAAAATGATGCAACAGGTGTATTGTCGGCTTCACAGGTCGCGGCAGGGGAAGAGAATGCCTTAAAAATAAGAATATATGGTGAAAAAGCAGGCTTGGAATGGAATCAGCAGGACCCCAATACCCTTCTGCTAAAATGGCTCAATGAACCGGCACAGATATTCCGTGCAGGACAACAATATCTCGTCCCACTTGCGCAACACAACAGTCGTTTACCGGCCGGGCATCCGGAAGGTTACATCGAAGCATTTGCCAATATCTATAGAAATTTTTCAGCGACAATCCTCGCAAAAATAAACGATAGCAGTCCTTCTGAAGCAATGTTGGACTTCCCAACTGTGGAAGATGGGGCGAGGGGCATGAAATTTATCGAAACAGTAATAGCCTCGGGACAGTCCAGTCAAAAATGGACAACATTCTGATTCGCTGATCGAAAAAACATGCTTAAAATCGGTAGCGATTACTGAAATTACTGAACGGTCCATAAGATATCTTACGGGATCCTTCAGTAGTTTTGGTTTTTCATCACTTTTTTGAACGATTTATATCAATCCATTAGCCCCTTAATTACCGTATCCCGCAGTACGTCGCGTTTGGTATCCACAAGTGGACTATCAGAAACACGATAAAATTTCATCGGGATGAAAAACTTTGTCAAAAAGTATCAACTATTGTGTAAAACTGATATTTTTGATGTCAGTTCTAAACAACATGTAACATGAGCCAGTTAACATTTCGGGATGCCCAACAATCAGATTTATCCCGTATCGTAGCGATATACAATACCACCATTGCATCGAGAATGGTTACAGCAGACACCAGCCCAGTATCTGTAGAAAGTAGGCAAAAATGGTTTGACGAGCATAGTCCTTCAAAAAGACCGCTTTGGTTGGTAGAGGACGAAAATAACAACATGCTAGGTTGGGTCAGTTTCCAATCCTTCTATGGCCGACCAGCCTATGATGCCACCGTAGAGATAAGCATTTACCTGGATGAACAGCAACGTGGCCGGGGACTGGGCAAACAAATCCTCCTGTACTGTATAGACAGAGCTCCGTCACTTGGAGTACATACTTTATTAGGATTCATCTTTGCGCACAACCTTCCAAGCATCACGCTATTTGAAAAAATGGGGTTCCAGGAATGGGCGAATCTTCCAAATATTGCCACGCTAGATGGTGTAGAACGGAGTCTAAAGATATTGGGAAAGAGATTGCGCTAAATTTCATAATTGTCGCTCAAAAGAATTATCATTAGCTTTAAGTAATTATTTTACATTCTTAACGCCATAGGTATGAGACGACGATCACAAGTATTTTTCTTATTGACTCTTTGTATGTTATTCTGGTTCAATCTCGCCACGGCACAAAATCCGGAGCGGACCAAGACCGTCGCGATTTCCGCGGATTCTGTCTATACAAAAGTCTTGCGGGCGCTTCACGAAAGCGGTTACTATATTGCACAATTGGATCGTCCTTCGGGTTTTATTCAAAGCAGTGTATTCCTTAAAGATAAATCAATCATTGGCTTCAAAGAGGGTGAAAAAAGAATCCTTAACTTCTTAGTTAGTTCACATTCCGATAGTACAGCCACAATTGTATTAAACATATTTCGAATAGAACGTTATCGAGGCGGCAGCTTTGATTCACCGAATTATTACGAAGAAGATAAGGGGCTTGTTCAGGACGATAAGATCTATCAGCAGATGTGGAACAAAATTTTACCACTTATCCACTGAAATAAATTCATATCTCCTCAAAGCTCTTCAGCAACAAATTTTATATGCACTATAAAAAATCCCTGAGTTCTGTCCAGCTATATTGAGATGGTCAGCAGCGGAACATCCAGGCCAGAAGCCATCATCCGTGTTTTGCTGCGATGAGTCAGCGAACTCCAGAAACCATATTTATACGGAATCATAACCAATAGGTCCGTATCACTTTCTTTAACCTCATCACGGATGGCTTTGACCACCTCATTGGAAGTTACATTTTTATAGTAGTAGCTAACGATTCCCATGACATTGCCGATTGCCTCCCGGGTTTCACTTCCCTTTTCCTCGTTTAGCTGCTCAACAGTTTTACGGATATTAAGTACTTCCAATACCGCATTAAACTCAGTCGCGAAATCTTTCACTTTTTCAAGGATCTCTTTTTGCACGCCGCGTACGATATCGCAAGCGAAGAGAATATGTTTAAGCCCGCTAAATTGTGCTCCCAGTGGAACTGAGAGAATAGGGATTTTTAGTTTACTGATGGCGGCAGTTGTTGTGTTACCCAACATATCCTGGTCGAACGACCTTTTGGCCATCCCCATGACCAAAAGATCGGCACCGGTTTCCTGGATACACTTTGTAATCTGATCATAGAACAGCCCCGTAGCCAAATAAGGGACGGTTGACACACCGTTCTGGAGGGTTATAGCTTCGGCTTTACGTTTCAATATCTCGTTTTGGTGTTCAAAAATCTTGAACATGGAATCGGGAGAAAGACGTGCATTCATTGCGTGGATAGAAGGATTCTGGAGTGAAAACAAGACAATCTCATATTCTTTACCAGCAAAAACTTCAAGTATAAATTTTAAGGCATGTTCTGCCTCTGCAGCATAGTCTGTAGCAACAATAATCCGTTTCATATGATCCGATTTAATACGTTTAAATAACCCTTTTTATTACGATCAAGTTAACGAAAAATAATAAATCTATCAACCGGATAATTGTCTCAGCATCGTCAATTTTCTCCCGATTTACGACTATTTTGAATAGCTGTTTTTTACAAAAGATGCCTTTTTTAAGTAATCAATACTTTGCTCAAGCCCCGTGTAAATATCATTGTGTGTTTCTTCCAGTTCGACGAATAGATAATTAAGGCCAGCTGTTTTGGCATTGTTAAAAATCGCGTCAAATCCTACCATTCCACTTTGACCGATTTCACGGTGATCTTTGATATGCAATGCTTTAAATCTACCCGCGTATTTGTTGAAATAATCCACAGGACTTACATCTCCGATTACTGCCCAGTAAACATCCATTTCGAAAAATACGTTTTCAGGATTAGTGTGCTCCAACATATAGTCATACATGACCTTATCTTCCACTTTTTTAAATTCGTGCGAGTGGTTGTGGTAACCGTACAATAGTCCCTGTTCACGGCATTTTGCACCTACCGCATCCAAATAGCGGCACTGTGTTTCTAGATCTTTGAGAGTCTTAGGTACCTCCATCCAAGGTGTTACAATATATTTCATACCGGCAGCCTTGTGGGTCGCAATACATTCGTCCCACCACTTTAAGGACTCAGAGAAATTTCCTGAGGCGAGTTCTTCAGCGGACAAAGTTTTTGTTGCGTGCGAAGACAATACTTTCATTCCCGCTTTTTCCACTTTCGCTTTAAATTCCTGCGGACTGAGGTTATACAATTTTCCTTCTTTATAACCAGCGGCTTCCACTCCAGTATAGCCAAGAGCAGCAATCTTTTGTAAAATTTGATCGAAATTCGGGTTTTTACTGATTTCTTCACGTACAGAGTATAACTGTAGGCCGATTTCTTTTTTTGCGGCTTTTTGCTGTGCAAAAGTCGGATTGATGGCCAATAGCATACAGCCTGCCATGAATGATCCGATAAGTGTTCTTCTTTTCATGTGTTTTATTTATTCATAGACCTAAACAACACGAAAGCTATTGCAAACATCAGTTTACGGGTTGTTTAGGTTTATCCGTGTTAAGTGCAGCTGCAATGTATGCAAATACTCTAAAAAACACAATGCTTTGGACTTTTATTTATTCACATGCGGATATTTTAATGTTTTTGGGGGCCTGTTAGAAGGCGATAATCGAACATGTAAACGATTTACCGACGAAACTTGTTCTCTTGACAAGGACAACAATTTAAAAGATGGAAAATCAATTCAACACCCCGGAGAATAGCCATGAAAAGCAGGATGGAAAATTACCTGATGTAGCCGTTAAAGAAAGAGACGATGCACCTGCTGGTCGCAATATTAAACGAACGATCATTATCGCCGTTTGTGTGCTGATTGTAATTTATTTGATCTATTATTTTATGAGTGATCATTAAACACCGAAGTTTATTTCATGGGCTTTATAAGCATATAGCAAAATATTTCAGTTTTATCAGGCTAACAGCTGATAAAACTGAAAAAATAATTCCACGACAACATGTACGCTCACCAAACTAGCCTCTATCTAAATCTTTTTGATACAGCTTTCGGGTTATCCAACTTACCACAGCTTCGGTTAAGCTTGACGGATTCTCTGAAAACCGAAGCTGGGCAAGGTGGCTTGTTTCTGTTTACATGTTTTTCAATTGCTGTCCAAGAATTTACTACTGGGACAGAGACATAGGGATTGGTTATTCGTCCGGCTTATTGTTAATTCATAGGTGTATGTAGCCTTGAAATTCGTCAAAAAAAACTATCTTCCTATCAGATGGTTTCATAAAACAAATATAAATAAAGCAAATATTTAAACAAAATAATAAACATTATTTTGCATAAACTATCATTCAATTCGTCATATGACGGATAAGGACAGAGAAAAACTTGAATCCATTGGTCTGCGCTTCCGCGCACGGCGTAATGAACTATACTATTCTTTAAAAGATGTATCTAATTTAACAGGTATTTCTACCGGTACACTTAATGGAATAGAGCGGGGAAAAGATTTAACGCTCACCAATTTTTTGATCCTATGCCGGAGTCTCGAAATCCAACCTAAGACCTTTTTCCAAAGCGATATAGAACTCATTCCCCCCTATTCACTTCCGCCTGATGTGCAAGAAAGAATTTCAATAAATAAAAAGCTGGACGACCTTGTTTATTATTCCGACTTCTTTAACAGTCCAAAACGGGTTTCCGATGTATTAAAGGAATTAAACATTGATAAAAGTCAAAGCAACAAATTCTCGGTCTATCTTTCTGCTTATTGTGAAGAAGGCGCGCTTGAATATGAGCAACAAGGCAACTATAAGGTATATCGGAAGAAAGCGGACGCTACTTCGAAAATTCCCGGAAACGGTTAGCTCTTTTAAAAGTCCCTAGATCATTAAACCGCACACCATATTTCCGTAATACTTCCTGTGCTTTCTTGCGACCGATATGCCGTACATAAAAGGTTTCATTCACAACAAAATGATGAATACTATGTGTCCATCCGAAAAAGAAACAGAATAATTGCATGGGGTAAGTCCACCAGATATTGAGCACCTGTGTTTGTTCAATCACGTTACCCTCCTCCACATCACCGAAATAATGCATATTGGATGTAATAAAATGTAAACAAAATTGACGTAACAAATTTGGAAGTAGAATCGTATAAATAATCAAATTTAGACTTATCAACATGTTATCAACATAGTGTGGAAAACTCAAATTGGTTATAGCGTACCCGTTTAACCAATCCAATAACCCATCTACAAAAAAGAAATATAACACCACATGTGCAAAAATCGTTACGGGCACGATACTCAAAAACATGATCCTTTTTAATTTTGATGATGTTTCCAGTTTAAGATTTCCATTCTTGACCTCCCGATCCATATCACCAAACATGCGGTACAAGCGTAGCAGTCCGCCTAAAACAACATCAGGAGTTGTCAACAGACGCTTGATTGTCCAACGCTCACCATTAGTTACACTGCGTTCCTCAACATCATGCAAAGTTCCCGAAAACTTGTGATGATGATGGTGTAAAGTGCGTCGAATCCAGGGGTTGACAGTCAATGGACGTAAAATCCAAACAATAAAAAGCATAGCATGGTGTATGGTTTTCTGCTTCTTAAAATAGAGCCAATGAATAAGATCATGTTCGATCTCATGTAGCAGCCCCATAAAAAAAGCATTTGCAACGATCATAAGCCAGGTCGGCACAATTGCCCTATACCAGCCTATAGAAACTGCAATAATAGCGATCACAGCGATTAAAAAGATAACAAACCCAATGCTATTCTGCCGTTTTAATATAGGGTGCGCCCTCTTGAGCTGTTGGTAAGATAGATTGATCTCCTTTCTGATCCGGCCCGACTTTTCCTGATGTGTCAATATAATGTGATTTTGGAGGCAAAAGTACATATTTTTTTATTAGATACACCTGCTAACCTTCCTGTTATCAAAATAATGAACACAAGGTATCTACTTTTTTTTCAATAAATCTGTAACATAAGATTCCGTCCCTATACTAATTCGAAAAATAAACATATTAAACTAAGCAATTATGGAAAAGCAATCGATTTACAGCTGGAAAAGCAACCTATTGGGAAATAAATCAAAATTATATAACAATGACACCATGATTGGAACACTGGAATCCAACGATTGGACATTGGATGCCAACGTCTTTATCCATTCGGACCAATATAGTTTTAAAAACAAAGGCTTATTTACCCCTTATACCGAAATACGGAATAAATACGGCGAATTAATAGGTGATATTGAATACAATAACTGGACAGGCGGAGCAACTATTAGCTTCATTGACAAGAAATACAAATGGAGCCCGCGAAATATGTGGATGTCGGCCTGGAAAATTGCAAACGAACAAGGCCAAATTGCTGAAATAACCCCCTCTGCAATGGGAAATGGCGGAACGATAGAAAGTGTGGAAAACAATGAACTTTTACTATCCATTAGTCTTTATCTCCAAAAACGAACGGTCATCATGTATTCCATGCTTGCAATAATTCCCGCCTTTGCAATATTCTTATTTTAATCTATACCGAAAATATGTAGCTATTTCTCGAGCTGACTAATCAAGTTTGCAACAGCTTTTGTCGCATGAAGTTATATTTACAAAATATTAATTCACAATAAGATAACATCAACTTAACACAAAATCACTCTTCTTCTGTTTAACTTAGTAAGAATGAATGATATGGTTTTCAATCGTCTTATTTTTACAATCCTTGTTAGTTTCGGCACATTGTTATGCTCCTGCGGAGATACCGAACATACCATCAAAATGAAAGGTTCGGATACCGAAGTCAATCTGGCTGTTAATCTCGCCGAAGCATATAACGGCACTGATCCAACATTCAGTATGGCGATTTCAGGCGGTGGGTCGGGTTTGGGTATTACCTCACTTTTAAATGGACAGGCAGATATTGCCAACTCATCAAGGCCCCTGACCGAAGAAGAAAAGGCTCTCTTTAAAAAGAAAAATATACGCCTGAAAACCGTTGTTTTTGCCGAAGATGCCACCGCTTTCGTTACTCATAGTGACAATCCGATTTCGGAGATAGATGTGAAAACACTTTCAAAAATTATGAGCGGTCAGGTTGAAAACTGGAAATCAATTTCAGGCCAGGATATCCCGATCACGATCTACGGCAGACAAAGCAGTTCGGGCACCTATTCTTTTATTCGTAAAAAATTAAAAATCGTCTACAGTCAAAAGGCCAAGGAAATGACAGGGAATGCACAAATTCTGGAAGCTATCAAAATTGACAAGTCTGGTATCGGTTATGTCGGTGCCGGTTATATTTCCAAAAAAATTCAAGATAATAAAGGTATCAAGGTATTGAAGATCAAAAATGAGGGAGATTCCAATGCCATATCGCCTTTAGACCCTACTGCCATTAAAAATAGGATATACTTTTTTCAACGCCCTCTTTATCAATTTATTCCAGAAAAATCATGGGACAAGGTCCTGTCATTTATCCATTTTGAAACAAAGGGGGAAGGAACAAAGATCATCGAAAACTCAGGTTATTACCTTATTCATTAAATAGCATGCAGTACAAAAAACGGATAGCCATCGATAAGATTGCCAAAATCATATTCAAGTCAACCGGGTATTTGGTGCTTGCACTTCTCGGCGGTATTTTCTTTATGTTACTTTATAATGCAATTGCGTTCTTTTTGGAAGTTTCGCCGCTCGATTTTATCACTGGAAGCCAGTGGAATCCTACAGCTACAGATCCGGCCTATGGAATTCTGCCTTTAATTGTAAGTACTTCCATTGTCTCCTTGGGTGCTATGTTGATCGCCATACCGCTCGGCGTGGGTACCGCAGCTTTTATTTCTGAATATGCTAGCCCCAAGCTCAAAACTATTCTAAAACCAGCCATAGAAATGCTTGCCGCGATTCCTTCGGTGGTAATAGGTTTTTTAGGGATTGTGCTCGTTGGTCCTGGAATAGCAGATCTAAACAATTTACCAAATGGACTAAATGCATTAAATGGGGCAATTTTACTGGCAATAATGGCTCTTCCAACCATCATCACGATTTCCGAAGATGCTATCCATGCCGTACCACAGACTTACCGTGAAGCAAGCTATGGCCTCGGCGCATCCCGTTGGCAGACATTGCGCAAGATTACGATCCCGGCAGCAGCACCCGGAATTATTGCAGCAGTCATGCTAGGGCTGGGAAGAGCCATCGGTGAAACCATGACCGTACTGATGGCAACCGGTAATGCCGCGATCTTTCCAAAGGGATTTTTTGACTCGGTCAAAACCATCACGGCAACCATCGCCATCGAAATGGGTGAAGTACCTTATCAGACAACACATTATTATGCCTTGTTTGCCATCGCTATTGTGTTATTTTTTATGACCTTGGTGGCTAACCTGATCGGTGAATATTTTATCAACCGCTTTAGAAAATACCATGCAGCATAAATTCAAAAAACTGGCGCCGATCGTCGAATGGGGCACACTTCTCCTCACCACCGGACTGGTATGCTTCTTTCTGTGCGTGATCTTATATGATATATTTACCAAAGGCTACCAAGTGCTGTCCTGGGAATTTGTTTCTCAAATGCCTACCGATGGTATGACGCAGGGCGGGATTCTGACCCCAATTATTGGTACGGTATTTTTGACATTAATAACAGCAATATTCTCCATTCCGTTCGGAATCTGTTGTGCCATTTACCTCAACGAATATGCAGAAAATACCTGGCTGACCCGCACAATCCGCGCTTCGATCCGTAATTTATCCGGTGTCCCATCAATTATTTATGGTCTGTTTGGTCTGGCACTATTCGTTCAGGCGCTGAATTTCGGAACTTCGATTTTGTCTGCCGGACTCACTTTAGGTCTCCTATCTCTCCCATATATTATTACAACCACCGAGGAGGCCTTGCTCCGTATTCCCCGCAGCATGCGGGAGGCCGCATTGGCCGTAGGCGCTACTAAATTTGAATCTATCAAAGACGTGGTACTTCCCGCCTCCTTGCCCGGTATATTAACAGGTATTGTTCTGACACTTTCCAGAGCTGCTGGCGAGACAGCTCCCATACTCTTTACGGGAGCCGCTTTCTATATCACCAATTCCTCTGGAAACCTCAATCAGGAGTTTATGGCACTGCCCTATCACCTATATATGTTGTCAACGCAACACCAGTCTATCGAAGAGGTCAGACCTATCGCATATGGCACAGCATTAGTGCTTATCATTGTGGTCTTCCTCATGAATTTAACAGCTTTCTATATTCGGTATAAGTTTAGAAATAATGAAAAGTAAATTGGTCGCTGAACATCTCAACCTATGGTTTGGGAGCAAACAGGTGTTGAAGAATATCAATATCGAATTTGAAGAAAATAAAGTTACAGCTTTGATCGGCCCATCCGGTTGCGGCAAGAGTACCCTTTTGCGAAGCCTTAACCGGATGCATGATCTTTATCCAGAAGCCAGGATCGAGGGACATATCAAATTAGACGGTCGGGAGATCTATCAAAAAGATGTAGAGGTAACCGATCTGCGTAAACGTGTGGGTATGGTATTCCAAAAAGCTAACCCATTCCCCAAAAGTATTTACGAAAACATTACCTATGGCCTCAAGATCAATAATTTGGTTGCCGACAAGGCAACAGTACAAAAAGCATTGGAAGAAGCCTATATCTGGGAGGAAGTAAAAGATGATCTAAAAAAGCCCGCTACCAGGCTTTCTGGTGGACAACAACAACGACTCTGTATCGCCCGTGCCGTCGCGTTGCGTCCTGAAGTTATTTTGATGGATGAACCTTGTTCAGCATTGGATCCGGTGAGTACCCTGAAGATTGAGGAACTGATTCACCATTTGAAAAAAAAATATACGATTGTCATCGTCACGCATAATATGCAGCAGGCACAGCGTGTCGCTGACAAAACAGTCTTCATGTATCTCGGAGAGATTATTGAACAAGGAGATACGCATCAGATTTTTAACAATCCACAACACGAGACCACTCGTAATTATATCAGTGGGCATTTTGGTTAACCCCTTCAGCAAATTCTAAACACACATTCTGTGTGTATGTACCACTGCTTTCTCCTATGTTCGGCGAGTTCCTGTCTTGCCGAACATGCTAGAGGAAAAAACCAGTTTAACAAAAGGACAATACACTAACGTCAGCTTCCAAAGGGATCCGTCTTCTTTTCCGTTTTCAGTATCCCGATCAGATGCTGCAAAGCTTTTTGCAAACGTTTGGCGTCATCTTCGGTTTGAATAGCCCACAAAATCTCCTCAGTAATCGCAGCCGATTTATAGCGGATTTGATAGCCTGCCTTTACTCTTGCGATAACAAGAGGCTCCGATTTAGAAATATCACTCCGATAATGTTGTCCTGTCGAGAGAAATACAGTCAAGACCTTCCCATCGACAGTAACCGTGTCTATCTTGGTTTCTTTGTAACGATAAGCTATCTTATACAGCTTGTTAATATAAGCTATCGTCTGCTGTTTATTTAGCGTAGTATGTTGACCCTGTGACTGTGTCCCTATTCCTATTAAAAGGAAGCAACATAAAAGGAAATTTTTCATTCGAAATTGTGTTATTTGTCTACCCCTTATAACCTGTGCCGCATTCAGTCAAATACACAAGTAATAATTTGCCCCTAAAAATATCTATTTATTTAGGATTTTCATTTGTCTTTTTTATAAAAGTCTACTATCAAATCGCATGCTGTTGCAAATCGACAACGATCTCCCTCTGCTACCTATTAAATCGAAAAAAGGCCGGGCCAGATCTGTCAATCAACTTCCCAACCCTTTTTCCCTCTATTTTACTTCACCAATTTATTCTACCGCACTAAATAAAAAAATCAGCTACAGTCTAGTTTTCAATAAATCCCGCGCATTTTCTGCCATCCGGATAAATTCAGCGCGATAGCCTTCATTATCCACCCCCTTGGCTGCTTTAGCGCGTGCGATCAAACTGTCAAAATTAGCCTGTTGTTTAAAATCCGAGTCCCGAAGTAATAAACCTAGTTCAGCCACCGCCGTCGCAAAGCGTAAATCTTCACTGACCTTATTCAAATCAGCAACCTTAGCCTGTACAACCTGTTGTTGCAATTTACTTTTTTCGCCATCAGGGTCTTTGTAACGGAATTTCACTGTCGCCAATTCTCCATTCCCCCGGACCTCGATGTATTTCGTCGAATTTCTCTGGTATTTCAACGGATCAACTGTTCCGACCATTGTCGAGTTAACACCTACAGGAACGATCTCATATAGCGCCGTAACGACATGACCCACCCCCATATCGCCGCCCATCTTTTGATCGTTGTTGAAATCTTCCGCTTCAAGCAGGCGGTTTTCATAACCGACTAGGCGATAGGCCTGAACATAATTCGGATTAAACTCTACCTGAATCTTGACATCTTTGGCCACGGTAAATAAGGTGCCACCAAATTCGGTGACCATGGCTTTTCTAGCTTCTGAAATATTATCAATATAAGCATAGTTACCATGTCCTTTATCGGCCAAGGTCTCCATCTTACTATTTTTCAAATTTCCCATACCATAACCGAGCACGGTCAGAAAAACTCCCGATTTGCTTTCTTTACCAATCAACTCCTCCATGGATTCGTCGCTACTCTCCC
Organism: Sphingobacterium sp. UBA7249; assembly: GCF_002472835.1. NCBI lineage: Bacteria > Pseudomonadati > Bacteroidota > Sphingobacteriia > Sphingobacteriales > Sphingobacteriaceae > Sphingobacterium > Sphingobacterium sp. UBA7249. Next base: position 106,734 of record NZ_DKST01000030.1, on the reverse strand, counting down.
CTACGTTGAAATCGCCGTCACTAGCCAGAATAATTCGATTGTTCCCACCCTTGATCAAATTTTGACGGGCAATTTCATAGGCTTTTTTGATTCCTGCAGCACCCGCTGTACTTCCTCCAGCCTCGAGCTCATCTATGGCCGTTTTGATTTTCATTTTTTGACTACCGCTTGTACTTTCCAATTTCACATCCGCCGAACCCGCATAGGTGACAATAGCAACACGGTCTTTATCGCGCAACTGATCTACCAACATCTTCAAGGAAGATTTTACCAAAGGTAATCGTCCGGGGCCCATCATGGATCCCGATACATCAATCAAAAAGACTAAATTAGAGGCTTTGAGTTTGTCCGTTGGGATATCTTTGGCTTTTAACGTCACACGCATCAACTGATGCTCATTGTTCCAGGGCGCCTTGGTCAGTTCCGTCACGATATTTACCGGTTCGCCATGCTTTGGTCCTTCAACCTGATACTGAAAATAGTTGATCATCTCCTCAACACGTACGGCATCTTTATCGGGCAAACTGCCCGCATTGATAATCCGACGGACATTGCTGTATGAAGCGGCATCCACATCCACAGCAAATGTTGACAAGGGTTCCTTTAGTGGATTGATAAACTTATTTTCTTTGATTTTTTGATAGGATTCCTGATTTTGATTTGGTACATACACCATTCTCCTTACGTTTAAATTCGTAGCCTGTCCAGACAATGCTGCGACCACCTGCGCCGAACCGACAACGCTCGTCTTGGCTTTGGGAGCGTACCCCATAACGACCACTTCTTCCAGTGTACGGTTATCCTGTACCATAGCTACATTGACCTTCGTTTTCCCCTTTGCCTGGATACGCTGTGTCATATAGCCGAGATAGCTAAACTCCAAAGTCGTATTTTCCGCATCCACTTGGATTTGATAATTCCCTTCACGATCGGCGGATTTGCGTTCGTTCGTTTGCAGATTCGTTACTACCACGCCACTTAACGCCAATTTGGTCGTTGCATCAGTCACTTTCCCTTTCAGCTCATATTTGTGGCCAGCATAACCACCAATCGATAGCAGCATGCTCATTAAAAAAAGTATTGTTCTCATATCCTCAAATTTTGTCAAGGGATGCGGCAAATATTAAATTTCCATAAACCAGAAAAAAAAAATATTTTTAACAAATAAAATGCTCGCATTCAAGTCGTCAAAAAAGGATTCAACGCAAGACCATGAACTCTTGCAACAATATCAGGAGACAACAGATCTCAAGGTATTGGGGGACCTCTATCAACGACATACCGAAATGGTATATTATGTCTGCTTACGCTATCTTCAGGATCCAGAACTGAGCAAAGATGCTGTAATGAATATATTTGAAGAGCTCATCTACAAAGTTAATAAGCAAGAAATCAAAGACTTTCCGAGGTGGCTCTATGTGTTGAGCAAAAACCATTGCTTGATGTACTTACGATCACAAAAGAACAAATCACAAATTTCTTTGGATGAATTTGTGAAATATCCCGAAGATGTGCATCAGTATGAACATCACGATGAAAAAGAAGAACAATTGACAGCCATGGAAGGCTGTCTGGAAAAGTTACCCGATAAGCAGCAACAGTCTGTCAGACTCTTTTTTCTGGAAGAAAAATGTTACAAAGAGATCAGCGACTCGACAGGATATAGCTTAAATGAAGTAAAGAGTTATATCCAAAATGGGAAACGGAATTTAAAAAATTGCATGGAGGCTTGGAATGAGCGACAGTAATTACGACATAGCATATTTAAAAAAATACCTCAGCGGTCAGCTCTCACCTAAAGAGATGTACGCCATTGAGCGTGAGGCCCAACGTGATCCTATGTTGGCAGATATTCTTATGGGTATAGAAATGGATCAGAACGACACTGTTCCTTCCGAACTCAATGTCCGTATTGCACAACGTGTCGAAGAAAAAAAAGAAGCAAAAATAAAAGTCTTTGACTGGAAACGATTGATCATCGCTGCAACCGTAGTTGCTGTTTTAGGTGCTGGCATCCTATATTTCCAACAAGAGAAAAATACCGCTGAGGCAAACCGAACTGCAGATGTTGCGCTGCCAACTGATATCCCCTCATCAAAATCGGTGCCTCAAAATGATACTGTAGCTTCGGCTGACATTCAACCCAATATCAAAGAGCAAGACAGCCCTCACTTGGCAGATAACAGTAAACCAACAGTTGTGCACAATCGTTTACAGGAGGAGACGACCCCATCCCTAAAGAATCCATCTCTGCGACTAGCCCCAGTTGAAATGAAGAGGGGTATTCAATCGGAAAGGTCCTTTGGCGACTCAAAATTGATGGACAGTGCAGTTGTATATGGTTACGCTCCAAAAGCAAAACAGAGTATTACAGGAAGTAATGTTATTATCAGAGGCGACCAGCTCAATACCATTGCCGGCCGTGTAGCTGGAATCAATCTAACACCACAGATGAGCGGAACTCCCTTGCAGGTAACCGTACGGGATAAAGAAACAGGTCTGCCCATATCGGGTGTCACCATTATGCAACCCAATAGTAAGCTGACCACAAATACCGATGTACAAGGGAAGGCAACCATTCAGCCAAGTACAGTGGACTCACTGGTTGATATTATGGCTGTGGGCTATAATACCGTTGCATTAAATATGCGCCGCAACAAAAACTTGAATGTAAAATTACAACCATCCAATGCCACACTTGAGGAAGTGGTAGTTACAACCATGTCCTCCCGAAAAATAAAGAGCGCAGAACCTATTTGGGGTTGGAAATCATTTAACAATTACGTCAAGAAAAAAACAGCCAACAGTCGATATGAAGGTACCGTACGTTTAAATTTCTATATTGATAAAGATGGATTTCCATCCAATATCAATATTTTACAGCGTGCGAATGACTATTTGGACAACCGGGCCAAAGAGATTTTACTTTCGGGACCAAAATGGAAAGGTGAGGACAACAGATATGTAACACTGACCTTCGACTTTACCTATTAAAATATACAAGTAAATCCGATACAGCAACAGCTTAATCTTATTTTTTTAAACTTATAAAATTTAAGATTATTTCATAAATTAGCATTATAAATTCTTAACCATATAGTGACTTTTTATGAAAGGCTTTTTCACCAGTCTGCTTATTTTCGGCAGTTTTTGGGCGCATGCCCAAGATTTTTCATTTGGTAAAATAAAAAAAGAAGATTTCGCCATTGATATCAGTAAGTTGGATACTGCCGCCAATGCATTTGTCATTCGCGAATATGGCTCCGCACAAGTCAACTACACCTCGCATACTGGCCTCATTGTCGAGTTTGTCAAGCACGTCCGGATTAAAATATTGAACAAGGAAGGCTACAACTATGCAAATTTTACAATTCCACTTTACAAAAGCGGAAATGATCGTGAAGTTGTCACCGATATCAAAGCTGCTTCTTACCACCTACAGGGAGATAAAGTGATCGAAACCGAAATGACAAAAGCAAATGTCTTTAACGAAAACTCTTCGGAAAACATCTCCTTGACTAAGGCTGCGATCCCACAGGTGCAGGAAGGAACAATTATTGAATACCGCTATAAAACAGAATCTCCCTTTATTTTCAACCTCAACTCCTGGGAATTTCAGGAGGAACTTCCCAAACTATATAGTGAATATGTCACACGTATCCCAGAAATCTGTCATTATAAAACCAATTTAAAAGGCGGTATCCCGATCAAGGACCGCAAAACTGAAAATTATAACACCGGGCTACATAGCGAAGTCGGTGAAATTCTGGGTGACAAAACGACCTATACCATGGAGAATATTCCAGCCTTCCACAGCGAAGACTACATGACATCTTCCAAAAATTTTCGATCAATTATATTTTTTGAGCTTGGACGGTATAGTATCCCCATGGGGCCCACAAAAGACTTTTCCCTAACTTGGGAAAATGTACACGAAAAATTGATCGCCGATGAAAGTTTTGGCGGTCAGGTAAAAAGAAAAGGAGCCCTAAAGGAATTTATCGAGCCCGTATTGCAAGGAGCGAACAACGATATAACTAAAGCTTCCCGTCTTTATGCCTATTTCCAGAAACGCATCAAATGGAACAATAAACATTCTATCTATGCAAAAAATATTAAGGATGCGCTTGAAAAACGAACTGGCAACAGTGCAGACATCAATCTCGGATTGGTCAATGCGCTACGTTATGCGCAATTAGAGGCTATCCCCGTGATCTTGTCAACGCGTGACAATGGTTACGCCGGATTGTATGCCCCAGCAATATCAGAATTCAACCACGTTGTCGCCCAGGTAAAACTCGGTGAGGAATACTATCTATTGGACGCCACCTCACCCTATGAACCCTTTGGCAACATCCCCCTAAAATGCGTCAATTATCAAGGCCGTTCGATTCCGTTGACCGGAGAGTCGGATTGGGTGAAACTAGAATCAAAACTTCCATCGTCCCAAAGTAATTTCTTCTTTGGTGAGTTAATGGAAAATGGCACTTTAAAAGGAAAATGGGTTACTTCTAGGAATGGCTATCTGGCCTCGAGAATGCGTGAACGTCTACAGGGTAGCAATTCGGAAGAGGAATTTTACGAAAAATGGGATGAGGAAAATAATCGATTCAAAATCAACAGCTTTAAGGTATCCAATCGGGATTCATTAGACAAACCCCTAGCCGAAGAATTTGAAATCGAAATTGAAAATTTTGCTAGCTTACAAAATGACCAACTCGCGTTTAACCCTTACATTGATAGCAAAACAACCAAAAATCCTTTTAATTTGACCGAACGGAATTACCCGATTGATTTTGGTTCCTTGATTCAAGAGGAAAGCTATATGGAAATCAAACTACCAAAAGGATATACATACGCCCCAGAGACAAAATTAAAAAATGTCAGTATGGCCTTACCTGAACGTGCAGCCCGCTATATTTTTAAGGTCAGTAACTTAGATCCAAATGTCTTGCTTATTGAGTCCGCAACACAATTTAACAAACCGTTGTTCCTACCCGAAGAATATTTTGATCTAAAAGAGTTTTTTAGCCGGATCATCCAAGCCCAGAAACTGGATATTGCACTAAAGAAAATCTGACCGACAGCTTAACAAAAACTTCATGTTATATTGACGATAAGCTTAAATAAAGATGATAAATTTGAATATCAAAAAAGAAGAAATAAAATGATTAAAGATTCAGAATTGTTCGAACTAGAGTATACCTTTCTTGGTGAAGGTTTCGAGTTAGATGGTGATGATATTATCACCGATGAAGACTAGGTCTTCACTTTTTTAAGCAAGTATTATTCCCCTTATATAATCTCTAAGCCCGGTTGATTCCTCTCTGGGCTTTTTCTTTTTCTTAATTCTGAGCCTGGTCAAACACAATCAAAGTTTGCCTACTTTTTATAAATTAGCTATATTTAACTCATTCCTATTAACACATAAGCAACCGTAATTCAACAAGCTGCCCCAGATCCGAAACACAGGATATGATAGGTTATATCTAAAAACACATGTTCAAACAGTAGCTATATGAGAAAAATTATATTAGATCTAGCCATGACGCTAGATGGATTTATTGAAGGCCCTAATGGCGAAATCGATTGGTGTATCATGGATGATGATATGGACTTCGACGGTTTTCTATCGGGTATCGACAGCATATTTTATGGACGGGTAAGTTATGATGCATGGGGGAATTTCCAGCCAGACAGTGAGGCAGGAAATGCCGAAGCAAATCTTTGGAAAAATGTGCACAGCAAGAAAAAATATGTTTTTTCCCATCAGCTTAGACAGGATCCGCAAGCCATCTTTATCAGCGACGATATCCAGAAACGAGTTTCAGCGATAAAGCAACAGGATGGAAAAGACATCTGGCTTTATGGAGGCGCAAGCCTCATCAAAACATTTATTAAGGCAAATCTTGTTGATATTTATCGGATCTCTGTCCATCCGATTGTTTTAGGTAGTGGAAAACCGCTTTTCGAAAACCTCTCCGGAAGGCTGAATTTAAAACTCATCGAAAGCAGAACGTTCAAATCAGGTGTTGTGCAGTTGATCTATAGCGCCAGGATTGAGTAAAAAACAGCTCTGTGCAGTCGTTCAGGAGGTATAACTCCATACTTTGCCACTACCTCCTAAATTCTAACAAAAGAAATACAACATCCCCCTTCCTACATGATGAAAGAACTAAAACTACTCGAAGAAATTCTATCTATAGGCGTAACAAACTTAACCAAAGATCAAGAATGTGCAAGTTATTTCGGTTTCACCTTTCAACTTGGCGACCGGAATATCAAGTTTAGAAAGGCTAAGGTCACACCTAAAAAGACAGGACAATTCGTTACCTTCTGGAAACGCAACAGTCAAGGCCAAACAATCCCTTTTTCAATTGATGACAAGGTGGATTATTACTTTATTGCTGCAGAAGACGAACGACATCTCGGTTTCTTTATCTTTCCAAAACAGACCTTAATCGACAAACAAATCCTTACCACGGCCCGCAAGGAGGGTAAACGTGGATTTCGCGTTTATCCAAGCTGGAGTATAACAGAAAACAAGCAGGCCACGCAAAGCAAAAACTGGCAGACACAATATTTTATTGATTGCACAGTTCCCTATCTGGGAGTAAAAGAAAAATTGACAAGTATTCTACAGCTCTGAAGGTAATTTCCGGTTACATCTTGACAAGGTTCAAGCAACTGGTAGATTACTTTCATCGCCCTCCACAGCCCAGAGACACGTACTACATCGTTCCAAACAGCTCCTGATAGGCGCTATGTAGGAGATGTATTGCGTCGCTCATATCTTTCTCATCGAGATGGGCAAAACCCAAACGTAAGGCAGTAACCGCTCGGTTCTGGTATAAGCAATTACTAGGCAACAACACCCCCTTTTCCCTTGCTTTTTCTTGCAAAGCAGTCAGTGAAAAACTGGAATTAAATTGAATCCAAAAGGCCAATCCCGAAACGGGAACCGTAAAAGCGACCTTATCTCCAAAATGGCTATCCAGCAATTGCGCAAATAAGTCCTTTCGTTCGGTAACTATTTTTTGAAACTTCCGTTGATAGCGAAAGATATCACCCTGATGGATAATTTCCCCCAAAGTTTTTTCAATCATAAAATTGGGTTTACCAAAAAGATTCAGGTATTTTTTCCCTTCTTCCAAGAGATCCTGTGGAGCAATCAAAAAATTCATCTGAAATCCGGTATCCAAAAAACGACCAAAAGTACCTATGTAAATAACGTGCTGACCGGCATTTTTCCGAAAAAGGGATTCACTTTTATCCTTGACCAATGAACACTCAAAATCGACATCATCTTCGATCACAATAAAATGGTACTGCTCAGCGAGTTGTAACAGCCGTAATTTTCTCTCTTCGGAAAGACTTACAGTGGTTGGATATTGGCATTTCGTATTGATATATACACATCTGATCTCACCAGGTTTAAATTGATCTGCAATATAATCAATATTCATACCCATAGCATCGACCGGCACTGTTTTCAGTCTGGCTCCGGCTTGGCTAAAGATCATATTCGGTAAAAAATAACTTAGATTTTCCACCAGCACCACATCTCCTCTTTGAATCAATAAGCGCGATAAAATAGAAAATATCTGCTCCCGGCTGGCAATGGGCAGCAAAAAGTTTCGGGAGAGGTGAAATCCACGTGTCAGGTTGAGGTAGTAGCTCAATTGATCCCTAAAAAAAAGATTTCCATCAGCAGTAGCCAGAAATTCATCGCTCTTCTTTTTGCGCTTCACCATGGCGGCGTAAAAACGGACCAGCTCTTCGGTCTCAATGATACGGTAATCAGGAGTACCATCCGTAAAATAATATTTTTCCGGAATCTCAAACACGGGCGTGTCCAGGATCAATTCCCGTCTAAAATGGTATGGGGCCCTATCCGGCGGTTGTCGAAAAGCTACAATTGCTGAAGCTGCGTTCGCAACACGATCGGGGTTCTTGACAAAAGTCCCCCTGTTTGGGCGGATCTCCACCCAGCCTTGTTCCTGTAGCTCGGATAAGGCAGCGACGACCGTTTTTCGGTGCACCTTCAATTCCGTCGCGATCTTTCGGCTTCCCGGAAGAAGATCACCATCTTCCAGCAAATTCCGTTTAACAGCATTGATAAATTGATACACGATCTGTATATAAACAGCATCTTCTTTACGGCGATCAATCTTAATAATTGAATAAAAATTTACACTAACCGGACTACTCATTATGTTTATTTCGGACTACCAAAATTAAGATTTAAACTATAATCTTTGCAATTCATTTGAAAAAATACGCATACAAAAATTCAAAATCCAGCTAACAACAACACGACAAACAACTGATTTACAAACGATAAACACATGAAACATGGACACAAAAAAGAAATGGACACAAGCGGAAGTTGTTGCTTTATATAACAAACCGATTATGGAGTTACTGTATGAAGCAGCGACAGTTCACCGAAGCTACCACGATCCAAATAAAGTACAGGTGTCCACCTTGATTTCCATTAAAACAGGCGGATGCCCCGAAGATTGTGCTTATTGTCCACAGGCAGCACGTTACCATACTAACGTCAAGGCGGAGCGACTGATGAGCGTAGAACAGGTCAAAATACAAGCCTTGGCTGCCAAAGCCAATGGCAGTTCGCGGATATGTATGGGTGCCGCATGGCGAAACGTCAAAGATGGCCCTGAGTTTGAACAAGTACTGGACATGGTCCGCACCCTGAACAGACTCGATATGGAGGTGTGCTGCACCTTGGGTATGTTGACCGAAAATCAAGCACAACGCCTATCGGAGGCAGGACTCTATGCCTATAACCACAACCTAGACTCTTCTGCTGACTATTATGAAGAAATCATCTCCACCAGAAGCTATAATGACCGTTTGCAAACCATCGAAAATGTACGCAAGACCAACATTACGGTATGCAGTGGCGGCATTATTGGCATGGGCGAAAGCATAGCCAACCGTGCAGATATGCTGATTACACTTGCCTCGCTTGTTCCCCAACCGGAATCAGTTCCGATTAATGCGCTCGTCCCGGTAACAGGCACTCCTATGGAGGCAATGGAAAAGATATCCATCTGGGAAATGGTACGAATGGTTGCTACCGCACGCATTTTATTACCGCAGACTCAGGTTCGCCTCTCTGCAGGTCGCAGCAACATGAGCCACGAGGGACAAGCGCTATGTTTTTTTGCAGGTGCCAATTCTATTTTTGCGGGCGACAAATTACTCACAACGCCCAACCCGGATGTAAACGAGGATATGGATATGTTCAAAATACTTGGGCTGATACCCCAACAACCCTTTGAAAAGAAAAGCCAACCCCACACGATCACAACAGATGGAACCCAATATCATGCACTGGGAGAGCGACCACAGTGGTCACGCCCCGACCACAAGATTGAACGCAACCTAGCCAAACAACAGGAGAAGTAGAGCACAGACAAAAAATCAGTTTTTATAATCAAAAATAACGGCATGACACAACAGTACGCTACGGACGAATTCGACAGAAACCATTTATGGCATCCTTATACCAATATTACGGATCCACTACCAGCCTACAAGGTCCGTCGGGCCGAAGGCTGCATGATCGAACTGGAAAATGGACAGCAGCTTATCGATGGCATGTCGTCCTGGTGGTGTACCATCCATGGTTATAACCACCCTGTGTTAAATGCTGCGGTAACTGAGCAGATCAGCAGCATGTCGCATGTAATGTTTGGCGGATTGACACACGAACCGGCAATTGCCCTGGGTAAAATACTCATTGACATCACACCACAGTCGCTCAACAAAATATTTTATACCGATTCCGGTTCTGTTGCGGTAGAAGCGGCACTCAAGATGGCCGTACAGTACTGGGTGGCACAAAACAGGGTCAATAAAACCAACTTTGTCACCATTCGCTCAGGCTATCATGGCGATACCTGGAATGCGATGTCTGTATGTGATCCGATAACAGGAATGCATCGCATTTTTGGCAATACCTTGCCGTTACGTTACTTTGTTGAGGCACCCCAGATCAGATTCGATGAAACATGGGACGAAAACGACATTGCACCACTGGCACAACTGATCAGGACCCATGAGGACGAACTCGCAGGTCTGATCCTCGAACCCATTGTTCAGGGTGCCGGTGGCATGCGCTTTTATCATCCCGAATACCTACGCCGGGCAGCTCAACTTTGTAAGGAAAATAACATCCTGCTGCTTGTTGATGAAATTGCAACGGGATTCGGTCGCACTGGTAAGTTATTTGCCTGCGAACATGCAGCAGTGGAACCGGATATCCTCTGCATCGGAAAGGCATTGACAGGTGGATACATGACTTTATCAGCCGTCATTACCAGCACGACCATAGCAGAAACGATTTCCAATGGTAGCCCCGGAACATTTATGCACGGCCCTACTTTTATGGCAAATCCCCTGGCCTGTGCCGTTGCCCTTGCGTCGATCAAATTATTATTGTCTACAGACTGGAAAACAAAGATTAAATCCATCGAAGCCCAGTTGACACGATCGCTTGCACCTGCAAAACACTTTCCCCAGGTGGAAAATGTCCGGGTTCTGGGTGCCATTGCTGTCATTGAAATGAAGAAAACTGTGGCTATGGCCAGCATACAACAACGATTTATTGAAGAAGGTGTCTGGGTAAGGCCTTTTGGTAAGCTAGTCTATATCATGCCCCCCTTTATTATCAGCACCGAAGAGCTAAACAGATTAACACAGGCTTTGCTCCGGGTCGTCAAAGAAATCAAATAATGGAAAACAATCTCCTGCATAGCATTTCAAATGAGCTTCTAGAACTCGAAAAACAAGGAAATAGCCGAAAGCTCCACCTAATTACACAACAAGGCAACATGATACAACAAGAAGAGAAAAGCGGCTATAACCTCTCCTCAAACGATTACCTTGGTCTAGCTAGGGATACTGCATTACATGAAGAATTCCTACGTTCGATGAGCAGAGACAATGCAATTTTCAGTGCTTCATCTTCACGCTTGCTAACAGGAAATCATGTCTTGTACGCACAGCTAGAGGCACAGCTTAGCCATATGTTCGGCACCGAAAGCGCACTGGTTTTTAACAGCGGTTACCACATGAATATGGGAATACTTCCTGCGATTAGTAATGTGCGCACCCTAATTTTGGCCGACAAATGGGTCCATGCCAGCCTAATTGATGGCATCCGGCTTTCGGCGGCTCAGCATTTTCGGTATCGTCATGGCGATTATGCACATCTTGAAGAATTATTAGCAAAGTATGCTTCCCGCTTTGAACGCATTATTATCGTCACCGAAAGCATTTTCAGCATGGATGGCGACTGCACAGACCTCAGTTACCTAGTTCGCCTCAAACATCACTATCGCAATATCATCCTGTATGTGGATGAGGCTCATGCCATAGGGGTGCGCGGCATAAAAGGGCTTGGTTGTGCCGAAGAACAAGGATGCAAAGCTGAAATTGATTTCTTGACCGGCACCTTTGGAAAGGCACTGGCTTCCCTGGGCGGTTATCTGGTCTGCAGCCAGCCTATTCGGGATTACCTGATCAATAAAATGCGAACCCTACTGTTTACAACAGCTCTCCCGCCAATCAACCTGATGTGGAGTTTATTTATTCTGGAACGCTTGGATAGTTTCGTGGATCAACGTCGACAATTACACAAAAATAGCGCCTTACTCAAAAAACAGATCGTTGCAAAAGGCTATGACTGCCGTTCGGAGAGTCATATTCTGCCCCTTATTATCGGTGATAGCAAGGCAGCGGTATTAAAAGCTGAAGAATTGCAGCGGAACGGATTCTATGTACTCCCCGTCCGTCCACCTACTGTACCGGAAGGTACCGCGAGAATACGCCTCTCATTAACGGCTAATATAACAACATCGCTCATCCATCAACTTGCAGCAAACTTATGAAACTCGAAAAAATTATACCTGTGCCCCATGTCGGGCACCTCAGCAATTCGAATCTGCTGAATCATTCTGTACCATCCAACAAAAAGCTTATTTTATTTTTTGCGGGCTGGGGAATGGATCAACAGCCTTTCCTAACATACGCCCCGTCCAACTGGGACCTCATCGTTGCCTATGACTACTATTCCTTGGCAATAGACGAAAGCCTACTCAAGGGCTATAACGAAATTCGGGTTTTTGCATGGTCTTTCGGGGTGTGGGCCGCCTCCCAAGTATTACCAGGGCTGCAGAGCAAAAGTTATCCGCTTCTTACTTGCTCCGCTATCAATGGTACCCCATTTCCAATTAACGACCAGAAGGGCATTCCAACCCAATTATTCAGAGGAACCCTAGACAGGTTGAGCGAGGGGACGCTTTATAAATTCCGGCTACGGATGTGTGGCTCGGGCGAACTATTGCAACATTTTCTTGCTAACGCACCCAAACGGAATATCGAAAGTCTTCGAAAGGAGCTGTCCGCAATAGAAAAACAGGTAACTGAAAGTTCCGTTACTGCGTTGCAATGGGATCAAGCCTACATCGGAAGGCAGGACCGAATCTTCAGCCCAGAAAATCAACGTCGTGCATGGGAACATACACCCCACACGTTTTTCGATGCAGGTCATTATGCTGAAAAACTATTTAAAGCGCTCTTTCAGGAGATTTAAAATGAGCATAGTTATGAACAAACAACGGATCACATCGCGCTTTTCCAAAGCCGCATCGAGCTATCAGTCGGCAGCTATTGTGCAACGTCAAGTTGCCGAAAAAATGATTACCCTGCTGCAAGGAACGATCCCTTTACGAGCAGAAAAGGTTTTGGAAATAGGTTGTGGAACGGGAATTCTCTCCCGCTTATTGCTTCAGCGTCTCTTGCCAAAACAGCTATTCCTCAATGATATCAGCCTAGAAATGATAACCCAAGTAATGGCTATGGTTAGGTCGCAGCATCGTTCGATCCAATGCAGCTTTATCTGTGGCGACGCCGAAACCTACCCCCTACCCAAACAGTTGGATCTTATTACCTCCTGCTCCACCATTCAATGGTTTGAAAATCCCACTGCTTTCTTTGTGCGCTGCCATACTTTGCTCCATGCAGATGGTATCCTGGCATTTAGCACCTTTGGTGAAGAAAATATGCGCGAAATTAGTACTACGACCCAAGTGGGATTAACCTACAGTTCGAAATCAAGCCTTGTTGCAGCGCTGTCGGCATTGGACTATGAAATTCTTTTCGCAGCGGAAGAGTTGATAAGACTATACTTTGACAGCCCATTACAGGTACTCAGGCATCTGAAACAAACTGGAGTAACAGGTATAAAAAGTCAAAGCTGGACAAAAGGTAAACTTCAGGCCTATTGTACTGTATATACAGCGCACTATGCTGTGGGAACGCAGGTATCACTCACTTATCATCCCGTCTATATCATCGCGAAGAAAAAAAGGATCACAAAACAAAAAATAATTTGAACATTCACTTCCATCATTTCACACGAAGTAAAATGGTGCTAGCGCAAAGCCTAAATACAGAAGTCCATACACGAACAACCTGAAAGTCAGCAGATCCGTGCTACAGCTTCATAAATGAAATCTGTTCAAATAATTAAGTAAGCAACAAACACATACAGAAATGAAAAACAATATTTATTTTGTCTCTGGCATAGATACAGGGATTGGGAAAAGTTACGCAACCGGACTTATCGCAAGGCAATGGAATGCCACTGGTCTACGCACAATAACGCAAAAATTGATACAAACCGGAAATACAGCTGTCTCAGAAGATATTATCCTGCATCGCCAACTTATGGGCATCACCTTTACTGAAGAAGATGAACAGAAAATGACTATGCCCGAAATTTTCAGCTACCCTGCTTCCCCTCATCTAGCAGCACGTATAGACAACCGTGACATCGATTTTGAGAAAATCAGACAAGCAACAATTCAGTTGAGCCAACTGTATGATGTGGTATTGATCGAAGGTGCCGGAGGTTTAATGGTACCACTCACTGAAGATTACTTACTCATAGATTACATTCAGGAAATGGGTTATCCCCTACTTTTTGTTACCTCTGGAAAATTGGGCAGCATCAATCACACACTTCTAAGCTTAGAAGCCATCGCCAAACGCAGAATTCATCTGCATACGCTAATTTACAACACATTCCCCTTAGAAGCAGACAATATCATCAATACAGATACACAACGGTATCTGCGTAATTATATCCAAACACAGTTTCCAGAAACCAAATTTATCACCCTATAAATGCATGAATACATTACATCAGATTGAGCCATGCAATGCTATTTCAGGTTGTAAATACGCAAATTGAGACAATCCTGCCCGTTATGAGCAAAGTCAGGCTTGCTTGCTTGCTTGCTTGCTTCTATCGTCAATTTACGCCAACAAGGGATCAGTTGTAGTTTCCACGCCAGTCTCTAATCGTCCGGCAAGCTGTAATCCAAAACTTGAATTGCCCAATTCCCGAATTGCCAGATCATACCAATTTCCCTGCGCAGCAATATCTAAAACCAAAACGATTTCTTCGCCGGCTTTGATTTCTCTTGTCGTTTTATAATCCTGATAATTCAAGCTTTCGACCTCCACCTGAACAGCCTTTGCATCAAGATTTTTCAACGATAACTGCAACTTACCCGTAGGCGCTTTGGTCAGCGGTTTAAGTTCTGGAGATACCGCCACCCATACTGCTGGCGTATCTTTTTGCCCAGCAAACTGTCGATAATAGCCATTTGGTCCATGCAACTCAAAAGCATATCCCTGCCCCTCAAACCTCTTAAGATCCCATTGATAGTGGAGCCGATCGCCCGCTTTGACTGCGAAATTCCAATTTCGATAAGCTTCAATTTGCCCCTCCTCATCTGTATAACTTAGCGGACTATACACATTAAAAGGCACGCCGCTTGTCTTTTTACCAAATAGGGTCGTATCCACCTGCATTATCAATTTGAATTGCCCATTCTGCACGTAGCCTATCACATCATGGCCATAAGGTAAGCTAGGGGATCTACGGGTTCCCTTTTCCTGTACACGATTAAATTTCGGAGCCCATACCTCCTGCTTAACCTGGTTCAGGTCGGTAATTTCGATAAATCCACTCGGATTATCTTTGAATTGCGCATTATAGATGGTTTCGATATATTGATTGCGCTCCAAGAAAGGGAGTTCTTCCTTCCCATGAATGAAGGGTGTAAAGGCGGCTGTCAGGTCACCACAGATCGCTCGTCGCCAGGCGCTGATATGGTCAAGCTGGATATTTTTATTGTATTTATGATTAAAGAAGTACTCTAAAAACTGTAGGGTAGATGTATGGTCAAACACTTGTGAACAGACTTTTCCGCCACGCGACCAAGGTGATGCGATATACATCGGCACACGGAAGCCCAATCCAACAGCTCCCTCGCGGGCCTGTTTCTTCGGAATCCCCTGTTTGAGTTCGTTGTCCAGCCGCACCATTTCCACCTCACTATCAATCCCTGCTGAACAGGCCCCCGTATCTTTTTTCTTTAAGTCCGGAACCAGGAAAGGTTTTACATGGTCATAATAACCATCATTCTCATCATACGTAATGATAAAGATGGTTTTCCTCCAGACTTCTGGATTTTTGGTCAGAATATCCAGTACTTCTGATACGTACCAGGCACCATACCAAGGTGCGCTGGGATGATCCGAGAAGTTTTTGGGACCAGCCAACCAGGATACTGCTGGCAATTTTCCTGCATTTACATCTTTTCGGAACTGATCGAGCACATCGCCTTTAGGCACTTCCAATGTCCTTTTTTTCCCCTGCTCCTTAAACACCAAAGTTTCGAGCTTACGGTAATTCTGGTCCCCTCTATTGATTGTAAACGCACGCTGGTGCAAAGATTTGGTAACATCAGAAAGCTTATCGTAATTATCGGCATTGAATTCCTTCAGCTCAGCCTCAGCCCGCTCCAATGCGTCGCTTTTCTTACGAATGTCAATGCGAATCTTTTCAGCCTGTTCCTCCGATTCTGGTGACCGCTCCTCGAGTTTAGAAATCTGCCCAGGCAGATCCCGCAACTGCACCTTGAGGTTGTCAACATAGGTATCTTTGAATTTAACCTGATACGCCTGAAAGAATTCCAATAGATTACAGCCAAAGTTGGAAAGCCAAGCCCGCTCTTCGCCCGATAATCCACCACCACAACTGGTCTCATTTTGGTAAAAACGCCAATCTATGCCATTCCTTTCCAACAACTCAGGAAAGGTCTCCCAGGTCATTTTACCATAACCAAAATCATCATTGCGAATATTAACCTTCTGCAAACCGTCCTTCAACTCGGTGATCTTACCTGTCCAAAAGAACGCACGGTTGGGTGTTGTACTGGTCATGCCCGAACAGAAATTCTGATCACATACGGTAAAGGCATCCGCCAGTGCATAATGAAAAGGTAAGTCTTCTCGGTTGAAGTACCCCAAAGTAAGGGGCATAGTAGCATACTGTTTATTCCCCGATTGCTTCGCGGTCAACCATTGGTCGTATTTCCCCCGATTATAGGCGTCTACCTGGCTTGCCCTACTGTGTGGAAGTGAGCCCATCCAAGTCACCTTGCTTTCTTTGAGATTTAACCGAAAAGGAGCAAATACTTTCCCGGTCTTGTCCGTTTGATACCAAACAGGGAGGCCATTGGGTAGCCGCACAGCGCGTGGATCATTAAAACCACGAACACCGGAGAGACTGCCCAACGTATGGTCAAAGGAGCGGTTTTCCTGCATCAGGATTACAATGTGTTCTGCATCAAGAAAACTGCTCCCCGGTGCCGGATCTATTGCAAAGGCTTTTTGAATTGAGGCTGGCATAAAACTCGCAATACCAGCAGCTCCTGAAAATAATAAGCTTTTTCGAAGGAACTCTCTTCTGCTTTCCATAATATTTATTTATAATTTCGATTTGAATCTACTTAGATTTCTTTTTGTTTCATATTTCTTCGTGTAAATCTTATGTTACTAAATTGTATACCCAAGAAAGAGCTATACTGCATCGCTTGATGAAGGATGGCAAAATTTGCTTATTTTTACAGAAAGACAATGCGATATTATGGTGGACATTTTGCTATTGGAAGATGACAAGGTTCTTTCTACAGAAATTAAATCCTTTTTATTGAGTCAGGGATTCTCCTGTGACCAGGCTTTTGATGGCATCGAATTTTTGGCCCAAAAGCATCAAAAGAAATATGGTTTTTACCTGTTAGACATCAATGTCCCAAAGATAAATGGTTTGGAAATATGCAAGAAAATAAGAAGCCATGATGCGCTGACCCCGATTATCATTCTTTCCGCCTATGACGATATCGACGACAAAAAAGAAGCTTTTCTGCGTGCCGCTGATGATTACCTGGTCAAGCCCTTTGTCCTGGATGAATTGTTGATGCGTATCAACTCACTTTTGCGCCGTCATCAGCACAACGATAACAACGGCACCACAACATTGGTTATCGATGATCTGGTTATTCATCCTACTGAAGCCCGAGTGCTTCGGGCCAATGAGGAGATCGGCCTGACGCAGAAAGAATTTCAGTTGCTCCTGATTTTGGCGCAGGCCAATGGACGGACCTTGTCCAAACAGCGTATCGCTGAAGAGGTATGGCAAAATCAGTTTCAGACAACACAAAATACTATCGAAGTTTACATCAATTTTTTACGAAAAAAAATCGACAAGAATTTTGAACATAAGCTGATTCATACCAGACCAGGATTTGGCTATTACCTCGCTGCCGATAAATGACCTTGAAAAAAAAAATAGCGATCAGTTTTAGCATTGCTTTCTCCGTTTTATTTGGAATTGCAATGCTTATTATCTATTATGCCAGTGTCGATTTCAGAACTGATCAATTCCGTCGGCACCTGGAGGATAAACTGGACTATATTTCTCATTACATTGCTAACGCACCTTCCTTCGACCCTGAATCTTATAAAACTTATTTTCAGGATATCGAAGACGGCCTCTTTTATGAGGATGTCATTATTCTGAATAAGGATAAAAAACTTGTTTTCAGCACAATAAAAGACAAAAAAATTATCTGGAATCAGGCTATTGTAAACCGTCTGAGAAATGAAAAACGTATTTTTTATAAGCAGGATCAATATGAAATAATGGGCAAATATTACCTGGTCGACAAACAAGCTTATTACCTTTTGGTCAAAGCACAAGATTACTCGGGCAATGAAAAATTGGATCACCTGGCCATCGTATTAACGATTTTGTTTTTATTGAGTACGATGCTGGTCTGGATCTTTAGTTACAACCTTATCCTCCGTTTATTGAACCCATTAGACAGACTCAAAAAAGACATTACACAAATCAATGCCAGTAAGTTGACCAATCCCGTTAAATATACGGGAAACACGGATGAGATCGCAGTATTGACCTTGGCATTCAATACGATGCTGAAACGATTGTCCAATGCATTTGAATCGCAAAAAGAGTTCAATTCCAGCGCATCCCATGAACTACGGACGCCGCTAGCGAGAATGTCATTTCAATTGGAGAATCTCCGACATCAACATCAGCTTGATGAACGCGTCGGCCATGTACTTGATAATATTTCAAAAGAAACACAGCATCTCTCCGAAGTAACAAACTCGCTGATGTTACTTTCAAAATTTGATTCAGCAACATTACAGGCAACCTATCAGGAAGAACGCATTGATGAAATCATTTTTACTGCATACGACAAGGTAGCAAAGACCTTTCCCAATCTGCAACTCAATTTTTCTATCAAAGGTATCGCAGATCCCAAACTGACTTTATTTTGTTCCGCTCAATTGATTGAAATTGTCTTTACCAATCTATTCAAAAATGCAGCGCTATATTCGTACAATCCCGAGGTAGAGGTAGTTATACACGAGTCTACAACATGGTTAAAAGTAATGGTTACCAGCCATGGTCCATCGCTCAGCGCCAATGACCAAAAGCGTATTTTTGATGCATTCAGCCGTGGTGAAAACGCCTCTGAAATTACCGGATCAGGCTTAGGGCTCCGGATCGTCAAACGCATTATGGATTCACAGCAGGCCAGCATCGAATACAAAGCCGATACAGCACATTCGGCGCACATATTTGTACTCAATTTCCCTAAACCAGCAATAGAAGCTCCCCAGCTTTAGTTTACCTCCGCGACCTCCATACCAGACCTTTATAATTTTTACCGGCTCGATTACTATACGGCTAACAGAAATTAGCCCATTTTCTTTTTAAGTTCCCGGTACTCTTTTAACTTTTTTCCTCTGCTTTTTTATAGGAAAGAGCTTCTTACCTCGAATGGTTAAATTTTAAGTTTTTTTTAAGTCACCGTCCCAACCTTGCTAATTCTTTCATCATCTACGATATCTCCGACCGGGAAGAACGTCTAACAAAGACTTCAAGAACAATAGTTTTCATCTGACAGGCAACAACTTACAACATTAACAGCCTCAACGCTTCGATAAGCCTTGGCCTGTAATGCTGTACCTCCCTAAGGATACATATTGATGTAACATTTGTATCTATTCGGATCATA
Source organism: Sphingobacterium sp. UBA7249 (assembly GCF_002472835.1). Taxonomy (NCBI): domain Bacteria; kingdom Pseudomonadati; phylum Bacteroidota; class Sphingobacteriia; order Sphingobacteriales; family Sphingobacteriaceae; genus Sphingobacterium; species Sphingobacterium sp. UBA7249. Next base: position 87,238 of record NZ_DKST01000030.1, on the reverse strand, counting down.
AAGTTTCAAAAACAACAAAAAGCCCTTAAGTTTACAACAAATTATCTTCTTGGGGATATCTGATACCCGGGAGCAACAAACAAAATATATGACTATTCTCACCTTTACGCTCATCCTCCTTTTGGGTGCATTTGTAGCAGGGCTTTTAGGGTCACTGACGGGCTTAGGCGGAGGGGTCGTCGTGATTCCATTGCTGACTCTCCTCTTTCACGTTGACATTCGTTACGCCATTGGGGCAGCCTTACTGGCCTCGATAGCAACCTCTTCGGGGGCAGCCACCGCTTACGTAAAAGAAGGAATCACCAATATTCGGCTTGGAATGTTTTTAGAAATTGCAACCACGATCGGCGCTGTCATTGGTGCTATTATCGCGATCTATATGCCGACAAATACCATCGCTATAATCTTTGGCGTAGTACTGATCTTTTCGGCAGCAATGACTATACGCAAGAAAAATGAACATGCTCTTTCTGGTGGCTCAGCTTTAGCCGAAAGGTTAAAATTGAACAGTACCTACCCTTCGAATGGTAAGCTTGTCCCCTACAAACTGACCAATGTGCTCGGCGGTTTTTCTTTGATGGGCGTCGCCGGCGTTCTATCGGGATTGCTTGGTATCGGTTCCGGTTCCCTTAAAGTACTCGCCATGGACAGCATGATGAAAATTCCATTTAAAGTAAGTACAACAACAAGCAATTTTATGATTGGGGTAACCGCCGCGGCTTCAGCTGTAGTTTATCTGCAACGGGGCTATATGGATCCAGGGATTGCTTTTCCAGTAATTCTAGGCGTACTTTGTGGTGCAATTACAGGCTCAAAGCTTTTGAAGAGAATGAATCCCAAGACCTTGCGTATTATTTTCGCTATTGCGATCACATTAGTGGCACTGGAGATGATATTTAATGGGTTTCAACAAAAATTTTAGATGGATCATTCCACGGTTGATTTTCAGCACTTACCGTTTCGGGCGCTGGTCATAACATTAAAAAATAAAGATTACAGATGAAACAGGTATTTTCAAAAAACTATTGGGACGATAAGGATATCTCCCTTTTGGTGGGACAGATTTTACGGATCGGTATTATCCTTGCCTCTTCTATCTTGATGATCGGTGGCATCTGGTACCTGATCGTCCACGGACAGGATGCAGTGCCCAACTACAGCGATTTTATCGGAGAGGGTAAGTCCAATACGACCATTACAGGAATTATCGTAGGAGCATTCAACCAAAATATTCCCCAAATCATACAACTTGGGGTCTTGCTCCTGATCTGCACACCGATAGTCCGGGTGATTGGCTCCCTATTTGGTTTTGTTATTGAAAAAGATAAGCTCTATATCATCATTACATTAATTGTATTGACTGTTATTATCGGAAGCATATTGAGCGGAGTAAAGGGATAATTCTACGAAGAGATAAACTGCTTATCGCTTGGCTCTAAGCCATGTGGACTTTTCCAGCATATATTCAAAGTTCATCCTTTCGGGCTCGTTGACATAGGAGACCATTTTCTCAGCGACCTTGCTTGCACCCAAACGTTCTACCGCTTTTTGTGAACGATAATTTTCGGCACCCACATGCAAATAGATCTTATCCACAAAATTAAAAGCAAAGTCGAACATCATTTCCTTGACCAAAGGATTTATTCCTGCTCCCCAATAGGCCCTTGCATAAAAGGTAAAGCCAACAAAAATAGATTTTTCAACCTCATTCAAACCATAATATCGGGTGCTTCCTATGCATTCGCCTGTCGTTTTATCCAGAATAAGGTACGCAGCTTTGCTCTCCAGCGCAGCATCAAAAAAGGACCGAAAGACATCCTCTTTCCAACGGTCTTTATTAGGATGTTGCTCCCATATCAAGGGATCTTTCGCTACTTGATACAGGATATCAAAATCGCCTGGATCAAGTAACTTTAATACGACCTTATCATTTTCGAGTTTATTCGGTGCTACAAACTTCATTAGAACATATTTAACGTTGGACTTCTACCAAAATTCAAAATTTCTATATAAGATACCAATTATTGGTGAAACCAAACGGAATTAGCTTGTCTTTATTCAAATATTACACCAAAATGTTCATTTAACAGACTACTATGCCGGTGCAATAATAAATCCCGCAATTATTGTTATTTTTCATACCAATCACGCACATCAAATTATTTTACGCTCAAAATTGACTAAAATCGCTTAGCTTATTAAATTCGCAAAACAAAATTTTGTATTTTACACCCTAATGGAACAATTCAAGGAATTTGTAAAACAGCGCATTCATGTCAGCGAAGAAGAATTAAATGATATTGTATCGCGTTATCATGTCAGAAAAATCCGGAAAAAGGAATACTTTTTAAGGGCAGGTGAAATCTGTCACTATGAAGCTTATGTCGTCAGTGGTCTTTTTAAGTCGTTCTATGTTACGGCAGATGGTATCGAACATATTTTGCAATTTGCCATTGAAGACTGGTGGGTGGGTGATATTGCCAGTTTTAATTATCAGGAACCAGCCTTGCAAAATATCCAGGCCCTGGAAGATTCGGTCATACTTACACTTTCGAAAACGGATAAAGATAAACTCTATGAAGACCATCCGATCTACGAGAAGCTTTCCAGAATTATGGCCCAGCGGGCACAAATTGCCTCCCAACACCGCATCATATCGAGTATAGGTTTTACGGCTCAGGAACGTTATCTGGATTTTATCAAGCGGTATCCCAAAATATATCCGAGGATCTCGAACATGCAGTTAGCTTCCTATCTCGGGGTGACGCAAGAGTTTTTGAGCCGCTTAAAAAGACAGATTTTGAAGCCTAATCGAAATTCTTGACCTACATCAATGTTTTCTATTCAAGTTTACCCCACCTTTGTAAAAGCTTGTTCAAACAAACATTTTGAACAATTAAACGTTTGATAAATAACAAATAGAAATAACATGAATAGATTTTTCCAATTTCTGGCCATAGCAGCATTAATGGTTAATGTTGCTGTAGCGCAAGTTAAATGGTCTGCCGATCCCGCACACACCAATGCAAGATTTGATGTAAAACACCTTGGTATCAGCTTCGTGGATGGCGAGTTCACAAAAGTTGAAGGAACAGTTGAAACAGCAACCGCTACAAGTTTCAACAATGCAAAAGTAAACTTCTCCATTGATGTCAACAGTGTTGACACCCGTATTGAGGCACGTGACAATCACTTGAAAACAGATGATTTCTTCGCTGCAGACAAGTTTCCAAAAATGACCCTAAAATCAGTTTCATTCAAAAGCGCCAAGATGAAAGGAAAATACCTCATGGTCGCAGATTTGACCATTCGCGACGTCACTAAGAAAGTAACGTTTGATGTCACTCAAAATGGCGGTGTCATTACCGATCCTTGGGGAAAAACACGTGCGGGCTTTACTGCAAAAGCAAAAATCAACCGTCATGATTTTGGCATAAAATATAATGACAAATTACCTTCAGGTGTAGAGGCCGTTGCCTCTGAGGTGGACATTATTGTCAATACTGAATTGGTATTGAACTAAACAAAATTTTTAAAATCACATAAACTAGCATAGGCTATCCANNTGGATAGCCTATGCTAGTTTACACAGCTTTTAACCATAAACGTATTTTCCTGTATTGCCAAGCAGGAGTGCTTCCCTATCATTTTTCGAGCAAACTTTCTTTTCAGCTTAAAAGCCTTTTAACATGCCACCATCCAAGGGAATATTGGTTCCAGTGAGATAGTTGGCGTACGCAGAACAAACAAAGGCAACCAAATAACCATATTCATCAGGCTCCCCCAAGCGTGCTGCTGGCACCTGTTTTAATCGTAGCTGTAAAGCCTCGTCATACGAAATCCCTAAACGCTGGGCATCCATATTGGTCAACGATTGAATCCTTTCGGTATCAAATAAGCCCGTTAATATACTGTTGACCGTCACGCCCTCCTTTGCAACATCGTCCGAAAGGGATTTGCTCCAGCTCATCAATGCCGTACGTATGGTATTTGACAATACCAGATTGGACACAGGTTCCTTAACTGTGGAGGAAGATACATTGATAATACGTCCATATCCATTTGCCAGCATATAGGGTAATGCACAAGAAGTCGTATAACAGTGATTTTGGAACAAAAGTTCAAAGGCATGCTGGTAGTCTGTCAGATTTTTCTGGTCGATCGTCCCCGCCTGCGGTCCATTGGAATTATTGACCAGAATATCTACTTTATTTGACCGAAAATAATCATCTATTTTCACTTTATAAGCTTCGTGATCATTATAATCGACCAGGAGGTATTGATGCTCCTGCCCCTTTGAGGTATCGAGGCTTTCCAAGGTACGTTTCAATTTCTCCTCATTCCGTGAGGCTAGGGTGACTGATGCTCCACAGGATGCCAGCACTTTGGCAATCCCGGCTCCTATACCGGTGGAACTGGCGCCAATCAATGCCTTTTTTCCGATTAGATTGATTTCCATATTTTATGATGCTATTACTTTAATACAGGATTTACACAAAAAAATAGGGTAACGACAGCAAGCAACTTAATCGTTATCCTTCGCACGGATCATCGCAATAAATAAATAGACAGCAAAGACCCATGCTGAACCTAGACATATCCAGGCAAAAACAGGAATACCCCACCATCGTGGTTCAATACGCGCAACAATAACCATTCCACCCAATAAATTAAGGGACATAAACATAATGCCGATCACAATCCGGTTTACCCCTTTACGGAGAATAGCATTAAAGGAACGCGCACTGATCAAGCGATGGTTCAGGGTAAAATTCCCCGTACGAAAAAGGCGCACCAAGGCACGCATATCTTCGGGAAGCTTTTCAACATCCCGCGCAAAAGATTCGATTTTATGTTTTCCTTTCTTGAAAATAGCCTCTGGTGAAAGCCGCTCCATCATGATCCGTCGCGCAAAAGGCTTAATGCTCTCCATGATATTCAGATCAGGATAAAGCTGACGACCGATGCCTTCCATCAGAGAGATGCCACGCATAAGTTGATAAATATATTCTGGAAAATACAACCGATTATCACCAATGATTTTCCAAAGTTTATTGAACAGCAGATCGAGGCTAAGATCACCCAAGGAGACATTATCAATCATATCAAATATTTCATACAGGGAGCGTTCAAACTGATTCCTGTCTGGGATATGGCTCACGACAGCCACATCTTCAATAACGTCGGCAAGCCGAACCGCATCTTCGGAAATCGCGGACTGAATAAACTCTTCGAGCTGCCGCCGGTCAATTCCCAGCAATTTACCCATGTTGCCAAAGTCCAGAAAGGCAATACGGCCGTCGGGCAGCACCATCATATTACCGGGATGGGGATCGCCATGAAAAAAGCCGTGGATAATCACCTGTTCCAGGTAAAGGTTAATACCATTTTTCACCAAGGTCTCCACATCCATTCCCCGCCGTTTAATTTCCGCTATATCTGTCACTTTGAATCCGTCAAGATACTCCATACAAAGCACACGGTCAGTGGACAGATCAGGATAGACTTTAGGAACCTTAATCAGTTTATTGCCTTTAAAATTCTTAGCAAACCGTTCGATGTTATGGCGTTCGATGACCAGAGACATCTCCTCCTGCAAGGTCATCGCAAAAGATTCGACGATCAAAGAAAGATTAAGATTTTCCAGTGCATCATTGTACATGGTCAGAATCTTAGCAATATCCCGCATGAGCGCAAGATCAATGCGCATGATCTCGTCAATTCCCGGCCGGCGTACCTTTAAAACGACCTCTGTACCATCTTTCAATGTTGCCCTGTATACCTGCGCGATCGATGCGGCAGCAAAGGGTTGTGATGCGATCGTTTGAAATTGTTCGCTAACGTCTAATCCCAGTTCCTCAGCAAGATATTCCTGGATATCAACTTCAAAAGGGGGCACGTTGTCTTCAAGCCGTTTGAGTTCTTCGACAAGATCTTTTGGGAGCAGACCTTCGCGCGTAGAAGCTGACTGTCCCAATTTAATAAAGGCTGGACCAAGCTCTTCCAACGCCATTCGGATACGTGTATACACACTAATCTTGTCAACATCAATATTACGTTCTAAGCTCGCTCTTGCTCCCTTCCAAGGTAATCGGGCAATGGCATCTTTGAAACCATATTTTGCCAATATGCTTAAGATTTGGGAACTACGCTGTAATTTCTTGGTTGGATTGTACATCATGGACAAGGGTTTTCGAAAACAAGATACAAAATATCCATGTTCGAAAACACAAACACTTATGAAAACGAACTGAATATTCCTTAGCTTAAAAAAACATGTAACGAATAAATGGAACAAAAACCTTACCTTTTTCGTATCAGGGTTTGTTGAAAATAAAAATTCATTGTTTCAACTGTGGCTTAGCCATTTCAAATAGCACTATTCAGCTTCCATTTCGTCCAAATTTTCTTTGATCTGCTTGAGATAATCTCCATAGTAGGCACGGATCATAATTTCGGTAATCACCACGATAATTACAATGGAGATAAGAGCCGAAAGGATCATCCACAGTATAAAATCAGGATCCTGCTGGAGAGTTTCTTTGAAATGATATAATTTTTCAAACCAAGCGACAGCCCTATTTTGGCCGATCATAATAAGATAAAGAAATAATCCTTGCGGAATCATGACATAGGCAACAATACGATAGGTCTCCACGGCATATTTGAGGTCATAATAAAGCTTGAGGAGATGCTCACGGGATGCCAGCAGATCAATCTGCTTGGCGCTTTTTATCAGATAATAAAATCTACGGTAATACAGCAGGCTCGATAAAGAAATCTGTACAAGAAAAAAGTAATACGCAAAAGCCGCATACCCCGAGATTTTATAGATTGGAAGCATGGGGACAGCAATCAGGAAAAACATGCACACCACCCAGGAAATAAATTCACGTTTGATATTGCGTCTCAGTTTGGCCATGATATTACCGACTTCCTTATAGTGTTTGAGATTTGGATTTTGTAAATCCTCATCTGTAGGCTGTTCTTGCCAAGATTTTTTTAATTCATCAAAATTCATAATTGTATTTTTTAATGATTTGTTGAATCCGCTCTTTTGTACGATTTAATTTAACCCGTGCATTCACTTCAGATATCCCTAGGTGTGCGGCTATTTCGCGGTGGCTCTGACCCTCCAAAAATAAAAAGATCAATGCTTTTTCTATTGCATTCAGTTCATGTACCGCCTGGTAGAATATTTTTAACTGTTCGTCCTTTTCCGAATCATAAGCCTCTTCCGGAAAATCATGTCGTTCTTGGAGGCTATCGTAAATCTGGTGTTTCTTTTCCTTTTTTAAAAATACGATGGCTGTATTCAAGGCCACCCGATACATCCAGGTCGAAAATTTACTTTGCTGTTTAAACGTTGGGTAGGATTTCCAAAGCTGATATACAATTTCCTGATAGAGATCCTGCCGCCCGTCGTGATCATCCATATACATACGGCTCACCTTGACGATAATTCCTTTATTTTCGTCAATCAACCGAAGAAATTCTGTTTCCGAATGGGCCACCTGGTAAATTTTACTTTTAAGATCTTTTCAGTTAATAAGTATAGCAAACAAACAAAGTGTTACAGCTTAACTTAAAATTATGTAAATTGTTCATAAAAAGGAGGCAAATCAGGATAATAATTATGGAAAATATATTTTATGAGGGACAGGTCATTTGGGCGCAAATCGATGCCAATAGACATATGCGCCATTCCGCTTATGCAGATATCTGTGCACAGGCACGGAGCAATATGTTAAACAAAATGGGCTTTTCGTTGGATAAGTTTGCTGAGTTTCAGATCGGCCCTATTCTATTTAGAGAAGAACTAATCTATTCCAAGGAGGTGCATCTTGACGAATATGTACAGGTAAAGGTAGAATTGACCAAATACAACAAAAACAACAGCCGATTTTCTTTTATACATCAGGTCTACCGTAAAGACGGTGCGCTATGTTGTACTGTCCATGTTGATGGTGCCTGGCTAGATTTAAAGCGGCGAAAACTGACCAAATTACCTGAAGAAATGGAACCATATCTCGCCAAAGTACCCCGTGCTGCAGGATACGAGGAAGTTGGATAAAAAAATCCCTCGGAATACAAGTGAATTCCGAGGGATTAAAACATAAACTAAACCTAAAAACTATCTTAAGAAACATCCCTCAACCCCAGGTCAAGATATGTCTGTTACTTAAACTATTTAACTTCGATCAAACGCTTTGCAATAATTGCGTCTTCTTTCTTTCCAACAGTCAAGATCAATATTCCACCTTCGTAAGCTGCCTCAATATTACTATAGTCAACGGTTTCAGGCAAGGTAAATGATCTTGAAAACGAGCTGTAATTGAATTCTTTTTTGCTATATAATTTCTCTTCACTTACTTGCTCTTCTTTTTTCTCAGCTGAAATAGTAATCAGATTTTTATCCACGTTGATTTTAAAATCTGACTTATCCAATCCCGGAGCAGCCATTTCGATCTTAAATGATTTTTCAGATTCCGAAATATTTACTGCTGGAACACGTGACACCAAACGATCTGAAATAAAATTGTCGTTGAATAGATTATCAAATACGGTATTCACAAAAGGGTTTACTGCATCGGTATTCAAACTTTTTGTAGGGAATTTAATTAATGCCATTTTTTGTCCTCCTAATTTTTTATTTTGTTAAGCTGTATTTTCTAACTCTTTTATAGGGGATATTCAATTCGCATACCAGTTGCAAAAAAAAGACAAAATGACACTTAAACACAATTAATGATGTCATATTGACATAATTTAACTAAAAATAGCTTTAAAAATGAACATTCTTGTCATTGCAAAGATCCCGCTATCTGTTATAGCAATAACGCCGCAATACACAAACTGTTTTCACAGGTATTTAATTTTACAAAACATTAACTTCGCGGCAGTTACCTTTTTTACTTCTGGTCTTCCCGTTGTTCCAGTGCAGAAATTAGCAAAGATTTAACTGCGTCGTAGATATAATCTTTTGCCTCGGCGTAAGAAACGCTATAAATACGTGATATGGATGCCTCATACTCCGGAAATGCGGAAAATAATTTATCGTAGTAAGCATCCAACTGTGCAGGGGTGGGCAATTCAAACGCCAGACGAAGCTGGAATCGCCGGATAATCGCGGTGTCTAATATTTCTGGATGATTGGTTGCTGCTATCAGCACGGCCTCTGCGGGAAAATAGTCGATTAATTGGATAATCGTATTCACCAGGCGGCGCATCTCCCCCACATCTTTCTCCTCACTGATACGGGCTTTTCCGATTTGGTCGAATTCATCCAGAAACAGAACAGCTTTTTCACGGCCTGCTTTATCAAATACCTGTTTGATATGCTGTGAAGTTTCACCGATACGGGATGAAATCAAATTACTCAAATTCAACACATAGATGGGTTTGTCGAGTGCTGCTGCAAGCGCTTTTGCCGTCGTTGTTTTTCCGCAGCCCGAATAACCGTGCAAAAGGACCTTATTGCTAACGGGCAGACCATATTGTGAGAGCACTTGAATATAACGATGTTCCTTAATCAGCTGCTGCAGTTTCTGCCGACTTTCCTCCGCTAAAAAAACGTCTTCTAGCGCAACCTTTTCCTTATCGGCTATAACAAGATCATAAATATTCATTTGACCAAATAATAATTTATACAATGGGTCCGCAAAATTAAGCATGCATTGCTAATTTTTGTTGGTCCAGTTTGAAAATTAATCTTTCAGGTATTTAAGACTCACCTGCGAACAGGATAGATCTCCGCCAAAAGGCGGGTTTGATTTACGGATAACAACCTCAATCATTTCGGCATGCAAAACAGCTGCTCTGATCTGTTCTAAAATTTCTGCTACCGCAGATTCCAGTAACTTTCTTTTGGGCTGCATCACCTTCGCCGCAATTTGGTACAACTCTTCGTAGTTCAATGTATTGCGCAGTTCTTCCGTTTCCGTATTACGAAAAGGAAAACAAACATCAATAGATACAAAAAATTCGTTACCCAGAATCTGTTCTTCTTCGTAATACCCTATTGGCGCAAAAAACCGCGCTTCTTTCAACGATACTGTCTGTATAATGGTTGCCATGTACAAACCTAAACAAATTGTTGCAAATCAAAAAAACAATAAGTACAAGAAATTCCATGCGGAAATCTACCGCAATAGCCTTTAATATGTAGATGTGAGAGGCAAATATTCTCTATTTCTGAAATTATAATTGTATTTAAAAACAAATTTCCCTAAGTTTAACTACAACAAAAAACCAACAGATGAACTTTTCTTTACCTTCAGTACTAGTAATGGCGATCTTATGTGGTGCCAGTGCACTCCATGCTCAAACGAATATGAAGCCCAGCGATACCGAATATTACAGTCCCGTTCCGCCTACAATAACGCTTGACAAGGGAATCCCGAGCGACGCCATTGTGCTCTTTGATGGAAAGGACCTAGGCAAATGGAAGAGCGAAAAGGGAAAAGCAAACTGGACTGTCGCCAATAATACCCTTGAAGTAAAACCCGGAAGTGGAAACATCGAAACAGCCGAGCATTTCGCAGACTTTCAACTCCATATCGAGTGGAAGAGTCCGGAGCTAATCAAAGGCGAAGGACAAGGCAGGGGCAATAGTGGTATTTTTCTGCAAGGTCTTTATGAAATCCAGGTTTTGGACAATAATAATAACCCGACTTATGTCAACGGAGGAGCAGGAAGTATTTACAAACAACGTCCGCCACTGGCGCAGGTCATCGTAGCAGACAAATGGCATGTATACGACATCATCTACAAAGCACCTCAATTTAACAAAGACGGTCTATTAATCAGCAAAGGTACGGTTACCGTCCTCCATAACGGTGTCGTCGTTCAAAATAACACCCAGATTGATGGTACAACTGAGTATATTGGACTTCCTAAGCAAGTAAGTCATGGCGCGGGGCCCATCGTGCTGCAAGATCACGGCGATCTGGTCCAGTTCAGAAATATCTGGCTCCGCAAATTATAATTCAACACAGCAATTTCAGTTAGATAAGCAACAATTCTGTACTAGGTTTTATAGGGCTATTTACCTAATTTAGCCCTATAAAATCTACAAGCAAATACCATTATGAGTGCATGAAAAAGCACTTATGATCGGTATGGCATCATTAAAAATAAATTATTCTAATGAAAAGAATTGCGCTATTCTTCTTGTTGGCAAGTGCCTTAACCGGCCATGCCCAGCGAAACCTTAATTTGGAAGAAACGGTATTTGGACCACGCACCTACGCACCGGCATCTATCACTGCAGCTTCCTGGATCCCAAAATCAAACAGCCTCTCTTACCTCGATAAATCGCATCAAAACCTGCTCTCCAAAAGCGCGGCAAACAACTGGACCGAAACGAGTGTGCTGTCAAAAACAGAACTCGAGGCAGCCCTAAGAACCGCGATTCCAAACGAAACATTCAATTTGCAAATGTTTCCTTACGACTACAAATGGCTTGACGGCACTTCGCTTTTGCTCCAGGTCAATGGAAAGAACAAGGTATATTCGGTAACCTATAACAGCAAATCTAAAAGCATCGAACGTTTTATCGGTAACGATAGCCAGGGAGCCAACCGTGAAGTGAGCACAGATTTTTCTAAAATTGCCTATCTGGTTGACAACAATATTGCTATCGTTGACAAAAATGGAAAAGTAACAGCGGTAACCAATGACAAGGATAAAGGCATCGTCAATGGCAGCGATTATACCCATCGCCAGGAGTTTGGCATAAAAAAGGGAATGTGGTGGAACACTCAGAATGACAAGCTGCTTTACTACCGCAAGAATGAAACCATGGTTGCCAATTATCCGCTGCCGCAGTGGAGTCCCAAAGTTGCCGAAATCAAATGGATAAAATATCCCATGACCGGGCAAAAATCAGAGGAGGTAACCCTGGTGGTCTATAACACTGCAACAGGAGAAAAAGTAACGTTACAGACCGGAGATCATAGCGAGCAATATCTTACAAGCGTAACCTGGGATCCATTAGGTAAATTTATCTACGTGGGCGTCCTCAACCGGGATCAAAATGACCTAAAGTTCAACAAATACAATGCAGAAACTGGCGCATTGGTTAAAACATTGTTTGAGGAAACCGCAACGACTTGGGTAGAACCGGAAACCCCGCTAACCTTCTTGCCCAATAAACCAGATCAATTTCTTTACCAATCCGACAAAGATGGCTACAACCAACTTTATCTCTACAATACTGAGGGAAAGCTGATCAAAAAACTAGGATATCAGGATATTGTACTGGAAAACCTACTGGATTTCTCAGGTGATGGAAACAAAGTAAGCTATATTGGCGTCACCAACAATGGCATCGACCGTCAATTATTTGAGGTAGAACTTAAATCCGGAAAAACCACACAGCTGACAAATGAATCAGGCATACACCATGCATCCCTGAGTGGGGACGGGAAATTCATATATGATCAATACAGCAACCTAAAGACGCCGAATATAATTCAGATCAAAGCGGTCAAATCAGGCAAGGGAACTGTACTGGTCAAAGCAGACAATCCATTTAACGGAAAAATCAATAACCCAAAAATAGAATTTGTCCAACTGACTTCGGCAGATGGCAAATACCCGTTGACCGGTCGTATTATTTATCCAAATGATTTCGATCCAGCCAAGAAATATCCGGTCATGTACTATTTGTACGGTGGTTCCCATTCTCAACTGGTTTCCAACAAATGGCTAGGTGGTGCTGGCTACTTTGATCTCTATATGGCGCAACAGGGATATCTTGTATTTACAATGGACAACCGGGGGACCAATTACCGTGGTCGTGATTTTTACACCGCTACCCACCGCAACCTTGGCCAAAATGAAATGGCTGATCAATTAAAGGGGATTGAATTCCTGAAATCAAAATCCTTTGTCGATCAACAGCGCATGGGGATTTTTGGATGGAGCTTTGGTGGTTTTATGACCACGTCATTCATGTTACATCATAACGACATTTTTAAAGCGGCAGTCGCCGGGGGACCGGTCATTGATTGGAAGTTCTACGAAGTCATGTACGGTGAACGTTATATGGACACACCTCAGGAAAACCCTGAAGGATACAAATTAACGTCTTTACTAAATAAAGCGGATCAACTAAAAGGACGTCTATTGATCATTCATGGCGCACAGGATCCGGTCGTTGTACAACAAAACAGCATGGAATTTTTGGAGGCCTGCATTAAAGCTGGCAAACAGGTCGATTATTTCTTATACCCCACCCACGAACATAACGTCATGGGTAAAGACCGCATTCATATGTACGAGAAAATTGCAGATTATTTTAATCAGCATCTCAGAAAATAAACGAGCATATCTTTAAAAACAAAGGCGCCGATCAGAAAGAAAGGCGCCTTTGCTCTTTTGGGACAATAGTTGTCTCTAATCAACGTTATCTTTATTCCGGCAACCATTTGAACAGCCTTCAAAGGAATACAATAGTAAATACAAGCTGCTCTGTCATTAATTAGCACTTGTTCTTTTGGCCCGCAAATTTGTTGGCCATTCCATTTGTTTACCTGTTTTGTCTAGGGGCAACACAATTTTGTCACGCGATACCAAGCTCGGTTCCTCACAGGCCAGGTAAGTCAGCACCGCAACAATAATTGCATTTTGCCGGACTTCATCAAAGACAATTTTGTCATAGGTATCCCTATTGGTATGCCAGGTTACTTTACCATAATCCCAAGAGGTGGAAGAAAGACCAAAGGCCGGAATGCCTTTTTGGACAAATGAGGAATGATCGCTTCCGCCGGTTCCCGGCATTCCAGGAAAGCTCGTCTGGATTTCATTGCGAAATTCTTCGGGCAGATATTGCAACCAACGACCAATGTATTCATAAGCCTTTTCAAAACCGCTTCCTGCTATACGTACAATACGTCCAGTTCCATTGTCCTGGTTCCATACGACCTGTATATTTTTGGCAATATCCGGATGATCTTCCACAAAAGCCGACGAGCCGTTCAATCCCTGTTCCTCGCTACCCCAGTTGCCCACCAGAATGGTTCTTTTATTATCGGGATATACTTTTCGCAAGATCCGAACTGCTTCCATCATGGTGATAACGCCTGTTGCATTGTCCGTCGCACCCGAGGCCCCATCCCATGAATCCAAATGTGCTGACAAAACCACATATTCATTGGGTTTTTCTTTCCCTTTGATCTCAGCAATACTATTATACGTCTTCACGGTTCCGAGCTCTTTGGACTTTCCTTGCAAAAGTATCCGTGGCTTGACCCCACGCTCAGCCATGCGATAAAGGAGACTGTAATCTTCCAAAGCAAGGTTAAAGACCGGAATCTGTTTGGATTTTGCATCAAAAATCCGCGTGATGCCCGGCAGTTCCGTCCAATAGGAATCGATCACAGCTATAGCACCTGCAGCTTCTAAGGCTACCGGCAAAGTACGGCGGGTACTTCCTGTATAGGACATACTCAGCTCCCATTGCCTGAGCTGCTCGTTTTTGAGGTTCTGATATCTTTCATAAGCTTTAGCAGAGGCCGATTCCCTCCAGTTGCCATCCGACCGACCTGAAATAGGGTTCATTCCGATCAGGACAATTTTACCTTTTACACTATTTAACCAAGATTGAAAATCACTTTGAGAACCAAACAGCGGCATCGCTATCACTTCAGCTTCCACACCTTTTTCCTTTGTCATTGGACTAAAAGCCAGCTGTGTTCCTTCGAGTGATTTAATTCGGGGGTAGGTCATTGTTACTTGAGAGGTTCCGCGCTCCCAGGAACGCCATTCTCCATAAGGTTCATTTCGCGCGTCCGCACCAAGTGCAGTATATTGTTTGACTACCCAGTCGTGTGCCTGTTGCATCTGTGGGCTCCCGACCAACCGCGGACCGATCATATCAACAAGTTCAAATGCATAGTTTTCAAGCTGGGAGTTGGTCTGGGCTTCTTGGACAATAGCTGCGACGACAGCATCTTTATTCTGTGCAAATATAACTGTGTTGCTCAATAGCAAAAACGCTAATCCAAAAGACTTTAAATTTCGTTGTTTCGTATATCCTTTCATTTGTATTTAATTGTTCACACCCCTTACCCTTAGGTTAGGCGGGATTGGTTTTTCCGAAAATTACTAAAGATAATTCAAAAAACATATTCATTTTAAATGCAATTCAAGGCTGTGAAGCCATTTGACTTTGCTCAATTCTACTGACTGTATCGCAAAAAAGCCTAAGAAATTCTCCTTAGGCTTTTACAACATTAGTATATGGTCGGTTGATTATCTACACGGCTTCCACTTTGGATTTCTCGTAACTTTCTTGGTGTACCGAGGCTACAGCTCTACCTGATGGGTCGTTCAGGTTCTGGAAGGAAGCATCCCATGCCAACGCTTCAGGTGTGCTACAAGCCACGGATTTTACCGAAGGAACGGTCTGCGCAGCTGCAGCAGACGGAAAATGCGACTCAAATATCGTGCGGTACAAAAATTCCTCTTTATTCTTCGGTGTATTGACGGGAAAACGCTCGGCAGCGGCCGCAAATTCCTGATCTGAAACTTTGCTCTCTGCCTGCTCTTTTAAGGTATCGATCCAGCTATAACCAACACCGTCCGAAAACTGTTCTTTTTGACGCCACGCAATGCTTTCAGGAAGATAATCTTCGAAAGCTTTACGCACGACCCATTTCTCCATTCGGCCATCACGGATCATTTTATCCGATGGGTTGATACGCATGGCGATATCCATAAATTCTTTATCCAGGAAAGGCACACGCCCTTCGACACCCCAGGCTGCCAGTGATTTATTGGCACGCAAACAGTCATAAAGGTATAGTTTTTTCAGCTTACGCACAGTTTCTTCATGAAACTCTTGCGCATTTGGAGCCTTGTGAAAATATAAATAACCACCAAAAAGCTCATCAGAACCCTCACCTGATAGCACCATTTTGATCCCCATGGATTTGATCACACGTGCCAATAAGTACATCGGTGTTGAAGCACGCACAGTTGTGACATCATAGGTCTCCAGATGATAGATTACATCACGGATAGCATCCAGGCCCTCTTGTATGGTAAAATTGATTTCATGATGGATTGTTCCAATATGATCCGCCGCTTTTTGTGCCGCAATTAAATCCGGAGCTCCTTTTAATCCGACGGCAAAAGAATGCAATTGTGGATACCAGGCTTCTTCTTTGTCATCTGTTTCAATCCGCTTGGACGCAAATTTTTTGGTCACAGCAGCAATTACAGAGGAGTCAAGTCCACCCGACAGCAATACACCATAGGGCACGTCAGACATCAGCTGACGATGTACTGCATCTTCCAAGGCTTTACGCAAGACAGCAATATCAATATCGCTATCTTTCACAGTATCGTAGCTTTCCCAATCCCGTTGGTACCAGCGTTGCGGGGCCGTACCTTCTTTGCTATACAAATAATGTCCCGGAGGAAATTGTTCAATTGTCTCACAGAAACCTTCCAACGACTTTAATTCAGATGCCACGAACAATTGCCCCTGGGTGTCCTTTCCATAATACAATGGAATGATTCCCATGTGGTCACGTGCGACAAAAAAGGAATCATCACGTGAATCATATAGTGCAAAACCAAAGATACCGTTCAACTCATCGACAAATGATGGGCCCTTGGCCAGATAAAGCGCCAATATTACTTCGGAATCGCTTTGTGTTGCGAATTCATAATCAGGAAGACTATTTCTTAATTCATGGTGGTTATAGATTTCGCCATTCACAGCCAGAACGACTTTACCATCCGGACTATATAAAGGCTGACTACCCGATTTCGGATCAACGATAGCTAATCGTTCATGCGCCAATAAAGCTTTCTCACCAGTGAATATACCAGACCAATCTGGACCACGGTGACGAATACGTTTTGACATTTCCAATACTTGGGATCTCAATGAGTCTGCAGGTTGCTTCAATTCAAAAGCGCCAATAATTCCACACATATTATGAAAATTTTAAATATTTCGTTTTTACATTATGTTATTGACACAAAGTAAAACAATTAAAAACTAAATTCATAATAATTTTTTATTTTTATTACACTTTTATTAATAAACACTCTTTAAACAAATCAAATTAACAACAAATCCTTTATTTATTTACAATAATCACACAATAGCTTAATAATGCATTTCAAGATTTATCTTTAAATTCACTACATAATCAAATAAACCAAGGACATGGATCTAATAGGAACATTTTACAGTGACCTCGCAATTACGCCTGATGAACTGAATTCCATAAAAGAGAAACATCAGGCCATTACGATAAAAAAAGGTGAGTTTATATTAAGCAAAGGTCAGGTTGCCAATGCCTACTATTTAATTGAATATGGCCTTACCCGATCATTTTTACACGACTATGAAGGCAATGAAGTTACCATAGGTTTTTGCAGCGACAACGATGTCGTGATCGAAGTTGCTTCTTTTTTCCAGCGTACACCAACAGTGGAAAACATTCAGGCCCTTACGGACACAAAGCTTTGGAAAATACGGTTTGAAGATCACCAGGAACTATTTCATCGTATTCCTGAGTTTAGGGAATGGGGGCGTTCGTGGATGGCAACAGAACTGGTTCACAGCAAAAACAGGGCAATAGCCATGATCACCGAACCTGCGACCAGTCGCTACTTGCGTCTCATTAAAGAAAAACCCATCCTGATCCAGCAGGCTCCATTGAAACACATCGCTTCTTACCTGGGCATTACAGACACCTCACTAAGCCGCATACGTAAAGAAATTGTTCACGGCAATTAAATCTTTTCCCCACCATGGAAGCCCAATATGAAATCTTGCCCTAGGGCAAGATCATTATCAAAAGTTCCCCTTAATTTTATCTTCATATCCAAAGATAGCCCTTTTATTTACTGGGCTATAGGAAAGAAAAATTTGAAAAAACTCAGGTTTCGCGTGTATCTTTTCGGGTCATCAAAGCGATAGATGCACGCCCAACGAAATAATCAATATATTCAAAAATTAGAATCATGGCAAAATTACACGCTTATTTAAATTTCAATGGCAACTGTGAAGAAGCATTCATGTTTTATGAAAAGGTCTTTAAAACAAAAAATCCGGGATACATGCGTTATGGCGACATTCCTGCAGATCCGCAAATGCCAGCAATTCCGGATGAAGCCAAAAACAAAATTTGTCATACCGCTATTTCCATCAATGGGGAAAGCATGCTCATGGGTGCAGATGTTATCCCCGCTTTCGGCCAACAGTATGTGCAGGGAAACAATACCTACGTCATGTTGATGTGCGACAATGGGGACGAAGCCAAAACACTTTATGAAGCACTCAGTGTCAATGCAAAAGTGGTGGAAATGCCTTTGGGCGAAACATTTTTCGCGGAGCTCTACAGCTCATTCCAAGATCAGTTTGGCATCTGCTGGATGGTCTATTACGGCGGCAGCAAAGATGAAGATTGCGAAAGCAATAGTTAAAGAAGATTGCCGTTCTACACTTCGTATGCAAATTAGGGCTGTACAAAGGTGAACAGCCCTAATTATATGCGGAAGCAGAATAACTAAAAATTGAAAATTTCGTTTGTATTCTTCTGCCCTATCATTTCAACTATTCGGTTCCAGCGGGTGAACTGACAATGCCCATCCCGGATCAGTTTATCTGTGTTTTACGAAACGGGAAACTGTACGCTTGATTTTACTTATCAGTCAATACCACAGCATCAAAAATGACCCCGTTCCAGCCATTTGCCATAAACTGCCGGATATTCTGATGCCCCTCCCCTGCTGGATCGTCCAATACATTTTGATAATGTTCTGCAAACAACAGCAATGTATCTGCCCGCGAAAGATTATGGAGCTTGGCAAAATACAGGACTTTTGCACTTCCTTGATTTTCCGTTGCTGCATTTTTCACGTTTCCATTTTGGAATGCAGCTGGACTATACATATAATTTGCTGCAATGTGATCCAATACGTTTTGAAACTGCAGCTGGTTCTCTTTTGACTTTACTAATAATTCTTCTGTTTTCATCAGATTAAATTGTCTATTCTTATTTTGCTTAATTGATCCTAAATAATTCCGTGGAGCGAGCCCCCTTTCGCTCCCAATTCGTCAACCCGTTTCTCGACTGCAGCGTCTTTAATCAGTGCCGGTGCATGATGTGGCTTGGTACGTGCATCGATAATAATTGGCCCCGCACAGCCCCAGTGTTTGAAGGACGTAAAACTCTTGATCCCATATATATCAAATGCTGGGTTACTTCGCGTAAAGGTCGTCCAGACGAAATTATTGACTGTCTCGGCGGTAAAACCGGCATCATCGCACAATACGAGCAATGGAAAACCTTCCCAAGCCAGTCCCTCTGCGGCACGACACCACTCCTGGACCAGCACAGCCTCATCCGTATAGGTCGTGAAGGGCTGCCCTTCGACTGCCAATACACCTGGAATCACAACCTTCGCTTTATTGAAAGGTCTTGGTAGATCAAAATTTGCCGACAGTTCGTGTGCTAACTCCCTTTTCTTGGTGCCTGCTGCCGCAAAAACCACCTTCGACCCCATGTTTAGCCCATCACCTGAATAATCCAACGTATCTATCGTCGTATTGGTCTGAAAATGGAGATCTCTTGTCGGATCAATCCGCTCCAAGATATGACCAAAGAATGCCGGAATATCATAAATATCCAATTTGGGATCATCCTCATGCGCAGAAATAAAAAGATATTTGGCTAAGCTCAGCTGATTTTTTCCAAGAATCTGATTGGCAATGGTTAAAATTTCTTGAGGACGGTCCACCGTTTGGTAAGGTGTGTAACGTTCCGATCCGATCGCAAACAATAATGGATGTACTCCGGCTGCATCTACTGCATTTACTGCATGCAACCCTGAGATTTCCTGTGGGATTGCTGAACCCGTAATTTCATGAATAAGCGCGCCGAAACTCGTGTCTTCCTGTGGCGGTCGCCCCACCACGGTAAAAGACCAGATCGGATCCTTCTTATGATACACATTATGTACCTTCATCAAAGGGAATGGATGCGTGAGGCTATAATAGCCAATATGATCACCAAAAGGTCCCTCGGGTTTATTCTCATTGGGATATACCGTACCTGTAATGACAAAATCAGCATCCGCAGAAATGCAAAAACCTTCATTATCGTAAAAATAACGAAACCTTCTATTGCCTAATGCGCCGGCAAAGATCATCTCCGAAAGCCCTTCTGGCAAAGGCATAACCGCAGAAAGCGGGTGCGCTGGCGGACCACCCACAAAAATACTTACCTTGAGTGGTAGGCCGAGCTTATTGGCTTTGGTCTGATGGATACCGATGCCGCGATGCAGCTGATAATGCAGTCCAATTTCTCGATCCGGAATATAATCGTTGCCCGAAAGCTGAATCCGGTACATCCCCAGATTGGCATGCATGATTCCCGGATTATTCACATCTTCAGTATAGACCTGTGGCATGGTGACAAAAGCTCCACCATCCATTGGCCAGTTGACAATTTGAGGAAGCTTACTGATGCTCGTTTTACCATGTAAGATAGGGGCACCCGATTTCTTTTTCCAGGGCAAAGCACCCAATGCGATCATGGAGGAACCGATATATTGGAATGGATTTTTTAGTACAGCGCCCGGGTTCATCTTGACATCCACTAATTTTTTAAGATGGTCCAAGGAATCACGGAACATAAACTTCGAACGATCCAACGTTCCAAATAGATTGGATACGGCAGGAAATTCCGAGCCTTTGATATTTTCAAAATACAAGGCAGGTCCCTCAGCATCAAACACCCGCATATGAATGGCGGCCATTTCCAGGTAAGGATCCACCTCCTCTTTAATCCGGATTAAATGGCCATGTTTTTCAAGATCCGCAACACATGCTGCTAGACTATTGTATCCCATATAATATTAAATCTGTATCAACGCGTTAATCCACAAATTTAACAGAATAAATCAAAACTGCCCTATGCATCTACCAATAACAGTTCGGAAAATCAGGCCAACGATTCTCGCTCAGCCATCAAGTGATCGGCAGGTACCAAACAATCAGGTATCCATCTTGACATAGGCTTTCAGCGGTGTAAATTCAAAGGGCTGCACTTTCTGCCAGGTTGAGTTGTCGACATTTTTTTCATAATACAGCACCCGTCTAAATTCATCAATATCTTCTTTATTGATATCGTTAAATCGACTCAACAATAGTTTTGCAAGAAATTTATTTACTCCGATCTCCCTTTTTTGTGTATTGGAAGTAGAACTCAGAAATTGATAAAATAAGTTTCTAAACGTCACCTCTTCATGCCCGCCGAGGTAAATCACCTCGGAGATAAAATTATTTTCCCAGGGCATTTCCCGAAGCCAACGATAGACATCCAACAAGGGTAAAGGATGAAATTTCAAGGAGGCTACCCAGTTCCAATAGAATATTGTCTGCCGTTTGGCCAGTTTACCAAAAATTCGGTTCAACACACTTTCTTTTCCAATAACACTGCTTTTGACCACAATAGTATACTGTACCCGCAAAACTTCCAATAGATTACGAACGGGTTCCAAAAAATGCTCATCCATCAGTCTAGCCACATAAATCACCCGATTGTTGCCAGCACGCTTACAGATTTCCACAAAATTACGGAGCCCGAGCAACTCCAGCTGAAGCTGAATATCATTATCGAGAGAGGGAACTTGTGTAAAATAGATTCCAAAGTTCAAGTCACTGATCTGAAATTTATCGTACGCAGGACCTTTCCGTAAGAGATCTAATTCAAATAGTTTCGCCGTCACCTTCTCTTTCACGATTTTATTAAAAATGGATAAGTTGCGAACCAACCCCGTCACATCAAAATCCTTCGTTTGTAAATAGCATGATGCCCGTCGTCCCAAATAGGTATTTAGCCCACTGATTAAAACCTTTTTCATTCTTATAATTATTTTTGAGCATTCGCTTTCAATGGCACAAATATGTGTTAGCTGCCCCTATAGATTACGTAAGCTCACGATGGTTTTGTTTCCGATATGCTGACTAACAACTATCATAATTCTTTGATTTTAGAACAGAGAAACCCCAAATAAGTTTAACACTATTTTTTATTTTTCTATTTAGATAAGTTATTCTTCTACACAAAGGAATGAGTATTGATCAGTCTGGCAGTATTCTAGCCCAGAATTCAAGTGTATCATAATACTGTAAGAAACTTATTACATGCCTTAAATTTTGTCCCAAACCACTTCTTTGTCCTTTTTATGTCAATTCATGCCTAAATATTTTCACAAACATAATATCCTTATATATTTGTAAATCTTCTGAAAATAGGCTGCACTAAAAAGTATTTATCTTCACCTCTATGGACAAAAGGGCTACAATGATCTGGTTTAGAAATGATTTAAGACTTCATGACAATGAAGTATTTTATCAAGCCTCTGAGAAGAGTTCCTTCATCATTCCCGTCTATTGTTTTGATCCCCGTTATTTTGACCGTAATCAATTCGGCACTTTAAATACAGGCGTACAGCGTGCGGCTTTTGTGATCGAAGCAGTCACCGCTCTGAAAGAAAAATTGAAAAGCCACGGCAGCGACCTACTGACATATATTGGCAAACCCGAAGATATTATCCCTCGGATTGCTCAAAAATACCAAGTCAATGAAGTTTATCATCATCGGGAAGTTGCACTTCGCGAGACTTCTATATCCGAGAAAGTAGAGAGTGAATTATGGAGCAGCAAAATCAATCTCCGTCATTTTATAGGCCATACACTTTACCACAAAGAAGATCTCCCATTTCCAATTAAGGATATTCCTAATGGATTTTCCGTTTTTAAGAAAAAAGTAGAACGTGAGAGTTCGGTGCGCCAGCCGATTCCTTTCCCGTCAAATTTCTTGACACCCCCACATCTTGAAGACACCAAAATTCCTACGTTAAAGGACTTGGGTTATTCGGATGAGGAAATTAAGTCAGTTGATGATATTTATATATTAGGTGGGGAAGACACGGCATTGAGTATTATGCATTCGGTTTTGTCCACTTATCCGGAAACAGAGCAGGATCCGGTCATATTAGGTCCCTTTATTGCTGCCGGAGCCTTATCGCCAATTCTTCTTTACAACAACATTAAGAAATTAGGAGAAGGAAAAAAAGATAAACGATTTGAGAAAATAATAGACATTTTACTCTGGCGGGATTATTTCCGTTTTATGCTCAAAAAATATCCCAATATATTTTTCAAACCCTTAGGCACTAAAAGCAGCAGCACGGTAGCGATCCCGGCATTAACGGTGAATGAAGAATTATTTGAGAAGTGGAAGGCTGGACAGACCGACCATGATTTTATCAATAGCACCATGATACAACTAAAGAAAACGGGATATATCCCTTATCAGGCGGGATTGATTGCAGCGAGTTATCTGGTACACGAATATCAGGTCAATTGGTTAAAGGGGGCTTCCTGGTTTGAAGAACAGCTATTGGATTATTCCCCAGCTACCGTATATGGACAATGGTCCCACGTCGCTGGTGTTGGCACCAGTGAAAAGGACAACAAAGCTTTGGACTGGCAAAAATTGATCAAAACAAACTTCCCAAATGGGCTTCCAAAATTGGATGAAATATTGGCTAAATAAATCTTCGGCAGAAATAAATAAATTCAAAACAAAAGAAATTTGTAGGGGTTTGTAAGCCCTTTTTAAATCATGCCAAAAATGTTAATAATTGGATATATTTATTGATTAAATTATTCAATTTCAGTATTAGAAACTCTTTTTTTATTCATAACTTTGACAAATTTCATAGTTTTAATTGTAAATGGACAATCTGACATATTTGAGTAATGCTGATTCGGCTTATGTCGATGGCTTATATCAATCGTACAAGCAAGATCCCCAATCGGTAGATTTCGGATGGCAAAAATTCTTTGAAGGTTTTGATTTCGGTCAAAATGCTGGTGGAACAACAAGTTCGGTAGGCGAGGCTACCCCTGAGCACGTATTGAAAGAAATCAATGTGCTGAACATGATCAATGGTTACCGTGACCGCGGGCACCTCTTCACACACACCAATCCTGTTCGCGAAAGACGTAAGTACTACCCTGGAAAGGAATTGGAAACCTTTGGTCTTGCCGAAGCAGACATGAACACGGTTTTCAATGCAGGTGTCGAAGTGGGTTTAGGTCCAGCAACATTAAAAGACATCCGTCAACTGGTGGAGGATACTTACTGCCGTTCTATTGGTGCAGAATTCAAATATATCCGTAACCCTGAGAAAATAAAATGGTTACAAGACCGCATGGAAGCGGATCGTAATATGCCTAAATTCTCTTTAGATACTAAAAAGAGAATCTTAAATAAATTAAATCACGCTGTTGTTTTTGAAAACTTTTTGGGAACCAAATTTTTGGGTCAAAAACGTTTTTCATTAGAAGGTGCGGAAAGTTTAATTCCTGCATTGGATTCTGTGATCGAAAAAGGTGCTGAAATCGGTATCCAAGAGTTTGTGATCGGTATGGCTCACCGTGGTCGTTTGAATGTATTGACTAACATTATGGGTAAATCCTACAAATCCGTATTCTCTGAATTTGAAGGTAAGACTTATGCTGACGATCCTGAAGTAAACTTTGGCGGTGACGTAAAATACCACTTGGGATTCTCTTCTGAGGTTAAAACAAATGATGGCAAAACTGTCCATTTAAGTTTGGCTCCCAACCCTTCCCATCTGGAAACTGTAGATCCAATCGTGGAAGGTATGGTCCGTTCTAAAATCGACTTCAAATACGAAGGAGATTCTTCCAAAATTGCACCGATCATCATCCATGGTGATGCTGCAATCGCTGGTCAAGGTGTGGTTTATGAAGTGACCCAAATGTCGAAACTAGACGGTTACAAAACCGGTGGTACTGTACACATTGTCATCAACAACCAAATCGGATTTACAACAAACTATAAAGACGCTCGTTCTGGTACATACTGTACTGATGTTGCAAAAATCACCTCTTCACCCGTATTCCATGTCAATGGTGATGATGCTGAGGCGGTAGTATATGCAATTAATTTAGCTGTTGAATACCGTCAAAAATATAAAACAGACGTATTTATCGATCTATTATGTTATAGAAGATTCGGTCACAATGAAGCTGATGAACCTAAGTTCACCCAGCCTTTGTTGTACAAAATCATCGAAAAACATCCAAACCCGAAAGAAGTTTACGCTAAAAAATTAATTACTGAAGGAAGTATTGATGAGGCGTATTCTAAAAACATTGAAAAAGAATTTAAAGCTGAATTACAGACTAAATTTGAGGAATCCAAAACAGTTGAGGTATTGACTGAGGAGATTCCAATGTTTAAAGGAGCTTGGGAAGGATTACGTCCGGCTAAAAAAGGAGAAGTATTGACAACTTCCGATAAAACGAAAGTTGCGAAAGACTTATTCTTAAAACTAGCGAAAGAGATTACAACTTTACCTTCTGACAAAAAATTCTTCCGTAAGATCACACGTCTATTTGAAGATCGTGCCAAAATGATCAGCAATGATGCATACGATTGGGCAATGGGTGAATTAATGGCTTATGCGACATTATTGGATCAGGGCAACCGCGTTCGTATTTCAGGTCAGGATGTACAACGTGGTACCTTCTCACACCGTCATGCGGTATTGACGCTGGAAGATTCCGAAGAGAAATATGTTCCATTGGCAAATATCAAAGGTGGTGACAAGTTCTCGATCTACAACTCTTTACTTTCAGAATATGCTGTTTTGGGTTTTGAATATGGTTATGCATCTTCTAATCCAAATTCATTGACAATCTGGGAAGCACAGTTCGGTGATTTCTACAATGGAGCTCAAATCATTGTAGACCAATATTTGTCAAGTGCAGAAACAAAATGGAAACGTTCAAACGGTTTGGTGATGATGTTGCCACACGGTATGGAAGGACAGGGGCCTGAACACTCCTCGGCACGTATCGAGAGATTCCTGGAATTATGTGCGGATGAGAACATGATCTTGGCAAACTGTACATCACCGGCAAACTACTTCCATTTGTTGCGCCGTCAACTGGTACGTGAATTCCGCAAGCCATTGGTGGTCTTTACGCCAAAATCGTTGTTGCGTCACCCGAAAGTAGTTTCTCCACTGAAAGACTTCACGGAAGGCGTATTCCAGGAAGTGATTGACGATGCAAATGTTGCTGCAAAAGATGTAAAACGTGTATTGTTCTGTTCTGGTAAAGTTTACTATGATTTATTGGAAAAACAAGAAGCTGACAAACGTAAAGATGTTGCGATTGTTCGCATCGAGCAGTTATTCCCAATTCCGGCTGAGCAGTTGAAAGCGATCCGTAAAAAATACAACAAGGCCAAAGAGTTTGTATGGGTGCAAGAGGAAAATGAGAACATGGGCGCATGGTCTTACTACTGCCGCAAACTGATGGGTACCGACATTGCGTTTACAGGTTTCGTAGCACGTAAAGAAAGCGGAAGTACAGCGACAGGTTATATGAAACAACACGTTGCCCAACAAGCAGCAATCTTAAATAAATCATTCGAATAAAAACAATTTAAAATCAATTGCGTCTTATCTATAGGACGCAATTGTCAATAAAGAACATTATATATGAGCTTAGAAATTAAAGTACCAACCGTAGGTGAATCAATCACGGAGGTAACCTTATCACAATGGTTGAAACAAGATGGCGATTATGTGGAGATGGATGAAAACATCGCCGAACTGGAGTCAGACAAAGCAACGTTTGAATTACCAGCTGAAAAAGCAGGTATCTTAAGAATCATTGCACAAGAAGGTGATACTTTAGAAATCGGTGCTGTCGTTTGTACAATTGAAGAAGGTGAAGCTCCTGCTGGCGGTTCAGCTCCGGCTGCTGCACCTGCTGCTGAGGCATCATCAACTGCAGCTCCAGCTGCTGCTGCAAAAGACGAAGATCCAGATAGCTACGCTGCTGGTACGGCCTCTCCTGCTGCCGCAAAAATTTTAAGAGAAAAAGGAATTGATCCTTCGACAATAAAAGGAACAGGTAAAGATGGACGCATTACCAAAGAAGATGCTGAAAAAGCACAACCTGTTGCTAAAACTGCTGCTCCAGCGGCAAAACCTGCGGCTCCGGCTGCTACTCCTGCAGCGGCTCCAGTTGCTGGTTCAAGAAATGAACGTCGTGAGAAATTATCGTCTTTACGTAAAACAATCGCAAAACGTTTGGTAGCTGTTAAAAACGAAACGGCCATGTTGACAACATTCAATGAAGTCAATATGCAGCCAATCATGGATCTACGCGCTAAATATAAAGATACGTTCAAGGAGAAATTTGGTATCGGTCTTGGTTTCATGTCTTTCTTTACTAAAGCAGTAACAACAGCATTGGCAGAATGGCCAGCAGTGAATGCTCGTATCGAAGAAAATGAAATCGTGTATTCTGATTTCGCCGATATTTCAATTGCGGTTTCCGCGCCTAAAGGGCTAGTTGTTCCTATTATCCGTAACGCAGATGCGATGTCATTGGAGCAAATCGAAAAAGCGATTGCTACATTGGCGGGTAAAGCACGTGACAACAAGTTAACGATCGACGAGATGACTGGTGGTACATTTACAATCACTAATGGTGGTGTATTTGGATCTATGATGTCAACGCCTATCATCAACGCTCCACAATCAGCAATCTTGGGTATGCACAACATTATCCAACGTCCGATCGCTGAGAACGGTCAGGTTGTTATCCGTCCGATGATGTATATCGCACTTTCTTACGATCACCGTATTATCGACGGTCGTGAGTCAGTAAGCTTCTTGGTTCGTGTAAAACAATTATTGGAAGATCCAGCCCGTTTATTGTTGGGTGTATAATTGTTACCAAAATATGATAACAAAGAAAAGACCTATACGATCGTCGTATAGGTCTTTTCTTTTTGCGAATATCAATCATTGCTCCCTATCCCGCGCCACATAGACCGTCTGACGTACCTTTTGCCAAACTTGCCGCTGCGAATCTACATCAGGGTTTTCATTTCTTCTTTTTAATTTATACTTTCAACGGTGGATATGTACCGGCGCATGAAAGCTTTAGGATATAAACAATGATGAACAGAAAGATAATAGGCCTGACGATGATTCTTTTGCTCGCTGTGTTGACACTCTCTGCCAACATGGCCAACCCCTATGGCCCACATAGCATCACGGCACAATTGGTACCCGCCAATAAAGCAAAGGTACTCCACGAACGGATAAATATCCATATTGTACACGATACCCTCGACCACACATATAAAAGCCAATTCGCGGTCGAGTATATCGTCCATGCCGAGCAAAGCATGAATCTTCCGTTAGTATTCCTTGCCCTTAATTTAGATGGATTAGAAAAGGTGATCATTAACCAAAAAGAAATTAAATCCGTCCCTTTGGATCCATCGGACACAAAATTCTCTTTCCTACGGTTCAAAGATGGTTATTATGAGATCAGCTATGGAAAAGCGGAATGGGAACGAATTAACCTGAGTGACGCATTTTATTTTACAGCCAAGCTTCACAAGGGTGAAAACAGCATCAAAGTTCAGTACCGTGCTTTTATGGGCTTTGACCGAAGGGATATTCTGACGAAGTACCAAATTGAATACCTCCTATTTCCCTCCAAGTACTGGTCGTCTTTTGGTCCTATTGACCTATATCTGCACCCAGGAAATAAGATGAAGGCTTATATTCAAAATTTGGGAGCCCCGAAAGAGCAAACTGACACGCTCGTTCACTGGATCATTGAATCCCCGGGAAAACAAGGCAGTTTTACAATCGAAGTAGGCGAAAAAATATCCTTTCTCGCACAGGCACTCCTTTGGATCCATCCCGAAGTCCTTGCCCTAATCGGATCCATTCTACTGCTCTATTTACACATCAGGTATATCTACAAAAAATACAAAATAGGTGCTTATCGTTATGCGCTGCTGCTAGGAAATCTTATTGTACCGGCGTCATTTTACGGCTTTTGCTGGTTTTGGACCAGTCTGGCAAATTACTTGATCAATGGCATTTTTGAGCATAATGCCCGGGGCTATATCCTCCTGGTCTTATTTACGCTACCTCTGATCTATATCGTCTATGACCTCATCCTATTTGTTGTTGACAGGAGTATCAGGGCGCAATTTCAGAAAAGACAACGGGAGTAAGCTGGCCTATTTTTTATAGGTCAGCTTATTTTCAATCATGCGATTGTTATATTGCTGAATAAAAGCTTTCATCTTGGTTTCCATGGTATCCAGAATTGCAGGATGCTGATTGAGTAAATCTTGTTTCATCAACCGATCTTGCTTCATATTATAAAGCGATACCGGCTTAAGACCATCATAAGACATCATATAGTCTTTATAATAAAAATTATAGCTTCCTGCATTATTGTTCAGCACAAAATTATCCCTTCCCGGTTTAAATGCATCCGAGCCAAATGCAAAATAAGGTTCGTCATAGTGGAGGTAATTTAAGACCGTGGGCATAATATCGATCTGTTGGACCAATTTATCTGCTTTGCCGACCAATCCTTCCCCAGGGGCATAAAATATAATCGGAATCTGAAAACCGCCCGCTGTGGTCTGGTACTCCGGCAGGTAACTTACGGTAGCATGATCGGCACAGATTACAAATAAGGTATTATTAAACCAAGGCATTTTAGAGGCCGTCGCAAAAAATTCACGCAGCGCATTGTCGGTATAGCCGATCGGTTCCTGTACCGGCAGTGGTCCTTTGGGAAATTTCCCCTGATATTTTTCAGGTACTTTAAAGGGATGGTGTGAGGACAACGAAAAGAAACTTGCAAAAAATGGCTGTTTTAATGTATTGATCCTATTGGCGGTGAACTGTAAAAAAGGTTCATCCCAAATTCCCCAGATTCCATCAAAATCCTGATCGTTATTGTATTCGGTTTTACCAAAATAGTGTTGTATTCCCGCTAACTTCATGTAGGCGGAGAAGCCCATACTTCCGTTGGGGGCACCATGAAAAAATGCGGTCTCATAGCCCTTTTTCCCCAGGAGTTTAGCTAGGCTGGTGGTTTCATTACCAGAATACACCGAGAGTACAAAGGGCTCACCGATGGAAGGGATACCCGTAATGACCGAAGGCAATGCATCAATGGATTTACGGCCATTGGCATAAGTATCTGTAAAGGTATAGCCATTGCGAATCAACGAATCTAGAAAAGGTGTATAGCCTTTGTATTGACCACCTTGAATGTCTTTGTTCAATTCGCCAAAATGTTCTTTCGCGAAACTCTCCAAAATCAAGACAACGACATTTTTTTTATTGAAGGGCTTGTCCGTTTGCGGAAGATGAATTGGATCATAAATCTTTACCAGCTCCTGTTCCGGATAATAATTCACTGGTTTAAGGCTCACGGCTTTTAAAGTTTTCAAAATGCTAAATGGCGTATTCAGCACAATATTCATTTCCTCGGGGGTATCTACGTAATCACCGGCATTGCTCAAAGTGATTGGACGGGTGCTATGTGCCCATCCGCCACGGACTCCACCGATAAACAGAAAAGCGGTCAGGAGAAAGAAGGGAACCTGTACCACAAAGGATTTCCATGAATAACGCTTTGGCTTTTCCAGTTGGATCAGCTGATAGGATTTCGACAGCCCATAAACAACCAGTGCCAATACCAGCAGGAGATACCAATAATCAAGACAAAAGTCGAATGCCAATTTAAAAAGATTGGATTCATTTGAGAATTGACTTAGCACCGTACCTGTCGTCCGTTTTAGTGTAAAAGGATAATAGGCATAATCGATTAAATTCAGTGCTATTCCTATCGCGTTGACCACCACAAAAATCCATTTGGCAATCCTTTGATAAATCTGATTATAGGTGAATGGTCCCGGAATTGTTTGCATGACAATGTATAGGATATTCAGATAAAGCAAAGCCACAATATCGAAACGTACGCCACCACCAAACATCACAAACAGTTTTCCCGCATTTACA
Source organism: Sphingobacterium sp. UBA7249 (assembly GCF_002472835.1). NCBI lineage: Bacteria > Pseudomonadati > Bacteroidota > Sphingobacteriia > Sphingobacteriales > Sphingobacteriaceae > Sphingobacterium > Sphingobacterium sp. UBA7249. The sequence goes on along the minus strand of NZ_DKST01000030.1, from coordinate 56,293 downwards.
TTAGGGAATAAAGAGGCATTGACGAGATAAAATCCCCATCGCAGTAGGGCATAAACGATTAAAAGAAAAGCAAAACGCATGGCGACTGCAAGGTAAGGTGCTAATATTCCTCTTAATTTCATTGGGTTAATATTTTAGAAATTCACGATAGACCTGCTGGTAGTACGCTTTGGCAATATTCAAGATACTGTCCGTTTTGGCCGCAGGATAGTCTTTATTGGATCTATAATTGATGATTCGGCCAACATTATCAAAAGATACCGCCTGCTCGGGTGTGATTGCGCCAAAGGCATCTTTGGAATTATAGAAAGCGATCTGTGGAGTCGTCGGATTAAATAAATCACGGCTCCAATGATATCTATTGGTCGGAAGCTTGAGCTGTGTCAATAGTGTTGTTGCCAAATCCGTTTGATTACCGATCCGATTGAAGATTTTTCCACGGTATTCAGGTTTGATGACATCCCCAAAAAAGATCAAGGGAATATGGAATCTATTCGGATGGTACAGTTCCCATTTTTCCGATGGCAGACGATGACCATGATCGGCTACAATTACAAAAAGTGTATTTTTATACCAAGCTTCTTTCTTGGCTTTACTGATAAAATCAAAAACAACCGAGTCCGTGTAATTTGCCGTACTTCGGAACTTGTCAGCATTGTTGGTACTTCCGAATTTATAACCGTGTTTTAGTTCAAACGGTTCATGATTGATCAGCGTGAAAATAGTGGAAAAGAAAGGCTGTTTTTCCTTACTAAAATCTTTGATCATCTGATTGAATACCACATGATCGTACACCCCCCAGGAAGCCCGTTCAGCATCGAGTCCAAAATTGGCGTTATCAACTACTTTGGAGATACCGTGTGTGAGCATATAAGATTTGAAATTATAAAATTCACTTTGCCCGCCATGGTAAAACGAAGTTTCATAGCCTGCATGGTCGAATTCTTGGCCAATAGCAGGCATATTTTCATGTTTGTCAATATATTTAATGATACTTTCCGGTCCCTGCGCAGGGAATCCACTCAGGATAGCAACCATTCCTTTATCCGAACGATCAGCAGCAGCGTAGATGTGATCAAACAAGATTCCGCCCTTGATCAATTCCTCCATATGTGGTGTAACCCCCTTCTCGCCGCCCAAAGATTGGATGAGATCACCTACGAAACTTTCCAACATAAGAATCACAACATTGGGCCGAGTGGTAGATAATACCTCGACAGTCGAATCGGGCTGGCTCTGAAAAACCGGCTTCAGATGCGCTCGAATAGTTTGTTCGTCCGAGCCATAGAAATCATAAGGACTTTTCAACTTCGTGCTTTTGGTAAAAAAGTCGCGCAAAAGCGCCCATTGGGTATTCACAGCCGCGTGATTATAAAAAGTAACTTCAGAATAGTAAGCCTTACTTGGGTTTAATGTCGCACGGCCATATCCCCCGCGAATAAAGGTGAAGAGTACGAAAACACCTAATGCTAGTTTCAGAAAGTTTCCAATTGGTGACTTAACATTATAAAAATAGACTTTTTTGAACATCCAACGATAGAGAAAATATCCGCAAAATATCCCCACCAACATGCCCAAGATTGGCAGAAATACGGGCGTTGACTCCGCTGACGCAACAGCGCCCGAAGGCGAGGCAAGGAAAGCATCTATAGCCCGTTTTGATATTTTATCTCCCCATTCGCGATAGATATTGACATTGATAAAACTCGTCACAAAAAACAAAACGAGTACGCTAATCGTATAAATATCAAGGATGGTACGTTTTGGCCGAACCTTTGGAAAAAATCCCAGTATACAATAAATAAGAAATGGAAGGGCGCAGATATAGGATACTGCCGAAAAATCAAGGCTTAGTCCATGAAAATAAATTCTAAAAATTTCGGTGAAATGCCCCGTTCCGATCTTCTCAAAAAAAGCAAAAATAAAAATAAATCTATCTATAAAACAGATGATTAGCCAAAACAAAAAATATTGTGTTAATGCCCTAAGTTCGTTCGCAAATCGTTGCATTCTCTCGTGTAAAAATAAAACAGGCAAATTTACATTAATTTCATGCTAAATGGCTAGTAATATGAAGAAAAGATTAAAAAAGTATTAAGGTTTGAGTATTGCCCCCCTATCCTTGGTCTTTGATCTACAATCAATAACAAGATCAATGATAGCAAGGAAAATAACATAGAATTCCTTACTTTTGTATTCCTTAAAAATTTGAATATAAAATTTAAAATGAGCATAGCGAAAACTTACAATCCAAAAGAAGCTGAAGAAAAATGGTACAGCTATTGGAAAGCGAACGGATTTTTCCGATCTACTCCTGACGAACGTGAACCTTATACGATTGTAATGCCACCACCGAATGTCACTGGCGTATTGCACATGGGGCATATGCTGAACAATACCATTCAAGACGTTTTGATTCGCCGCGCACGTATGCAGGGTAAAAACGCTTGTTGGGTACCGGGGACTGATCACGCCTCCATTGCCACTGAAGCTAAGGTCGTCGCTATGTTAAAGGAGCAAGGCATTGATAAAAAATCCTTATCGCGTGAGGATTTTTTAAAGCATGCTTGGGAATGGAAAGAAAAGTACGGTGGCATTATCTTAAAGCAATTGGAAAAACTAGGCGCTTCCTGTGACTGGGACCGTACCCGTTTTACCATGGATCCTGAATTGTATCAATCGGTGATCCGTGTATTTGTTGACCTTTACAATAAAGGATTAATCTATCGTGGTTACCGCATGGTTAACTGGGATCCAGAAGCAAAAACCAATATTTCCGACGAAGAAGTTATTTACAAGGAAAAGAACGGTAAATTATACCACCTAAAATATCAGGTTGAAGGAACGGACAAATATATTGTCGTTGCCACAACCCGTCCAGAAACAATCTTTGGTGATACAGCTGTATGTATCAATCCAAATGACGAACGTTATACCTGGTTAAAAGGAAAACAGGTAATCGTACCGATTGTAGGCCGTAAAGTGAATATCATTGAAGATGAATATGTGGATCTTGAATTTGGTACGGGTTGCCTTAAAGTAACTCCGGCGCACGATGTCAATGACTACGAACTCGGCAAAAAGCATGATCTGGAATTTGTGGATATCTTTACTGATGAAGCAAAATTGAATGACAATGGCCTGCATTATGCCGGTATGGATCGCTTCAAGGTACGTAAAGAGATCGAAAAGGAACTTGAAGAAAAAGGATTATTGGAAAAAGTAGAGAACTACAGCAATAATGTCGGCACATCGGAAAGAACCGGTGCGGTTATTGAACCAAAAATCTCCAACCAATGGTTCCTGAAAATGGAAGACCTGGCAAAACCTGCCCTGGATAATGTCATGGACGATACCATTAAATTCCATCCAACGAAATTCAAAAATAGCTACCGCAACTGGATGGAAAATGTAACAGATTGGAACATTTCAAGACAATTGTGGTGGGGACATCAAATACCTGCTTATTTCTATGGTGATGGTAACGATGATTTTGTCGTTGCACAGACCGCCGAAGAAGCGCTTTCACTGGCCCAACAAAAGTCGAACAATGCCAATCTAACGCTTGCAGATTTACGCCAGGATGAAGATGTGCTTGACACTTGGTTTTCAGCTTGGTTATGGCCAATTTCTGTATTTAACGGCATTAACGAGCCTGAAAATGAAGAAATTAACTACTACTACCCTACACAAGATTTGGTCACTGCACCAGATATTATTTTCTTCTGGGTGGCACGTATGATCGTATCGGGTTATGAATTCCGTGGACAATTACCTTTTGAAAATGTTTATTTCACTGGTATTGTCCGGGACAAGCAAGGCCGCAAGATGTCAAAATCTTTAGGTAATTCGCCTGATCCTATTGATCTGATGAATGAATATGGAGCCGACGCAACACGGATGGGAATGCTATTGACGGCTCCTGCCGGAAATGACTTACCTTTCGATGTCGAGCTTTGTGTGCAAGGCCGTAATTTTGCCAATAAAATCTGGAATGCTTTCCGTTTGGTAAAAGGGCTGGAAGTTGTGGATGCTCCGGCTTCGGAATCCGATAAAATTTCGGCATCCTGGTTTGATGCACGGTTCAACCAGGCATTGGTGGAGATTGAAGAAAATTTCAAGCACTACCGTTTATCGGATGCCTTGATGACAACCTACAAATTAGTATGGGATGATTTTTGTGCCTGGTATCTCGAACTGGTCAAACCGGCTTACGGTTCTCCTATCGCCTCGGAAACCTTAGAAACGGTAAAATCTTTCTTTCAACGCATATTGACTTTGGTACATCCATTTATGCCTTTCTTAACCGAAGAACTTTGGCATGATGAACTGTTCGGCGTTAAAGACGAGAAAGACTGCATCATTGTCGCTGAATTTCCAACAATAAACCCGTTTGATGAGCAGCTGATCAAAGATTTTGCGGTAGCGCAACAAATTATTTCTGAAGTGCGTAACATTCGCAACTCAAAAGGTCTTTCTCCAAAAGTAGCATTACCTCTGGCGATTAACCAACAATCTGATATTGATCTTGCGCAATACATTGCGATCATCACAAAAATTGCCAACCTCGAGGCAGTCACATTCGTTACAGAGAAAGTCGCCGGTGCGACAAGTTTCCTGGCTGGTAAAGATGAATGTTATGTGCTATTGGAGAACAATATTGACGTCGATGCTGAGCGTGAACGTATCGAAAAAGAGTTGGACTATCTAAAAGGATTCTTGGTATCTGTTGATAAGAAACTTTCAAACGAACGCTTTGTACAAAATGCAAAACCTGAAATCGTTGAAAACGAAAAAAGTAAGAAAGCAGATGCAGAGGCTAAAATTAAGATCCTTCAAGAAAGCTTAACGGCTTTAGGTTAAAAACATAATACCCTAATTTTTCAAAGTCCCGCGAAGTCCGCGGGACTTTTTTTGATGTCCGCTTTCCCTTCCATTAATGGCTTGTTAGAATCGTACTATTTTTTATAGGCTAGCCCTTTGTTGATTTTTAACTTTATAAGGATTCCTATAAAAAAATGAATAACTTTATAAGAACGAACTTAAATTATATCATTATGGGATTCAAGGAAACATTTCAAATCAACGGAGAAAACCTCTTACAAAAGATCAAAGAAATCATTGCAGAGGGTAATGTAAATAAAATCAGTATCTCGGACAAGCATGGTAAAGAAATCATGAGTTTTCCGATTACTGTTGGTGCGATCGGACTGATCTTGGCACCTGTATTTGCCGCAATTGGCGCCGTGGCAGCCCTGCTCACTGAATATACAATCACAGTAGAGCGCAACAGCGAAAAGAAAGAAGAGGATAAAAAGGATGGTCCCGCAGAACCACCCACAACGATCACTGTCAACTAAGTCGGCCTTTAAATTTACGATCATGAAAATCCTAAAGAATATCGTTTGTGTTTTGTTTGGCCTACTTTTTATGAATGCAGGCTTAGATAAAATCCTTCATTATATGCCTATCCCACCAATGGACATGAATATGCAAAAGGTGTTTGAAGCTTTCGGCACGATAAAATGGTTGTTGCCCCTTGTCGGTGTCATCGAAATCATCGGTGGCTTGTTATTTCTCCTCCCTAAGACAAGAACTGTCGGTGCACTGGTTATCCTGCCGATACTAATTGGTATTTTTACGCATAATATGGTTTTTTATAGCCAACAGGGATTGATGATCTGGGCTGTACTTTTCATCATTTGGCTATGGGTGGTATTTGAAAATTGGGGAAAATACAAAAAACTTATGGTGTAGTTGTCTTGTTCTTCCTAATAGAAGCGAAAGATTCTCGAATGTAAACAGCTATCTTTGGACAGATGGATAGGAATCATTAGCTTTTGTTAACATAAAATTAAAAAACAGAAAAGTTTATACTCCAAAAATGGTTTGGTCAATTATTTGATGTGTTTTGTATAATACCTCCTCTTTGACAAGATTTTTAGGCACAGATGGGGAATTAGTTCAAATTTGCTTGTCCATGTGAGCACAATTAACTTGCATATACAAGCAAATTTATCTTAGTTTGCTGAAAAAGCAGTGATATAAGTTAATATCTGAAAAACTTTGCAAACTTTTTTCCGTTTTAATTTTTATTAATAGATACTTAAATCAAATTATACGTTGAACAGATTTACCCGAATTGCATTCAAAACAATATTGTGGATTATTGGAGTAATAATTGCGCTGGTTATTCTAGTTGTATTCTTAATCCGGATACCCTCCGTTCAAAACTATATCGCCGGAAAAGTAACGCATTATGTCGAAGGGAAAATAGGCACTCCAGTTAAAATCGGTTACATCAATATTGATTTTCCGAAAAAGTTAGTGTTACAAGATATCTATATGGAGGATCAGAGCAAGGATACGCTCGTTGCCGGAAAAAGCATTGCTGTGGACATCAACATGCTCAAACTTCTGAAAAATACCGTAGAAATCCAAAGTATCGAAGCGGAAGGGATCACTACAAAAATTCGAAGAACATTACCTGACAGCTCCTTTAATTTTGATTATATCGTCAAAGCATTTGCCTCCGAAAAGGAAAGTAAAGCTACCGCAGATACCACTTCTGCCCTCGTTTTTAACCTAGACAAAGTAAAGCTTGATAAATTTCATATCGTTTACGCTGACGATGTTATTGGAACAAGCGCTGATGTGTATCTGGGCACGCTAAATACCAATATTAAAAAATTTGACCTGACCAAAAACATGGCCTTCAACCTACCGAAGGTAAAAATAGACGGTTTGAATGCGAGCGTAAAACAATGGAAGCCGGTCGTTGAAGGTACTGCTCCATCGGTCGAAGATTTTGGGATTACGGACAAGACGGCGCAAACAACGACGCTCCTTCCAGACGTAGGGATACAGATCGCCGAGCTGGCCAATATCCTTGTTCGGTATGAGGATGAATCCAGTGCGCTGAAAACCAAGTTTAATATCAAGAATCTTCGGGCTGATATCAACAAAATTGATTTAAACAAAGAGATTGTCGACCTCCAAACCATCCAACTTGATGGCGCCGATAATGAGGTGCTCTTTGGAAAGGTCCCTAAGAAAACTCCACCCAAAGGCAGCACGACAGCCGATACCACAAAAATCAAGTGGGTTGTCTCTGCCAAGGATATCAGCATCAATAATACAAGCCTGGCCTACAGAGATGATAATCAGGCACGCATGAAAGGCTTTGATTACTTCAATATTAAAATTCCGGGGATAAAAACAAATCTAACCGACTTATATTACAGTGCTGACTCCATTAGTGGGTCACTGAATGAGCTGACCGCATCCGATCACTCAGGCCTGGTCATCAAACAGCTTAAAGGTGACTTCAAGTATACAAATACAGGAGCAGAAATTAAAAACCTCTACGCGGAAACACCGCGTACACTTATTCGGGATTACTTCAAAGTAACCTACCCTTCCCTGGATATCATTACCAAAAAACCGGAACTGATCTATGTGAATGCGACGCTTAAAAAGAGCCATGTCGATATGCGCGACATTTATTACTTTGCTCCTTTCCTCGATACAATGCAGGTCATGAAACCCTTGATGGACAAAAAGTTCAATATTGATGGACGCGTGATAGGCAAGTTAAACGACCTCAATATTCCTAATATTGATTTCCAGACCCTATCCAATACGCGGGTAATCGCTAGTATGCGACTGAAAGGATTGCCAAATGTGGATAAAATGTCCATGGACCTGAATCTGAAAAAATTAACCACAGGACGTTCCGATATTGAAAAACTCGTTGCGAAATCCATGCTGCCAGCCAATATCGAACTGCCGAATACGATCGGACTAACAGGTACCTTTAAAGGCGGTATGACGGCTTTTGACACCAATCTTTCATTGGTGACCGAAAAAGGAACGGCAAAATTTGACGGTAAAGTCAGCATGGCAAGCAGAGATACCAGCTACGATGCTCTTGTTAGCATCCGCGATTTTGATATTGGGAAGATCATGAAAATGGATAGTACCTTAGGTATTCTTTCCTTTGAAGGGAAAATAAAAGGACATGGCACGGATCCCAAGAAACTTGTTGCCAATTTCGATGGTAAAGTAAATCGTATGGATGCCATGGGCTATCGGTATCAGAATATCGATATGAATATCACTGCAGATAAAGGAGACATCAAAGCATCGGTTGTGAGCCCCGACCCCAATATTAAGCTGAAACTGGATGCCACGGCCAATATGAAATCCGCGTATCCCCAGGTAGATTTTGAATTGATGGTCGATACCATCAACCTCAAAAATCTGAAGCTAATGGCGGATGATTTCAAATACCATGGTAAGATGGTGGGTCATTTTACTTCAGCTGATCCAAACTTTCTGAATGGAGAGGCACATATCACCAACTCGTCCATTGCCTACAACGATGCCTACTATTCCTTGGACAGTATTTCCCTGATTGCAAAATCGGATACATCCAGAAATTTGCTGCTCCTAAAATCTGCTTTTTTCAATGCACACTTGGTTGGGAAATATAAGATTCTAGAATTACAAAATGCTGTTCAGGATATTTTGCAAGTTTATTATCAACCCGGAAAACCTGTCAGCGTGCCCAAATACGAACCGCAGAACATCGAGTTTTCAGCACAATTGACCCGCACCAAATTTGTACAGGATTTTGTTCCGGAATTGACAGAAATGAAAGATATTACCTTAGATGGAATGTTCAATAGTGCCACGAAAACCATATTGGCCAAACTCGATGCCCCTAAAATAATCTATGATGGAACAGAAATAAATAACGTTACCCTAGATATCAATACCCTGGACAGCACCCTTTATTATTCTGCTTTGATCAATAAGATCAAGGTCAGTAATATTGAACTAGTCAATACGGTGTTTAGTGGTAAGGTCATCCAGAATAACCTGGACTTCGGGTTATGGATCAAGGATAAGAAAGAGAAGGAACAATATCATTTAGGTGCCAATATGCGCGTGGATAATGGAGCTTTCGTCTTTAGTCTACTCCAGGACGGACTGATGCTGAACTACGACAAATGGACTGTAAATCCCTCCAACGTGCTCAAATTTGGAAGCACGGGGATTCAGGCAAATGACTTTGTACTGAGCAACAAGGGACAAGAATTGAGTATCTCTTCACAGGACAGTGTATTGAATTCGCCCGTCAATATTTCCTTCAAGAATTTCCGTATTGAAACTATAAGTAAAATGCTCGAAAGCGATATTATGGATCTGGGCGGTGGCATCAATGGGCAAGCGACTATATCACGACTAGAAAGTAACCCTGTATTTGTTTCGGATCTGGTCATCGATAAATTCTATGTCGGAAAAGACACCGTTGGAAACGTGAATATCAAAGTCAATAATGAAAAGGAAAACACCTATAATGCAAACATCAGTATCAGCGAAAATGGCAACAACGTTGTGTTAAGCGGAGATTTTATCAGTCCACCGAAAGGAGAATCGAGTCTGGATTTCACCTTGGATATTCAGCCATTGACCATGCAGACTGTGCAAGCATTTAGTTTAGGCTATCTGAAAGAATCAAAAGGAAACCTCGAAGGTCAACTAAAAATAACGGGCTCCCCTTCCAAACCGCTTATAGATGGCGATGTCAAGCTTAAAGATGCTCAATTTAACATCGCGATGCTCAACGCCCTTTTCAAAGCAAAAGATGAGACGGTGCATTTTGATAATAGTGGAATCAGCTTCCCGAAATTTGCATTGGAAGACAAAAAAGGAAATATCGCTAAGGTAACAGGTTCGATCGATACAAAAACCTATACTGATTTTGATTTTAATCTCAACGTCAATACCGACAATTTTGAGGTGTTAAACTCTACCCAGACAGACAATGACATGTTCTATGGCAAGATGTACCTTACCTCCAATCTGCGGATCAGAGGAAATCTAGATAAGCCTGTTGTCGATGGAACAATTAAAGTACTTGACGAAACTGACTTCACCTTTGTCATGCCAAATGAAAACCCAGGGATGGCTGACCGTAAAGGGGTGGTCGAATTTGTTGATAAGAGTGATACAACCCGTGCGAATGTATTTGCCAAGTTGGATTCGATGACCGTTACCAAATTGACAGGAATGGATGTGGATCTGAACCTGCAGACAGACAAAGAGGCTAAATTTAAAATTCTTCTGGATGCGGGCTCCCAGGATGCCCTTAATATCCAAGGTCAGGCGGAATTAAATGCCGGTATAGATGCCAGCAGTAAAATTACTTTATCCGGAACATTTACTGTAGACAAAGGAAGTTACTCGTTTAGTTTTGGTCCAGTGAAAAAAGATTTTACTTTCCAAAAAGGAAGTACCATCACCTGGAACGGAGACCCTTTGGATGCACGACTGAATATCACAGCAGCATATACGACCAAAGCGCCTACTTTGGAACTAGTTGCGACGCAATTGGGCTCAGAAAACGCAAATCTGTATAAACAACGTGTACCATTCAACGTGTTGCTAAAAATTACGGATAAGCTCTTCCAGCCGCAATTGGGTTTTGACATTGATTTGGATGAGAACAACTCTATTGTATCCCAAGAAGTGGTCAGTAAGGTAAACAATGCACTGACTACCCTCCGTGAAAACCCGTCAGAACTTAATAAACAGGTATTCTCGCTGATTGTATTGGGAAGATTTATGTCGACCAATCCGTTTGAAAGTTTATCCGGGGGCGGTGGCACAGAAGCCATTGTCAGAAACAGTATCAGTTCGTTTTTGAGTGGGCAGTTAAATCGTTTGGCTTCAGAATTGATTACGGGTGTAGAATTGGATTTCAACTTGACTTCTGAAGAGGATTATGCTACTGGTGCTGGGCAGACAAGGACAGATCTGAATATCGGTGTCTCAAAAATGCTCCTCAATGACCGGCTGAAAATTACGATAGGTTCAAATTTTGAGGTTGAAGGCAATACCCGTCCTGGCGAGGCATCCAATAATATCGCCGGTGATATTCAATTGGATTACCAACTTTCACAAGATGGTCGCTATTTTGCCCGCATGTATCGCAAAAACCAATATCAGGTGACGCTTCAAGGACAATATGTAGAGACCGGTATCGGATTCATTATCAATATGGACTATAATAAGTTTAAAGAGATATGGATGAGTTCAAAAAAACTCAAAGAGTACTATGATACCGACAGCAAAGGATTTAGAAAACGTTTTAATGTGGAACGGATGGAAACCGACTCTGTCTATCGGGACAGTGTACGTACAGTGATTAGAGACAGTTTGATGCTTCATAGCCCAGCATATCGAAAACGTATTGAAGAACGCGAAAAAGAAAAACGTAAACAAGAATTGGACTCAAGCAAGAATGCACCAAAAAATCCGAGTCCAAAAACAAATTTAGATACGATCAGAACGACTGCGATTAAAAATGAAGATGAGGAAAGGAGTTATCATGCGAGCTAAACTGAAATTTGCTATCGGAATATTGACACTGACTACGATCATAGCATCCTGCTCTTCTACCAAGAATTTGAAAGAAGGGGAAAGCCTGTATGTCAAAGGCAATGTCATTATAGATTCAGACACCATTTCAAAAGAGAACAAGGAAAAACTTTCGACCTTTCTCCAGTCGTCCTTGATGCCCAAACCCAATAAGCGCCTGGCGGGTGTCCCATTTAAGCTATATTTTAATAATATGGCCGGTGATTCAGCTAATAAAAACATGATCAAAAGATTCTTCAAGAAAATTGGAGAAGAACCCGTTCTGTTGAGCGACGTCAACCGTGAGTACAATGAAAATCTCCTACGTAACCGCATGGAGAACATTGGCTTCTTCAACGCCGAGGTTAGATCAGATACCCTAGTTGAAAAGAAAAAGGCAACTATCAATTATACAGCCAAACCGAATCTGATCTATAGGATACAATCGGTGAAATTTGACATTGATAGCACAAGCCAATTGGGGCGGGATATCCTTTCATCTTCAGACAAAAGCTTACTTCAGATAGGGAAAAATTACAGTCTTGATATTATTCTGAATGAGCGTGACCGTATTGACAATGATCTTAAGAACAAAGGCTACTACTATTTTAGTCCGGATTATATTTTGGTGGAAGTCGATAGCTCACATCGAAATAATCGGGTAGACATGTATGTGACAGTAAAAAAGGAAACACCTGCCCAAGCGAAGATCCCGTCCAAAATCAATAAGATCTATATTTTCCCCAACTACACAGAGACCAGTTCGGGCTACCAGCGGTCAACGCGTAATGCCGAACTCTTTGATAGCAGTTACTATTTTATTGATCGAAGGCGAACCTTTCGCAAGCCTGTCATTGCCAACCATATTTTCTTTAAGCCGGGGGATGTCTATAACCGTACGGCACACAATCAGACCATCAGTCATTTGGTCAATCTAAATAGCTGGAAATTTGTGAAGAACAATTTTGTCGATAGCAAGGAAGTCCCCAATGCACTGGATGTCTACTACTATCTGACACCGTTGCCAAAAAAATCGTTGCGGGTAGAGCTTTTAGGAAAAATGGCATCGGTCTACAACGGTACAGAGGTTAACGTCAACTGGACATTGCGCAATGCATTTAAAGGCGCTGAGCAATTGAGCTTTAACGTCTTTGGCGGATATGAAACCCAGACTGGGGGAAATGCGGATCTAAATTCCAGTTATTACCGTTACGGGATGGAGGCTACAGTAACTTTTCCGAGGATACTCTCTCCCTTCGGGCGTATCAACCCCTCGCGTCGTTTTATTCCCAAAACCTATGTGAAAGGCCGGTACGAATTCTTGAACCGCCGCAAGGCATATACCCTCAATTCCATTGCATTGGATTATGGTTACATCTGGCAAGAATCGGAAGAGAAGCAACATGATTTGGCTTTACTGGAAATTACCTATGTACAGCCAAAAGGCATTTCGGAAAATTACCAAAAGCAAATGGATACGATTCCTGCTTTGCGGCATGCGATCGATCCCCAGTTTACAATCGGACCAAATTACAACTTCACGTTCCAGAATACGATGAAGCAGCATTTGAAGAATACGTTCTATTTCAAAGGAAATCTAGACCTCTCGGGAAATATCCTCGGTCTGATCAAAGGAGCGGATTTTAATAAAGGTAAAACCTTCAAATTATTCGACGCTTACTTCTCTCAGTATATCAAAATAAGCGGTGACGGAAGACATTATCTTAAGTTATCGGAGAATTCACAACTCGCCTCAAGGGTGAGCCTTGGTTTGAGTTATTCCTACGGAAACTCGCGCTCCCTTCCCTATTTGAAACAATATTATGTCGGCGGTCCAAACAGTATCCGCGCTTTCGGTGCCCGCGCTATTGGTCCGGGAACCCTGGCTCCAGAAAAACTGAGCAATGGCCTGTTTTATGCTGATCAAACCGGTGATATCAAATTGGAATTGAATACCGAATACCGTGCTAAGCTAGCGGGTTTTGTACACTGGGCAGCATTTATTGATGCCGGTAACGTCTGGTTGCAACGTGAAGATGTCAACAAACCTGGAGCAAAGTTCAGCAAAAACTTTTTAAATGAACTTGCTGTAGGTGGTGGCGCCGGTTTACGTTTTGACTTTACTTTCCTGATTGTCCGGACGGATTTTTCGATTCCCTTCCGTATCCCTTACTTACCAAAAGGCGAACGTTGGGTATTTAAAGATATCGATTTTGGCAGTTCGAAGTGGCGAAAAGATAACCTGATGTTCAATTTGGCCATTGGATATCCCTTCTAGCGCAAAATCAAGTTATTCCAGTGAATTGATTGATTTACTGATAATAATTCATTAAATTCAAGCATTATTTACTAATTCACATTAATGCTCATGAAATATCCATGCAAAAGAACGGTAAAAGCATTCATTCGTGAAAATGGACTGGATATTCCATATGCCCATAATAAACAAATAATTTACATATGAAAGTAACTATTGTTGGTGCTGGAGCTGTAGGCGCAACTACAGCAGACAATTTAATCCGTCGAAATGTCGCCGAGGAGATTATATTATTGGATATCAAGGAAGGATTTGCGGAAGGAAAAGCGCAGGATATGGCTCAAACGGCTGCCTTATTGGGATTTGAATCCAAAATCAAAGGTGTAACCAATGACTATCTGTCTACTGCGGGCTCCACTGTTGCTGTCATTACTTCCGGCATTCCCCGTAAACCGGGAATGACCCGTGAAGAATTGATCGGAACAAATGCAAATATCGTCAAATCAGTGGTAGAGAATTTAGTAAAACACTCTCCCGATATCATTATTGTCATTGTTTCAAACCCTATGGATACGATGACTTATCTTGCCCTCAAATCGAGTGGCTTGCCTAAAAATAGGATTATCGGGATGGGAGGAACATTGGATTCAGCACGCTTCAAATATCAATTGAGTGAAAAATTAAACGCTTCGGCAGCGGATCTCAACGCCATTGTCATAGGTGGCCATGGAGATACCACCATGATTCCGCTGATCAAGCACTCCACGTGGAACAGCATTCCGGTCAGCAACTTCCTTACGGCCGAAGAGCAGGCAGAGATCGTCCATAAGACGATGGTCGGTGGGGCCACATTAACGAGCCTGATCGGTACTTCAGCTTGGTACGCCCCTGGTGCTGCTACCGCTGCCGTTGTGGAAAGTATCGTACGTGATCAAGGTAAATTATTCACTGCTTCCGTTTACCTCGAAGGTGAATTTGGACAAGAAGATATTAATCTCGGTGTTCCGGTTATCATTAACAAAAAAGGATGGGACCGTATTATTCCATTGCAGTTGGACGAGGAGGATAAAGAAAAATTCAGTAAGAGTGCCGATGCGGTACGCGCAATGAATAATGTATTGAAGGAAATAAACGCATTATAATTGGTATAGGCAAATGAAAGAAAGGCTGTTCTTTCAAATGACAGCTTTTTTTGTAATATCCTGACCAGACCAATCCACTTTACAGTTCGCCATTAACGGAATAGATTATCTATCCGTTACCGTCTATTCATATATGAGACCTCTAAATTTACTTTCAAGGTGAGATAATAAGCCAGCGTCAAAATTTTTTTTAATTAAATTTTTGGCTATGTTTGGGAATATGACGAAAGTACCATTTCAAATCTTGGATCTTCAGGGGCAAGGAACGCATATTCTAGTTGATGTAACGTTATACGAACGCAATTTTAAAATGGTGATCGACACGGGAGCATCCAAAACTGTATTTGACAAAACCCAAATGGCCCATCTCCTGGAAGATCAATTGCTGCTGGAGCCATCAGAAACCCTTTCAACTGGTCTCGGTACCAATTCCATGGAGAGTTTTACCATGGAAATCCCCAGTTTGTCGATCGGCACCTGGCAAATCAATAAATTAAAAACCGCAGTATTGGACCTAAGTTCCATCAATTATGCTTATGGACAAATGGAACTTGACCCCGTCATTGGGGTATTGGGGGGTGATATTTTTGCCGACTATGGCGCCGTCATTGATTACGCCAAGCAGACATTACGCTTACGTGACCGAAAAATCAAGAGTAAGTAAGCCGCCCGCTTACAGTAGCAAAATCCCACTACTAACTACTGCACACTAAAGTTTAAAAAGCCTTTTGTGAATATGCAGGCGAAGGTAAGTATAATAGAGGATAGCGATCAATATCCCCAATCCCCCCATGGCATATAGAGTCGCCCTTAGACCACAATAACTGGCCAGCGATCCGATCATCAATGTCCCTATCGGAAAAATTCCCTGAAAGGCCATGACATAATATGAAATCGCCCGGGCCCTGTATATCGGTATGGCATGTGTCTGAATATAAGTATTGATACTCGAGTTCTGCATCATCATTGCAAAGGAAACCAGCATGACATAGACGAGCGCCATTTCCAGCATGCTCGAATGAGCAAGGAAAAGCAAGGCCAATCCCATCAACGCAGCGGCCCCCATCACTTGATACCGTAGGTTTGATCCTGACTTCAAGCGAGCCATATTAAATGCACCGATCATGGCCCCTAGTCCAGCTGCGCTCTCAAACCAGGAGAATGTGCGTTCATCCCCATGGAACATTTCTTTTGCTATGGCCGGCAAGAGCGAGGTATAAGGGATCACAATCAAACTGGAGAACGTCATAATAATAATTAAGGAAGAAATATGTGGCGAACGCTTGAGGTAGCGGAAACCTTCAACCAGGCCTTCCCAGTTGCTCCCTTTACTGAGTTGCCCTTTGGTTTCATCTACCTGCATCATTAGCAAGGTAATGATAACCGGGACAAAACTGATAAAATTCAATGCAAAACAGACCAGCTCGCCATAGGTACTGAGCAAAATCCCCCCAATAGCAGGTCCTAACATCCGTGCACCGTTAAAGATGGTGGAATTGAGTGCAATGGCATTTGGCAAGTCTTTACGGTCACCGACCAGATACATCATCAACGACTGCCGGCCGAGCACATCAAAGGAGTTGATGACCCCTTGTATCAGACCAAGGACCGAGAGCCATAGGACACTCTCCCACTTGAGGTAAACCACCAAAGTGAGTATACCGGCCTGTATCATCAGACCAATCTGCGTCAATAACACCAATTTATATTTTTTGTGCTTATCGACGAAGCTTCCGATAAAAGGGGACAATACCAACGAGGGCAATAAAGAAATAAACTGAACGAAACCCAACCAGAACACAGAACCTGTCAGTTCATACACCAGCCAACTGATCGCTATCCGTTGCATCCAAGTTCCCATCAGGGAAATTGCTTGTCCTATAACATGTAAACGGAAGTTTCTATAATGGAGAGACCTAAAAACCTGCATATTGAAAGATAATACTATAAAAGTATAACAAAAAAGAAAGAGAAGAGATTCTTATTTGCAAAAATAATGATGCAATTCATTGAAATCAATGTGTAATACTGGAATATAATCAATAACTTTGCACCTATTATTTCGAACGTTAAAATAATCAAATAATTATCATTCAATAACATACACAATGAAATTTTTTATTGACACAGCGAACCTAGAGCAAATCAAGGAAGCCCAAGACTTAGGCGTATTAGATGGTGTAACGACCAATCCAAGTTTAATGGCTAAAGAAGGTATCAGCGGTGATGAGAACGTAATCAACCACTACAAAGCAATCTGTGCTATTGTTGACGGCGACGTGAGTGCTGAAGTTATTTCGACTACTTATGAAGAAATGATCAAAGAAGGAGAAGCATTGGCAGCTCTTGACAGCAAGATCGTGGTCAAAGTTCCTATGATCAAAGATGGTGTGAAAGCAATTAAATATTTCAGCAAAAAAGGTATTAAAACAAACTGTACATTGGTATTCACTGCCGGACAAGCTTTATTGGCAGCAAAAGCAGGCGCAACTTATGTTTCTCCTTTTATTGGCCGTTTGGATGATATCTCAACTGATGGGTTGGCATTGATCGAAGACATCCGTTTGATCTATGATAACTACCAATATCCAACACAGATCTTGGCCGCTTCTGTACGCCATAGCGCGCACATCTTAGGCTGTGCTAAAATCGGAGCAGATGTGATGACAGGCCCATTATCGGCAATTTTATCTTTATTGAAACATCCTTTGACAGATAGCGGTTTAGCAACATTCTTAGCTGACCACGCGAAAGCTGCAGGTAAATAAAATAGCTATATTTCGGTATAGTTTTTAAACCGATAAGGGGAAGATGACAATATTCTTAACCTTATCGGTTTTCTTATGTGGATAAATTCCGTATTTTTGTAGTTGATCTAAGGTTTAACGAAGAAGTCCATGGAACAATCCAATATCGTATATCCAGAAATTCTGAAACGGAATAGCTTAAAAGTCACCCAACCGCGGTTGAAGGTACTTGAAATTATTTCAACAAAAGATTCGGCCATCTCCCAGCCTGAATTGGAGAAATTATTGGGTAAGGATATCGACCGTGTGACATTGTACCGTGTACTAGCCAGTTTTGAGGAAAAAGGTATTATCCATAAGATCTTTGACCTACACGGGACCGCCACCTATGCCATGTGTTCCACCAACTGTTCCGAACACGACCACCATGACCAGCACGTGCATTTTATCTGCCGGATATGCAACTCCGTTTATTGTTTAGATGAAATTACGTTACCAAAAGTTTCTATCCCCAATGGGTTCAGCCTGGAGGCGATTGCTGTAAATGCACTTGGTGTATGTAATCATTGTAAAAAATAAATCCACTGAACAACGGCAAAACAATTTTTCGCTTGATCTGTCTATAATTTGGGAATCGGAATTGCTCCGATTAGCTCGGCTATTGTACTGGCGAATGCTGATTTTTTTGTACCTTGTATGGGTATGGGCTGGCCATGCAAATGCCCCTGGAGGCTAAAACAAATGCGTAAAAAATAACACGAATGAAGACAAGAAAAGAAAATCCCTATAAAGAAGTATTAACGCAGCTGATTACCGATATTTTCGAAAAATCAGAGAACAAACCGCTTAATTATAAGCAAGTTTCTTCCAAACTGAACCTCACCGACAACGACTCCAAAGTGGCTATTGCCGATATTTTGCAGGACAATGTCCGGAGCGGACTATTTGTCGAGGTTGAGCGCGGAAAATTTAATCTGAAACAAATCAAAGTATATGTCACCGGAAAAGTGGATATGACCGCTGACGGCTCCGCGTATATCATCCCAGACGATGAGCTTGAGAACGATATCTATATTGCACCGCGTAAATTAAGACAGGCCCTGCATGGGGATATTGTCAAAGTCCATACTTTTGAGAAAAGAAAAGGTGGCCGCAAAAAAGAGGGAGAAGTTGTCGAAATCTTACAACGGGCCAAAACCGATTTTACCGGAACGATCAGCATCTCAAATAATTTCGCTTTTTTTATCGCCGACGACCGCAAGATGCTCCACGATATCTTTATCCCATTGGATAACCTGAATGGTGCCAAGGACAAGGAAAAAGTCGTGGTTTCGATCATTGACTGGCCAAGTGGTAGTAAAAACCCCGTAGGAACGGTCAAGCATGTCCTTGGGGTCAAGGGAGAAAACAATACCGAGATGAATGCGATCTTGGCGGACTACGGTTTCCCATTAGAATTCCCGAAGAAGGTAGAAGAAGAAGCTAATAAGATCACGGAGAAAATCAGCAAGGAAGAGATTGCCAAAAGACGTGATTTCAGAGGCGTCCCAACCTTTACGATCGACCCCGCCGATGCCAAAGATTTCGACGATGCCATATCTTTCCAAAAGCTGGAGAATGGCAATTACGAGATCGGTGTGCATATTGCCGATGTATCCCATTTTGTGATTCCGGATACCGAACTGGACAAGGAAGCTTTTAACCGTGCGACATCCGTTTATTTGGTTGACCGTGTTATTCCAATGCTTCCGGAACGTTTGTCCAATGGCGTCTGTTCATTACGGCCACATGAAGACAAACTTTGTTTTTCGGCAGTATTCGAACTGGATGAGAAGGCCACGATACATGAGCAATGGTTTGGCCGCACAATTATCCATTCGGACAGGCGGTTTAGCTATGAAGAAGCGCAGGAGGTCATTGAGACGAAATCCGGTGATTTCAGCCATGAAATTTTAAAATTGAATGAACTTGCTTATATCCTTCGTGAGCGTAAGTTTAAGAATGGAGCGATCGCCTTTGAAAGTGAGGAAGTCAAATTCACCCTGGATGAGAATGGCAAACCTACGGGCGTATATACCAAGGTACGTAAAGATGCCCACAAACT
This sequence comes from Sphingobacterium sp. UBA7249, assembly GCF_002472835.1. Lineage (NCBI taxonomy): Bacteria > Pseudomonadati > Bacteroidota > Sphingobacteriia > Sphingobacteriales > Sphingobacteriaceae > Sphingobacterium > Sphingobacterium sp. UBA7249. Next base: position 36,616 of record NZ_DKST01000030.1, on the reverse strand, counting down.
GATTGAAGACTTTATGTTGCTGGCCAACCGTAAGGTGGCTGAATATATCGGTAAACAGGGTCGCGGTAAAAACAAATTAACGTTTGTGTACCGTTATCACGATGTACCAAATCCAGAAACCTTAACGACATTTTCGCAATTTGCCGCACGATTTGGTCACAAGCTGACCATTAAAACGGACAAGGAAACAGCAAAATCCCTAAACGCCATTATGACCAAGATCGAAGGTAGTAAGGAGCAAAACATGCTGACCTCTTTGGCGGTCCGTTCGATGGCCAAGGCGATTTATACAACGAAGAAAACCAGCCATTACGGATTGGCATTTGATTATTACACCCATTTCACCTCCCCTATCCGTCGATATCCCGATGTGATGGTGCACCGTCTTTTACAGTTCTACCTGGATGGTGGTACAAAGGTCAATGCCGAGCACTATGAAAAGATGGCAGAGCACTCTTCGCAGATGGAGAAAAAGGCAGCAGAAGCTGAACGTGCATCTATTAAATACAAGCAGGCGGAATTTCTACAAGACCAGATTGGTACCGAATACACGGGTATTGTATCAGGTGTGACCGAATGGGGCATGTATGTAGAGATTCAGGAGAACAAGTGTGAGGGTATGGTACGTTTGCGTGATATCACGGATGATTTCTATGTACTCGATGAGAAGAACTATGCGATTATTGGCCAGCGGAAGAAAAAGAAATTCCAGCTGGGTGATGAGGTGCAGATTCGCGTAAAGAAAGTGGATCTGGATAAAAGGCAGATAGATTTTACGTTGTTGTCTTAGCGACACAAAATAAAAAAGGAGAATGAATTCTCCTTTTTTATTTTTTTATAACTGAAAGACAAAGATCTTTTAATTAACTTCATTAAATGAAATCATTTTTAAGAATTGAGGATCGGCATCTTTAACAATCACTTTGCTACCTTCGTCAACTACTTTTCCGTTGTCTTCGACTTTCCAAGTAACAGTATACGGAGTACTTCCGAATTCAAATCCTCCGAAGTTCAAACTACCTATCTGGAACTTTTCTAATGATTTTAATACTATTGTCTTTCCTCCATCAAAATCATCGGTCCCTAATTTTATGATGTCATCTGTCACTTTAGTACCATTTATATCCCAATCCACAAAGGTGCCATTTTCTTTTCCTCCTGTAATTGTTAAATTAAAATAATCGTTTTCAGCTTTTTTGAATTCTTTCGACAAAGAAATCGTAGCTGTCACATTGTGATCTTTGAAGTTTACTGGTTTTGGATCGTCATCCTTCGAACATCCAACAAAAGCGAAGGTCACAAGCGCCAATACCATTGCATACATTAATTTCATTTTCATAACTTGAATACTTTAATTTGTTTTTACTGTTAATTATCTGTCCGTGTTTGACAAACGTCTTGCCAAAAAGATGCATGAACACGCAAAAAGATAAAATATACTCAAAAACCAGTAGAAGAATATTTTCACGAAAAAACACAGAGCAAACTAGTATTCAAGACAATAAAGATTTTTACGAGTCAAACATTGTTTCCTGCTTTTTGCTCCAGCCTAAGACAACGCCACTATCATTGTCCTTATTTGACAACATAATATTAACCCAGTAGCAGCTGCTAAACTTGCGAGCGCAATATCGGATTGTACAAGCATTAAACGAGGAGCCCCATTATTATCACAGTAAATCTTTATTATTGCGCTATTGCGGAAAAGGAAACATTCCGCACTGTGTTTACTCCATTTCGCCGAGTAAAATATCGATTCTGCGCCATGTCGGAATGAGCCAAACCGGTGTCAAAGCCATCTTTCCATGCGGAGAAATGAAAATTCCACCCGACTAAATCATCCAGACCAAGGAAAAAACGGAACAGACAGACGACTAAATCATTCCGACGCCCGACAAATCCATTTCGTCACGGGGGAAAATGACATAGTCGTGTGTCGAAATGATTTCGACAGGTGAGTAAACGAAAATCCCACCCGACTAAATCATCTAGACGATGGAGAATATCCAGAAGAAGGAGCGCGGACTTGTCAAACCACGAGGGGAAATGGTTCCGTCTCAGGGAAAAGAGAGTTGTCAGTGCGAAAAAATAATCTAAATTTTATACACTAACTATTTAATATTCAAAACGGAATCAGTATCTTTGCGAACTTAAAATAATTTAGGTATCAAATTTATAAACAAAAACAGGTAAATGCCTACTATTCAACAATTAGTTAGAAAAGGTAGAGTAGCTCTGGTTGATAAGAGTAAGTCACCAGCGTTGGACTCATGTCCACAGCGAAGAGGTGTATGTACACGTGTATATACTACTACCCCTAAAAAACCAAACTCAGCAATGCGTAAAGTAGCTCGTGTACGTTTAACAAACGGTAAAGAGGTCAACGCTTACATCCCTGGAGAAGGTCACAACTTACAAGAGCACTCGATCGTATTGATCCGTGGTGGTCGTGTTAAGGATTTACCAGGTGTGCGTTACCACATCATCCGTGGTGCATTAGATACTTCAGGTGTAGCAGGTCGTAACCAACGTCGTTCTAAATATGGAACTAAGCGTCCTAAACCAGGACAACCAGCGGCAGCTCCAGCAAAAGGTAAAAAGAAATAATTAAACGGAGGAAAGAAAAATGAGAAAATCAAAACCGAAAAAGAGAATCATTTTACCTGATCCAAAGTTTAACGACGTTCAGGTAACACGTTTCGTAAACAATATGATGGTAGATGGTAAAAAATCTATCGCTTACGATATTTTTTACGATGCAGTAGAATTAGTAGAACAAAAAACACAAGAAAGCGGACTAGAAGCTTGGAAAAAAGCTTTGAACAACGTTATGCCTGCTGTTGAAGTAAAATCACGCCGTGTTGGTGGTGCTAACTTCCAAGTTCCTATGGAAGTACGTCCAGACCGTAAAATTGCTTTGGGTATGAAATGGTTAATTTCATACGCTCGTAAACGTGGTGAAAAAACAATGTTCGAAAAATTAGCAGGAGAAATCATTTCAGCTTCTAAAGGTGAAGGTGCTGCTGTTAAGAAGAAAGAAGATACGCACAAAATGGCGGAAGCTAACAAAGCGTTCTCACACTTCAGATTCTAATTTTGAAGACATTCAAAAAAATATGATTACACCGACCTCCGATAAACGAACACTCTTTTATCAAGGTCGGTGTACTTATTTAACATTACATTTAAACACATAAGGCCCGTAAGGCCAGCTGCTTAAAAATATTATGGCAAGAGATTTAAAATTCACTAGAAATATCGGTATCGCTGCCCACATCGATGCTGGTAAAACTACAACAACTGAGCGTATCCTTTATTACTCAGGTGTAAACCATAAAATTGGTGAGGTTCACGAAGGTGCTTCAACAATGGACTGGATGGAGCAAGAGGCTGAGCGTGGTATCACAATCACTTCTGCTGCAACAACTGTATTCTGGAACTACCGTGGCAACAAATATCAAGTAAACGTAATCGATACACCTGGACACGTGGATTTCACGGTTGAGGTAAATCGTTCATTGCGTGTATTGGATGGATTGGTATTCTTGTTTTCAGCGGTTGATGGTGTTGAGCCACAATCTGAAACAAACTGGCGTTTAGCTGATGGTTACAAAGTACCTCGTATCGGTTTCGTTAACAAAATGGACCGTTCAGGAGCTGACTTCTTGAAAGTTGTAAAACAAGTAAAAGATATGTTAGGTTCTGAGGCTGTAGCTTTGCAATTGCCTATCGGTGCTGAAGATACATTCCAAGGTGTAGTTGACTTGATCAACAACCGTGGTATCGTTTGGAACGAGCATGATAAAGGAATGACTTTCACTGAAGTTCCAATTCCAGAAGACATGTTGGAAGAAGTTGCTGAATACCGTGAGAAATTATTGGAAGCAGTAGCTGGTTATGATGAGACTTTGATGGAGAAATTCTTCGAAGATCCAAATTCATTGACTGAGCGCGAAATCTTAAATGCTTTACGTGCAGCAGTATTGGATAACTCTATCGTTCCTATGGTTTGTGGTTCATCTTTCAAAAACAAAGGTGTTCAAACTATGTTGGATCTAGTAATGGAATTATTACCTTCACCAATGGATTCAGAAGGTGTTAAAGGTACTAATCCTGATACAGGTGAAGAGATATTACGTAAACCATCTGTTAGTGAGCCTTTCGCAGCTTTAGGTTTTAAAATTGCGACTGACCCATTCGTAGGTCGTTTATGTTTCATCCGTGCTTACTCAGGTAAGTTAGATGCAGGTTCTTATGTATTGAACACGCGTTCAGGAAACAAAGAACGTATCTCTCGTATCTTCCAAATGCACGCGAACAAACAAAACCCTATTCCTTTTATCGAGGCAGGTGATATCGGTGCAGTTGTAGGTTTCAAAGACATCAAAACTGGTGATACACTTTGTGACGAAAAAGCGCCTATCGTATTAGAGTCTATGACTTTCCCTGAGCCAGTAATTGGTTTAGCGATTGAGCCTAAAACGCAAGCTGACGTTGATAGATTAGGTATCGGTCTTGGTAAATTGGCTGAAGAAGATCCTACATTCGTTGTAAAAACAGATGAAGAAACTGGTCAAACAGTTATCTCTGGTATGGGTGAGCTTCACTTAGAGATCTTGATTGACCGTTTGAAACGTGAATTCAAAGTTGAGGTTAACCAAGGTGCTCCACAAGTATCATACAAAGAGTCTATCAACGGTACAACCGAGCACCGTGAAGTATTCAAAAAACAATCAGGTGGTCGTGGTAAATTCGCGGATATCAAAGTTGTTATTTCTCCGGCAGACGAAGATTTTGATTTAACTAAATCACCGCTTCAATTCGTAAATGAAATCGTGGGTGGTAAAATTCCAAAAGAATTTATCCCTTCTGTTCAAAAAGGATTTGAAACATCAATGAAAAATGGTGTATTAGCAGGATTCCCATTATCAGGAATGAAAGTTCGTTTGATTGATGGTTCATTCCACGCTGTCGATTCAGATTCATTGTCTTTCGAATTGGCTGCTCGTCAAGCATACCGTGAAGGATTGCCTAAATGTTCTCCAGTGTTAATGGAACCAATTATGAAAATAGAGGTTTTAACACCAGAAGAAAACATGGGTGATGTAATGGGAGACTTAAACCGTCGTCGTGGTCAAATGCAAGGTTTGGATTCACGTGCCGGTGTACAAGTAATCAAAGCATTGGTTCCACTTTCTGAAATGTTCGGTTACGTAACACAATTACGTACAATCACTTCAGGTCGTGCAACATCTACAATGGAATTTGATCACTTTGAAGAAGCTCCTCGTAACGTTGCAGAAGAGGTAATTGCAAAATCAAAAGGTAGAATCAAAGGTTCTGTTGAATAATTGAACTCAAGAATAAAGGAACAAAGATGAAAGACTTCAATCTTTTCTCTTTGTTCTTTCATTAAAAAATACACACCGATTGCTAGTTGTGAATAGCTCTAATTAGCAATCATTTTAAATAAATAAAAATGAGCCAAAGAATCAGAATTAAATTGAAATCATACGATTACAATTTGGTTGACAAATCAGCTGAAAAAATCGTAAAAACAGTAAAACCTACAGGTGCAGTTGTTAGTGGTCCTATTCCATTGCCTACTGAGAAAAAAATCTACACGGTATTACGTTCACCACACGTTAACAAGAAAGCACGTGAGCAATTCCAATTGTGTGCTTACAAAAGATTGTTGGATATCTATTCATCAAACGCTAAAACTGTTGACGCATTGATGAAACTTGAATTACCTTCAGGTGTTGAAGTAGAAATCAAAGTGTGATAGATTTCAGTCACTGAAAAAAGAAAGGGCCTTTCGTAAGAAAAGCCCTTTTTTATTTTTATATTTTTTTGCTTAGAATTGGTAGCCAACACCTACTGAGAATACGCGGTTTTTCTGCTCAAGCCCTAATTCATTATCATAAACTATGTTTGTAAGCCCCAATCCATAACCACCATTGATCAAAAAGCCATTTGATAATTTATATCCCAGTAAAAAATTCAAACCTGCATCGAAACGTTTCACTCCGTCCTCATCAGCACCATTCCCAAAATTCACGTCGGTGGAAATGCCATTGATCTTATTTTTTGCACTTAGAGCATACGCGGCATACGGGCCCGCACCCAAAAATATGTTACCGGAACCAGCAGGAACATAATACACAAAATTAACCGGCAACTCCAAATACATAATATTGCCTTTAACTTCGTCAGCTCCATCTTTAGATTTAGAACCCTTACCTTGTAATGAAAGTCCCGGTTGAATAGATAAGTTCGATGCAATAGGAGCATCAACGAAACCTGTAACATAAAAATTCGTTGAGGCACCAGAACTGAATGAACCAGAAGTCTCTTTCTGCGTTACAGATAACTTAGGAAAGTTCACACCGGCCTTGAAACCATAAGAAGTTTGTGCTTTTGCTCCAGCAATAAAACATAATGCTGCTGCAATTGAGAGTAATTTTCTTTTCATAAAAAATAAATTAAATATAGAGCTAAAATAAGATATAATTCCCTGAAACACAACAAGAAAATTAAGCAAAATAATTTTCGTAAATGATTCGCTATAGATTATTCTATCCGCCTGTAATTTAGACTCAACACGTATTTAAAGACTTAATCAAAAATTTTCACATAGCAGAAGCTGCGAGCGTTAACCAATACGATCTGCTGATTCTACTCAATCAAATAATTCCAGTTTCCTAATACATCCGGTATCTTCCAAGACTCCGCCTTAGTTTTGTAGTTGCTAAAGTGTCCTTTATCCCATTTGGTAATATGGTATCCTTTACAAAACTTACAATAATAAGCCCTTTTGCAGGCATCTTTTCCCATCCGGTGTTTGATACGCCTGCCGTCTAATTTGTTTCTCACCCGTGATTTGAACTTAAAATGAAGCATTGCCCATTGGGCTTCAATTAAAGAAGGAAATCCAACTTTACCAGTAGCACGGCATTTCCAGGTGTTATCCTTTGCTTTTTCCATAATCTATCTTTTAAAGTTTATCTCATTATATTATTCCTTTTCTATTGGTACCTGCAACATGATCCATTCTTTGATATGCTTAGCAATCTTATCAGACACCTCAAAATTATAACGCCCTTCAAACGGAAGCTTGAGCACAATACGCAACCTGCCACGCTTCAGTTGATGACAAGACTGGATCATACCAAACGGTATCGCCTTATCTCGGTCTATCTTTTGTACGAATCCTTTTGTACTATTCACGACTTCCTTTAGGCTACGCTGTTCACCACAAGTAAGATTTTCGTGCATCGCAGTTTTTAAATAAAGGCTGACGATACTATTTTTAAAAGTAAAAATTCCTAAATATTTATACAGTATCTTCTGGGACAAGATTTTATTATTGAGCAAGAATACTTCCTGCTCCGGATCTATGGATTTGACCAGAACTAAATCTATTTCATCCATGGAATCAGGATCTCTATCTCCCGTCTCAGCTTCCAGGATTTCCCTCATCTCTTCCAGATCCGGAGATAACAGATCAATCTGCTCCTCAAGATCTATTATCTTAAATTGCTGCTGATGGTTTACTTCGTTCAATTCAACAAGTAGCTTTTTTTGTCTTTGACAAATGGCAACATAGAAATACACTGTATAGCACATATTCAAGACCAGAACCCCACTAAATATGACCATTAAAGGAAATAAAAGCCATTCATCCTTAGCCATTGCATCGGGGCCGATAATCCAGAACAAAAATAATGTGGATGATTTGTCTGAATTCAAAAAATCATATGATAACATAACTTAGATATGTTACCAACCTCTTATTAAAATGGTGTTTAAATCATTAATCAAAATACTCCCTTCAAAAGATTATCTGTTCGCGAATATTCTTTCAATTATCATTTTTAGCTTTTTTATCTCGCAATCTTTTGCACAAGAAAAGCTAAAAGTCAATTATAAATACCTAACCTATCTCCCCCAAAATTATAATACAGACACATCCAAATATCCTCTAGTTATCTATCTATACGGTGGATCTCAAAAAGGTAATGATCTGGAAAAGCTAAAGATCTATGGTCTTCCCTATTTAGTAGATCAAGGCAAGGAATTCAATTTTATTATGGTCGCTCCGCAATGTCCGGAAGGCAGATATTGGTCCACGGAAAATTGGTTTGATTCGCTATATAATGAAGTTACTTCAAAATACCGCATCGATAAAAGCCGAGTATATGTAACCGGAATAAGTATGGGTGGCTACGGAACCTACATTACAGCATTGGATCACCCTGAAAAAATTGCAGCGATTGTGCCATTATGTGGTGGCGTAAATGACAGCGACATCTCCCGAATTTGCACACTCAAAGATATTCCCATCTTGACGTTTCACGGAACCACTGATGACGAAATCTCCATACACGAAACAGAACGAATTGAGCAATCTTTAAAGAAGTGCAATGGCAATATCACTTTCCATCGGCTCGAAGGTGAAGGGCATGGTATTCAATATCTTTATGAAACTGAGCCTTGGATTTATGAGTGGTTGTTGATGCAGAGGAAAGGCAATGAATATTGAACTATTTTAAGTTTATTAAATGATTGAATTATCAGATTGATTATTTCTATTTTCTCATCTCTCTTTGGGTAGCATTATGATGATACCGTTTTCCATCTTTTGCACCATCCCATACCTCAGTAATGCCATAGAATTTAAAAGGAGCCTCTTTTTCCAAACGTATCAGTTTTCTACAGATTTTTCTAAAAGTCCTATTCCATCTTCTTTTATCTTGTTTTTCAGATTCTGCACCAGTAATCCCGAAAATTTTAGTTTTTCGCACCGATCTTGCCATAATTTATTGTTTTTCACAAATATACTATTATTTACACTGTTGGTAATCGAAGATAGATTGTAAATGGGTATTTCGGAGTAATGAATTCTTCCCAAATTTTGGTGGTCAAGACGGAGCATATACCGCACGTTTGCTCTGTAGGTCAAATCCCGCTCTACCATACATCTGTCGTTTTATCGTTTTCAGTCGGATAACGTTTCCTTCTACTGGACCATTATTCCATGGTAAAGTGAGCGCGTTTAATGAGAATATATGGGGGGTTAGTGATAATTAACATTCCTGACCTTCTATCACAATGGCAGTTTCACAATAATTGGTTCAGGACAACTATTGGCGGTATTTTTGATTGCGTGAGATCGAGCACCTGCCTTTAAAAATAGTCACAACATCGGAGCCTGAGCGATCAGCAGTCGATTCAGCAACGAAATGCCCTATAACCATCAACATTTGATTCAAAAATCTTATTTCTATACACAAATGTGTAGTATTATAGTCCCGTAAAATATATTTAGAAATATTTAATAAATTTATCACTAAATGATTTTGTTAGAGCCATAATGGGAGAGATTAATAATTGTTTTCTCTTTTAGAGATCTAAGAAGTAAAGTCAGATTACCTAAATTATTTTAAATGAAAGCATTTTTATTCTATGTTTCAATTTTCATTCTTTTAATTGGTTGTAAGAATGAACCTATGCTCGACGATGGGAGTGATACTGTAGATATTAATATGATTAAGACGGATTTTCAGAGAAAAACAGGTTACCGCCAATCTGATTCATCTTTTATCAACCCTAATTTTAAATCAGTTGTTGATTGGAAAACGTTTTATGAGGTTGGACAAGATACACTTTATGTTAAAGTGAAGGTGATTGACAGACTTGAGGTCTTAGTTTCAGACTCAACACGGATACCTCTGAATGATAATATTTGGGTTCGAGGAACAAGGAAAAATGATAAATGGCAATATAGTGTACTCACATTTATACCTAGTTCAAATAAAATGGTGTACGACGGCATAATAATTTCTAAATCGTTGCAGAATGGTGCACAAAATATTTCTTTTTATGAAGCTAACACAAAAGTCCCTGCCCAGCTGGTGAAAAGAGCAGGAAAGGCTCCTGCAATGCCTACGGATTGTATTTATGGATATGTCAGTGGAGTCTTAAACGAAATTTCATGCTCCGGTGGCTCCGGGGATGATGACGGAAGTAATGATCCACCATATTCAGGTGATCCAAGAGATTATCAGAATATTCCTCCATTAGGAGATGGAGGTAGCGGAGGGAATAGCGATGGAACAGTTCCAACCTATACTTCTGATGAAGACAAAGAAATCATAGATTCTTTGCAGGGATATCCATGTGCACAGGAAGTTCTTAAAAAATTGCCTAATTTAGAAAATAAGATTTCAATATGGCTGAATTCAGTATTTAATAAAAAGACTGCCGAAGATGAACGGAAATTTAATATTGTCTTTAGTGCCAGTCTTCAAATGAGTAGTGATTTGGATGGTCATTATATCGGTTATGAAACATCTGCTAAAGAAGTCCATTTTATTAAATTGAATGGGAATATGCTAAAAACTGCTTCTCAAGAGTATATTGCCGTGACCATGTTTCATGAGGCACTTCATGCATTTTTAAGATCTGAAAAAATGAGATTAAAAGCTGAGAATAAAGAATATCAGTTTCCTATTTTATATCCTGACTGGACTGCTTACACCATTGGCGGGCAGGAAAAATATGTGAATAAGCACAATGATTTCGGTCCGTGGATGAAAGATCTACAAAACGCATTACAGACTTTCAATCCCTCTCTGACTGATATTGACGCGATAGCATTAACAAAGGGAGGGGTAATAGCAAATATGACCCAAAATGAAATAGACGTAAACAAAAATTATAAAAATGGAAAAGTTGGAACAAAATGTAATCCTTAAAATTGGTTTCTGTGTCTTGCTTATATTAATAGGATTTTCAGGGATAGCGAATGAGAAGTCACGGTACTTTTTGCTCGATGAAAATTCAGAAGCATACACTCTCACTAAATTTGATCTTTCGACAAAGTCCCTATATGGCATAGACAAAAAAGTTACATTATATAATATTATGTTGAATGACCTGAGAAGATCGGGTACGAATGACTTTTATTATAAAAGCTCGGAAAAACTTTCCCTCATCTTGTTTTCAGTACTACCCGATCTGAACGGAGGCCCCGATTGGAAAGAAATCTCACTGGATAGTATTGAGAAAAAAATAATTAAAGCAGGGTATTTACGGCATTTACTTTCGGCTAACACGATGGATCTTCCTGATCAAATCCTCAGGAATGAAACAAAGTATTTTAATGACTATCAGGTAATTACCAAAAAGGAAAATAGATACTTCGTTTCTAAAAACTGCCTTCTGCAGTTTTATGTTATAAGCAATAGGCCAGAACCATTTCCCAATGTTTATGGTACAATCAATATTAAACAAACTCCTATTAGCATTCTAAATTTTGAAAAGATTTATAAAAGTGTTTATCCTAATGAAATCTTTCCTTTGTTTACAATGGGTGAAAGTGATAAATTAATTACTTTTCAAAGATCGCGTGATCGCCGAGAATATCTTTCCAAAATATTCAAAATAGGTAAAGACACGGCATACCAGTTTTGGACGTATTCTGACTGGCAAAAAGATGATCGCTTTTATGAGGTTGATCGCGGGATAGACCGTTTTGTTTTTATCCCTGATAAAGGCATAGCTGGTGGTTCATTTGACTTCTATTTTTACTTTAATAGAAAGAAATTGCCGATAAAATACTCGGATCTAATGGATAATATTAAAGAAGAAAAGGTTATGATAGCTGATACATTCAAATAAAAAAACTAATCCCACTCACGAAACCCTCCAAGTTGCAAGTGAGTGGGATGATGATAGGCGAGATATAGGTTCTAATTTGAGCCTTTTAATAAAGTTGGCATATTCAAAGGTACAACCTACCTGTCTGCGCTTTTCATCCATATTACGTTGTTTCTCCTTAAGTTCCTTAGCCTCGTTTTCGGCAATACGTTTTTCCAACCTATGAGAAGTCATAACTTGGACTGGACCTGTACTTGGATTTACTTGTGATGAATTTTGTAATTGGGATAGACATTTAAATATGATCTATAATAGCGAAACACTTAAAATTGAAATAAAGAATGGAGGTACCTGATTTTGAAATTGCAGGCAAGAATGGAATTGTTTCTAAATCATTCAACAATTTAAAGATTGAAACTTTTGCCCCCACACTAAGTGAATATGACGCAATGGCTTTAGCTAAAGGAGGTGTAGTTAGTGATATGAGTAGTGTTGTAAAAAGTGCGAACTATAATCATAGAGAAGGTAAGGCTGGAACTAGATGTACCACCAAATAACTTGATGAATGGATGATTATTCATAAAAGCTAAACAGAACTATATTGGCTTAGATATAAATTGAGTAAAAAAATTAAAATCATAACGCAGCAGGAAATGAGACAATTTATAAATCATAAAAGTAAATTTTGTTTTTTTTTGCCACTATTATTCGTTACGGTAAGTTTATCCGCAAAAGTGAAGTATTTTATTATACCTGATAAACCGGTTGACTATTTGATCAATGAATACAAATTATCAACAGCGGAGTTATATAGTGTTAAAGAACATGTGGAACTCTTCTGTTTGACTTTCCCGGTGCAGAAGTCACAAAAGCAAGATGAAGAGAACCCACATGCGGATTGTAACTTAGTATTGCTTTCGGTTCTTCCTGATCTAGAAATTAATAGTGACTGGACGGAGATTAATATGGATAGTGTGAAAGGCAATATCATCTCCGATTCAGATCTCAGAAGGTTATTTAATTTGAATACATTTTCGGAGTTTGATCAGAAGTATGGTGCAAAGACGAAATACTTCGATGAATATCAGGTTATCAAAAAAAGAGGGAATAAATATTTCGCATCTAGGCATTGTTTGGTCCAATTCTTTGCTGTACGCAATAGACCTTCTGTTTTTCAAAATAGCTTTGGAACCATCAATATTGAACAGGAACCTATTAAGATTATCGAAATGGAACAGATATTTAAGAAAAGATATCCCCAAAGTAAATTCCCTGTATATACCATTGGAGATACTCCATATGATTATAATTCTTTTGATTTTCTTAGGGATCGGAAGGAGTATTTATCCAAAGTGATAAAGTTAAAAAATAACGATATAGCTTACCAATTTTGGACTTACACGGATTGGCATGAACATGATGATATCTATGAGATTGACAGAGGCATTGACCGTTTTGTCTACCTACCAGGCAGAGGTATAGTCGGCGGCTCCTTTGATTTCTATTTTTACTTTAATAAAAAGAAATTACCAATAAAATACACAGATTTCATGAACAATATTAAAAAAGAGAAAGTCATGCTGGCTGAAGGACTGTAAAGTAAATAGTTTACCAATCGAAACCAAATTTGGATATGCTATGAATATCCGCATTACAATATGCTAACAAAAAAGACAAAGGTCTTACACAAAAAGGAGTTCACTTGCGTTGCTAAACTTCTTTTGCAAAAAAGTAAACAGATGCATATCTTTGTTGTAACAGTACACGCCACGCTACCCGTAAGAACAGCGTCCCAGGGCGTGTCTTTTGTTTTATAGCCCTTTTTTAAGCCACATTCTAAAGCTTTCACGATAGATGACTAAATTCAACAATTAAAAGATCGCGGTTTATTTACCTCATATCAGTTACTATAGACGAGTTGGTTACCGGTAGCCAATGCAGGAAAATAAACTGCTCACAAATTCAAGCCAAATGCAAACCTATTCCTTCTCCTCATTTTCAATAATTTTCTTCTCAATGGGATTTAAAGTCTCAAATAAATCTTTGTATACCTCATCTTTGCTATCCTCTTCCCCTAGCAGAAATCCCCAAGGTTTAAGCTCTTTGATACGGTCCATCACAATCTTGGCTATCGCCAAAATAGGAATGGCTAAGAACATGCCCGAAATACCCCAGACCATCTCGCCGATAATAATGGACAGCATGGCAAATAAGGAATTGACCTTTACTTTGGATCCTACAATTTTGGGAACGATAAAATTGCTGTCAATCATATGTACAATAATCAATGCTAAGATTACTAACACCACATGGGTCAACGACGAGGTAGCAAAGGTAAGAATGGAGATAATAAGCATGGACGAGAAGATACCCACATATGGCAGTACATTGAAAACGCCTGTGATTAAAGCCAAGAGTAGACTGTACTTCACACCAATTAAGGAGAGGCAAATAAAAACCAAAAGCGAAACCAAACTCATTTGGATCAGTAGCCCAATCAGATACTTTTTGACTACATATTGAATTTGCCTGACAACATCCACAACAATAGGTCGATCTTCGACACGGTTAACAAACAAAAGAAACTTGACAATATGCCCCCTGTAAATCAGTAGGAAGAAGGTATAAAGAAATGTGAAAACAAATAAAATAAACAGGGAGGAAAGTGAAACCAACGCCGTTCCTAAAAACAGGGTACCTGAATCAACCGACTTTGAAGCTGTTTTGTTGATGAATTCCATCTGCTCTTTATGCTGTATTCCAAACTGTTGACTGACCCAGCTTTGCAATTTACCTGCGCCATCCATGATCTGCTCTTTAAATGCTGGAAAATCTTCTTTGAGCAGTGTAAGCTGTGACGCCAGAAGAAATAAGCCGTAACCTAACGCGCCAAAAAAGAGAATCACACTGAGTATTCCGGCCAATGTTCTTGGAAAATGCAACTTACGCTCCATAAAATTGCTCAGTGGAATCAAAAGCAGAGAGAACAGCAAACCCAAAATCATCGGGATCAGTATTGTATCACCTATCTTGGCCAGATAACCTAAAAGAAGGATACTGATTAATACGCAGGCTAACTTCACATAAAAGGGTAAAGTGAGGAATCTTTTCATTGAATATTCTTTTGAATAAAAATAACAATTTAGGCTGACTTAATTTTAGGAAATAAAAAAAGTCCCTACACATGCAGGGACTCTTTCCTCATAATAAGTTTAAGTACTTATATTTCTTATAGTCCAAAGCCGATACCAACAGACCAAACACGGTTTTTAATTGAGCCACTATTAGGCGCTAAATTTGTTAAACCCAAACCATAACCAGCATTGATCTGGAAACCATTGGTTAATTGATACCCCGCTAAGAAGTTTACACCAAAGTCAGTACGTTTTAAGTGTTTACCTTCGCCGCTACCGAATTCAATATCTTCTTCATACTTAACATCACCAGCGGTTCCTTTTTGCTTACCACTTAAACCGAACCCTACATATGGTCCCGCCCCGATAAAGAAATTACCTGATCCACCTGTAGGCAACTTTGCCACTAAGTTTACAGGAATATCCAAAGACATTACACTTTCTTTAACCTCTCCATTAGAAGTCTCTAACCACTTAGCACCTTTATTTTGTAAAGACAAACCAGGCTGCACCGAAAAATAGGGTGATACAGGCGCATCCAAATAACCTGTTACAAAGAAACCTGTGTTGGATTTGGTATCGCCGAAGCTTGTTGAGTATTTAGGAATGTTTACACCCGCACGGAGTCCATATCCCAATCCACCTTGTGCAAAAGCTCCTAATGAACCAAATAAAATTGCTGCAGATAATAATAGTTTTTTCATGTTTCCTAATTTAATTTACTTTGTTCTTTTATCATTTACTCTCATATATTTCTTGTACGAGAATTATTACAGTGACATTTGCAATATCTATTCCAAAATGCATAAACTATTCATATTCACTTCAAAACAAAAGAAAAAACTTATGCCTTATTTTTTTTGAATGTCCTCTAAAAGATACAGTAGCTTATTAAAGCTGGCCCTTATTCAACCATGATACTCATTAAAGCATGTGCTCTTAAAGTCTGGATAAGTACCATAACCAAAAACTACCCCCTTGGTTTTCAGAATAATGCTCGAAAACGCAAAAGTTTTATCACAAAGATTTTTTAATTCCAATTATAAGTTTTATTTTTGCAGACCTTCAAAAGGAAAAAAATAGGGTCGGATGGCCGAGTGGCTAGGCTGAGGTCTGCAAAACCTCCTACAGCGGTTCGAATCCGCTTCCGACCTCGTTTTATTTTAAACAATAAAAATATTATCAAAATGGGAGTTACACGTTTAAAAAGAAAAGATAGAAGAAATAAAACTGTTTCACGTGTTGAAGTTCAGTTCTTGAAATTAGGAACTAACGTTGAGTTAGGTTCAAGATCAAAAATGAAAGCTGACAACCAAATCGTTAAAAACGATGCTATCTTAAATCAATTAGCTGCAGAAGCTAAATAAGCACAAAGAAATTAGCAGCCTTTAAAGTTTCACTTTAAAGGCTTTTTAATAAGTCTACCATTTGGTGGACTTTTTCTTTTGAGCTCATCCACTGCGCCTCATCCATCCCCTTCACCTGATCCTGCGAAAATTTCATCTTTGATGGTTGGCTCTCTTTTGCTGAACTATGGATCGCAATGGCGCCAGTATCCGCCAAGATCGTCTTAATATTGGAAGCATCCACTCCGGCTCCTGGCATAATCACAATACGCCCGGCAGCCTGTTCAATCAATTGTTTCAGCAACGGTGCACCTGACAAAGCTGAATTTCTCAAACCCGAAGTCAAGATACGGTCAATACCTAAAGCAATGACATCTTCCAATGCGCCAAAGGGATCTTGAACACGATCAAAAGCGCGGTGAAATGTTACATGCATAGGCCGTGCAGCATCAACCAAACGCTTCGTATTGGCCTTGTCCACGGTCCCATCCGCATTTAACACACCGATAACGACTCCATCCATCCCCAATTCCTTACAGAGCTCGATATCGGCGATCATCTCTAGCATCTCTTCCTCCGTATACAGAAAGTCACCCCC
Organism: Sphingobacterium sp. UBA7249; assembly: GCF_002472835.1. NCBI lineage: Bacteria > Pseudomonadati > Bacteroidota > Sphingobacteriia > Sphingobacteriales > Sphingobacteriaceae > Sphingobacterium > Sphingobacterium sp. UBA7249. The sequence goes on along the minus strand of NZ_DKST01000030.1, from coordinate 19,874 downwards.
ACGCGGTCTGATCAGCACGTGAATCCCGATTTTAACAAGTTTGCGCACCAACTTCAATTGACCAAAAGACGGGGTTGTACCACCATTCTCCAGATTTTGACAAAACTCAATGCGCGTTGCTCCTCCTTGCTCTGCTTCAATTGCTGACGCCACCGAATTGGAGCATATTTCTAACTGATAATTTCCGATTGCTGTTTCCTTCATTCAATTCTATTTTTAACCTGTTTTATGCAATGCGAATAACGCAAAAAAAAAGCAAATTACCTATTTTCTAATAGGCAGCAGACATATCGCCTTTTTAAAGCTCCGCAAGAATTGTCCATCTTTTAAAGATAGCTACCCGGTGGTTGACCATGCTTGATTTTATACTTATTGTTAGTCTATTATTCAAGTTAGGAAAACATTTCTCCAAACCATTTGTATATACCTTACATGCTTTTATTTAAAATATTAATAACCAACACTATATAAACTTTAAGTAAAATATCATGGCTATTATATCAAGAAATATGGAGACACAGGAAAAGATCATCAGTACTTTTGAGGAACTCCAGTCGACTTTACATGGCCTGAAAAACCAGGTTGCTGAATTTGAAATTTTATTTAATCAGGCATGTGATCGGCATATCGAATCTGATTTTCAAAAAGAATGGTTGCTGGACCGTATTTCTTCCCGCCATGCGACAATTGTGACCAGGCACGACAGCCTGCAACTTATTCAGGAAGCGGTTTCAGCTTACCGAGATTACGATGGTTTCTTTTTAGATCATCATCAGTTGATACAATCGCTCGAACTGCTCATGCTAAGCCATGCAGAAAAAGAGGAATATGAAATCGCAGCCATCATCAAAAAATGGCATAAAAAATTTGCTCAAGCAGTTGATTTCGCTAAAGACCTCACCTATTAAGTCATTGTTTTATTTTACATTTGCGGTATTGTAAAATATTGAAGCATGCGCAAACCACCCGCTATAGTTGATCTACATGCAGATGCTTTCCTCGAAGACTGGGAAGACTACTCCGCTGACGAACTTATGCTAGAATCCATTGATTTCCTCAGATCCAACTTGGATGCTGCCATTTATTGGGAAATGAACGAAATCAAATTTATTCACGGCAAAGGAAAGGGTACTTTAAAAAAAATGATATTTAAGGAATTACAAGATTACAAAGAGAGTGGTTCAATAGATCGGTATTACACCTCTTACCAGAACGAAGATGTGGTGGTAGTCGTGATCGGAATCTAAAAGAGACTACCCAAAAAGATAGTCTCTCCTAAAATAAATATATATCACTATTATTTGATCGCTGGCGTGATAATTACTTTACGGAATTCAACTGGCCCGTGATCACCCTGGAAATAAATTGGTCCCGGTTCAGCTTCCCTACTATCTAACGCGCCTCCGGTAATGCCTGGGATCTCCTGATTACTAATTACTGTTTTACCATTAGCTACCACAGTCACCAGACGCCCTACCAATGTAATATCATAAGTCTGCCATTCACCGGCTCCTTTATTCACCATTTCATTTGCAGCCAAGAAGCCATAGACTCCTGCAAAAAGTACCGCATTAGGATGTGCATCTTTTGGACTGTCTTCAATCTGCACCTCATAACGCCCTCTGAGATAAACTCCACTATTACTTCCTGCAGGGATTTTAAACTCTACATGTAGTTTAAAATCTTCGAATTTTTGCTCCGATACAAGGTTAGAACCGGATTGAGGGCTGGTTAATATGCCATTTTTCACAATCCATTGATTGGTTTTTCCGGTAGCCTTCCATCCGGAGAGGTCTTTTCCATTAAAAAGTTGGATTGGTTTCCCCCATTTTACGGCGGCTGTCCGTTTTAATTCCGGCGCACGTACTCCTTTAAAGCGATGTGTTTTCCCATCTGGTTCTGTTATGGTTCCCTGCAAAGCCCCGTTTAAAATCTCGCCTTCTACACTGAGATTCATCTTTCCGCCTTCCCATTGTGGTGGTATCGCAAATTTGAACTTCCCATTTTCATAAAAGACCTGTGAAACAGGCCGTGCACTTCCTGAAGTACTTACATAGTGGCCTACCAAAGTCTTGTGGCCTGACAATTTCACTTCAAGCCAGGAAGGTGCCGGCGTACCATTGACGTCGACTTCAATATCCCAACGCCCGATCAACTCTTTTCCTTCAACTTCTTGCCCGTAATGTACATATTCTTTTGCGAGTGGCTTAGCAGAAATCACTTGTGGCAACGCACAAGAAGCTAAAATCCCTAAAAGAAAAGCAGTATTTCTTTTCATCTTATTTATGTTTATATTCTAATTGACAATAAATTTTAAGCAATTTAACTGTTTAATAGCGGGTTTACAAGCATATAAAGTTAAAAAACACTAAGAAAACAAAGCCTTGCAAGTAATATGTTCTGATTTTTCAGTATTGATCTTATAAAAAACTTGCTACATTAACATCAATTTAAGCCCGATTTATAAAAACTTTATTGGCTGCGCGCCATGGAATCAACGCACTGATAAGTATTACTGTAGCAATTCCGCCAACCAATGGAGAACCGCCTGCAAAGAAAAAGCACAATACGTACAGTAACAACGCAATAAAGGTGAGCGAAAATGCAATCATTTTCAATCCAAATTTATTCTGGCTTTTTAATGCGATCTCCTCTTCTTTATCTATTTGCTGTATAGCTTCCTTGCGCGCGGCTTTAGTTAGCTTGAGCGAAAGGTATTCTGAACTTACCTGTCCACGTGCCTTTGCATACAATTCAACACAAGCCAACAAAACAAAGGGTAGCATAACACCAAGCAGCATCTCATTGGCTCTGCTAAGTTTATAGTCTATCAATAAAGGAAAAACAATTTTAAACAGAAGATTTACGCTTAAACTGACGGCTGTTATATATACTGTGGCCTTACCTGTCAACCGCTTTGAGAACAAGGCCCATATCGGCGGTGCCAATAACGGTCCTCCTGTAATGGCGCCTATACTCAAAGTAAACTCTACGATTCCCCCAATCAGTGGTACGATCAGTGCAACAATAATCATAAAAAATCCAAAAAACCAAGATGATGCACGAGCGATAAACATCAGTTTTTTTTCCGATGCTTGCGGGTTTAACGTTCCCTTATAAATATCGTTCGTAAAAACAGCTGATACAACATTCAAGGCTGTATTTGCGGATGCCGATGTAGAGAAGTACATCCCCGTAAGCATCAATCCAAGTAATCCCGCAGGGAGCACTTGCTTACAAACCATAATGTAGGCCGTCTCTGTAGCCAATCCGGTCAAACCCGGATTGATCGCCTTGTAAACCATGGGCGGAATCATCCACAAAATCGGGCTAGCGATATATAAGGCTGCAAATAAATAAGCAACTTTGGATGCCGACCGTGGTGTATCAACACTTGTATAGCGCTGTACAAATGTCCAATTACCTCCAATATAAAAAATATGGTATAATGCAAAAGCTACAATAAAACCCCAGGTATACTCACCGTTGACAACATTGAAAAAATCATCCGGTACTTTATCCAAGAAGGACTGCACACCGCCAACTTCCTCAAAAACCAACGGAATGACGATCACGATCGCTGCTGTCAGGACAACAAATTGTAGAATATCTGTCACCATTACCGCCCACAACCCTCCGATGGCCGTATAAGCAATCATTAAGATCCCCAAAACGATGGTAACTGGTATTAAAGGATAGTCCAACGATTCGGAAACCAGTTTGGCTACCGAATACAAAACCGACCCTTTCAGAAATACCGACACGATCATAAAGACGTAGATGTAACACTTCTGCACAGCACTCCCCAGACGCTCCTTAATAAACTCAGCAGCAGTAAGATTTCCTGTTGCCTTCCATTTAGGAGCTAGGTAAAGCCCTGTTATCAGCCCGCCTATACACATGGTCCACTGAATGGTAATCGCGACCCAGCCATGGCTATAGGCTATGGAGCCCCATGCAACAAAAGTTCCGGCTGAAAAAAAACTCATGAACAGGGACATCCCTCCTATAAACCAGGGCACGGATTCACCGCCAGCAAAAAAGGACTTTAGGTTTCTTCCGGTTCGTGAGAAGCTTATCCCGACCAGCATTATAAATACCGAAAAAACGATTATGACTATTGTATCTATCATCTTGTATCAAACATTAAATTACTGAATATTATCATTTTATAGACTATGCATAACACCTAATAGCAAAGACGGCTGCTGGCACTTCCGCAGAAGGGTGCTCAAGAGATACAATCAGCTGGTCGGTAACACAGGATTCCGGAAGTTCTATCACATTTCTAGTCTGAAAATTTCCCCGGTGCGTATATATAGTCTTTCCATTTCCATCTTCAATGCTATAATTCCGCACACAGAATGGCATAACGGTCTCAGGGTGGGTCATTAATACAGACTCCATTGCATGATCCCAGTCGGTATCAAAATTAATTTCGATCCTTCTAATGCGCTGTTTCTGCTTCCATTTAACTGAAATCATCGGCTGCTTATCGTCAGTAGTGGCGACCCAGATATTCGGACGAATTGTTGGTCGGTCTATACCATTACGCACATTTTCGACTCCAAAGACCGATAGGCCCGCTGTTAGCTGAATGGCGAGATTATGTCCTTCGGGGCGACGTTGTGGCGTCCAAAATTCAAATGAATCTACTCCAGATCCCGGCAGTGCTGCCTGTTTCCCGTTGTTTGAAACCGCTTTGTTCACGCCGTTAAAAACGGATAGTAATCCCGATATCCGTTGGCGGGTATAGGCCAAGCGAATATGCTCGTTTTGGAGAAATGTGAGGAAGATATACTGATCCTCACTTATCTCCAATCCAAAATCCAGTGTTAATGTCTGAAAGCCCGGTTTTACACGAATTTGCATTTTCGCCAGCTCCCGGTCTGGCGTGAAACCACCTTTCCGATCGCTACCCCTCAGCTCCACGTCCAATACTGTTGTCTGTGTAGCTTCAATATCCAAAAAAAAGATGGGCAAGGTACCCGCAGTGACAGGAATAAGTTGTGCCGCAGCTATATTCAGGGTTTTCCACAGCATATTCTCTTTGGAGAATCCCTTAAAGTCCAGGTTGCTCGAAGAGGTTAGTTCGGCCTGCTGTACAAGATCGCTGCTATCAGATAGATGAAAACCAGGAATATATTGACCGGACCGTTGCAGTTCTTTTTGTAATTCCTTCATGTAACCTGGCTGACCAATCTCTCTTGGTAAAAGCTGCTGCTGAATACATAGTTTTGCTGCCATCGCCACAGCTTGTGCTACGTAAGCACATGTCGCCATTACCCGAGTAGCTCCAAATGCGACATGGGATACACTGATCAAACGACCTGCTAAAAAGAGATTTTCGATGTTATGACTATATAAACAACGATAAGGTATTTGAAATACTCCTTTACTATGCCATTGATTGCACGGCTGACGCTCGCTAAACACTCCGTCTGCAGGGTGCAGATCAATGGACCATCCGCCGTAGGCAACAGCATCCGGATGTTGACGCTGCTCGATCACATCCTTCTGTGTCAAGATATAATCACCTTCAAACCGACGGCTTTCTCGTTTTCCGGGAACCATTCCAACCCATTCCAATGTCAAGGTATCGGCTTCGGGAAATTGTCCGGAATTTTTGATATAATCCCATACGCCATAGATGACTTTCCAAAGTTCCCACTTGATCTCTTCGGTATCGTGTACGGTATCTAAACGCCCGCCGTATTCCACCCACCACAGCTTGCATCCATGTTCTTTGGCATTGAAGTTTTTGAATCTCGGTATTTCTTTGGTGACATCCATCGCAAAAGCCGGGGCAGTATAAGACACCGATTTTCCGACATCTTTGGTATAGAAATAGAGCGTGTGCCCCAATAGTTCACCATACGAAGTATCTGGCGCCATGGCCTCATCGAACTCTTCACGGGTTTCAGCGCCCATACGGAAAGCTGCTCCAGATAAAAAGCCGACTATCCCGTCTCCGGATGCATCACAAAATAAGGATGACAATAGCTCATATTGTGTTGAATTCTGGCTGCAAAAAGCGCTCAAAGATTTTATACGATCACCAGCTTCCTTATGGACTTCGTAGACACTGGTATTGAGCAACAACCGAATGTTGGCCTCTTGCTTTACCTTGTCGAGTAGAATCATATCCAATATAACAGCATTGCCCTCCGGATTGCGATACACATTTTCAACCAATATCTCGTCAATAACACCACCTTCTCGACTCCAACGATTGTTGTTACCCATATGGGAAGTAGCGCCCAATATCCACAACCTCACCTCACTGGAGGCATTTCCCCCAAGTACAGAGCGATCCTGTACCAAGACGACGCGCAAACCTTGCCTAGCTGCCGTAATCGCAGCACACACGCCAGACATCCCTCCGCCAACAACTACGAGATCTGCGGCAATAACTTCTTTCTTCAATGTCCTGGAGGCTCCTCCCTTACTATAAATCATATATGCTTTCTTTTTTATCTTATTTGTAATTCAATTTAACACCTAATTATTCTTGGGTAAATTCACCTATTTTATAAATTTGGAAATTACATCTTTCCAGATGTGGTATCCTTCGGTAGTAAGGTGCAGTCCGTCCTCGCGATAATATGCTGGTATTAAATCACCATTGGCATCCAGCATCCGGGTATAAACATCTGCATATCCGGTATGGGACTGCTGTTCCATAAACTGTTTAATCTTGGCATTGACCTCTTCTATTTGCATTTTGTCTTTCAATCGCCGCGGTGAGGGCTTAATGGAAATATAAATTATCTCGGCATGTGGTTTCATCTTTCTTATCTCGCGGAATAAGGCAGCGAACTGTTCAACAATACGGTCTGTCGACCAACGGAGTCCAATATCATTGTCGCCTTCATAAATAAAAATCTGCTTTGCATCGTATGGCAAAATCAGCCGTTCTCGATAGGTATGAAGATCCACTGTCTTTGTGCCGGATACTCCTCTATTTAGTACAGCCTGCCCTACAAAATCTTCTTTTAGCGTCTTCCAATTTTCGATGGTCGAACTACCGACAAAAAGAATGACCTTCTTGGGCGGTGGATTTTGCGCATCCAGGCGTTCGTAACGTTGTATCTTTTGCTCCCATTTCTGCTGTTGCGTCAATACAGATTGGGCATAGGTATATGACATACCCAAACAGAGTAACAGGCAGTTCAGTCGCTTTAATAGCTGAGTTATTTTCATCCTTATAAATTATTTGTTCATCAATTATTCTTTAACCAAGGTATTATGTCATAAGTATTTATTTTCAATGGTATTCATGAGCTCGTTTATTCATTAAATCGGTATTTTTAACGTGTTCGTAAGCTCAATCGTTCAGTACACTCGTTTCACGTTGCTTTCGGCGGTTTCATCCTTTTTCTTTTCCGGCAATCTTTAAAATTGGTGTGCCACGTAATAGTATCCGCCCTAAATAAATCTTGGATGAATCGTATTTCTCAGGATGCCGGTCAATATCCTCTTGTTGGGACGGGCCTAATATCATCTTTTTATCTGCTCTCAATGGCGATATACGAAAACTGACTTCATGCTTTCCTTTGGGCACCTTGATCACATCATATTGACCTCGATATCGGTTATTACAGTAGCTATTAAACCGATTCAACAGGATATTGTCGTGATTCTCTGCCACCATTTGATAAGGTTGAAATCCCCCTGACTGCGATTTATGGAGCCCTATCTGATGACCATCTACCCATACTTCAAGCTGCCCTACCTCCGGCCCACCTATGTCAAACAGCCCAAATAGATCACCTTCAAAAGTGAATGAAAAGCGCGCGCCTTTTTCATCAGCGACCATCAAGCTGTCAAACCATCCATTGAACGCCCTTAATTTAGATCCTCCTGTAGGAAACGCGGCCCATTTAACATCAAAATCAGCAATATCACTAGGTCTGTACATCCCCGCGATATCCCACTCATCAGATATCAGCGGCTGAGGCAATGGATGTTTCTCCATTTGGTAATGTCCTTTCATCTTCTCAATCCCACGGGCAATGGCTGCAGCGTAAAGGTCCCCACCGGCTTTCAGTGGGTGGATTCCGTCCGTAGAAAATAAAATACGTTCTCCTGCAGAGCCTGCATCTCCCTTCCACAACAACTTGTCCTGACATTCCAAGCGTGCTATCTCCATTCCCAAATGTATTGTAGGAATACTGTAATGATCGGCCAATGCTTCCAAAGCTTCAATATGTGGCGGTATCTTTCCATAATTATATACCTTGGTTTGTGCAGCCAAGATGGCATAAACTAAACAGATATCGGTATGCTGACCATGTAGGATAATCTGCCTGACCATACCTTCCATGCCTCCAGCATAGGCGCCATTGACTGCAAAATCGATGATGACCAGATCGGGATTCTGCGATAATACCTGCTCCCTGATTCTGAAGGATCCCAAATCCGTACCTGTCCCGGAGACTCCGGCATTGACCCACTTGAATCTAGTGGATGGGTAGCGTGCCTGCAAGTAAGCTGAAATCTGCATTCGGTAACAATAATTGGCTTGTGTCAGGCTTCCACCAATGAATGCTACAGTTACATCCTGACCTTTGCTGACCTTGGCAAAAAAATTGGGCATACCACCACGCACTACACACTCATCGTCACGCTTAAAATCACCAGGCGCAATAAGTTCTTCTTTCGCCAGATCCACAGAAAATAACAGTTGCGAAGCTGCACCTTGTGAGGCTGCAATCTTGTTGAGCTCCCCACTATTCTGCGCGCCCAGATCGGTCATTATTAAAAAAAGCAATAGGATCGTTATAACTGATTGATATGTACGCATCTCGTTGATTTAAGTGATCAGAAACCAGTTGAACATCAATTCACAACGGTGATATTCGAGGTAAAGGAATTCGCTACGATATCAGACTGCAACATATTCCTACCCCCGACTTTTACGTTTTTGAAAGTCACATCCTTAATCATGTGATCGGCATCGTAGCCCTCGAAAATTGCCGCCGTCGCACTGCTGACGCAATCAATAAATCGAATATCAGAAATAGTCCCGGGCCTATACACCGGATTTGAGTTTGCATTTTGCTTGATATACATCAGCACAAATCGCGTATTTCCCGTTGTCTCATCGCGGATGCCCTCAAACGTGATATTCTTAACATCAGCCCAGTCGGAATGTGGAATCGCTACCGAATGACCACCCCAAGTCATTTTGGCGATATCAATATCTTTGAAGGTGAGCTGTTCGACACTACTGGTCTCTAAGGAAGATCCTATACGGATACCCACGCCTACCTGGTTTTTCCAGATCATGCAGTCGTGGGCGCTACAATTTAAAAGCGGTGTTTCACCATCTGCAGCCGCATTTGTTGCATGCCAACCAAAACCATCATCTCCCGATCCGATAAAACAGTGGGAGAAATGCACATCTTGGCATCCTGAACCCAAATCCAAACCATCATTGTTCTGCCCAAAGCTCAACAAGTTGAGATGGGACACATCGACGTTCGACGAATTGACCATATCCACCTGCCAGCCTAAGGCCGCATGCCGAACGCCAAATCCGCGAAGTTCCACATTTTGGCTCCGGTAGACCTTAACAAAATTTCCCGCCACAGGGGCGGTGCGATCATCAATATAGCCCCGACCGATCAATTTGACATTAGATACGTTTTCTATCAATACCTTTCCCCTGAGAATCGCCCCTTCTTGTAAATAATAGGTTTTATTGGATTCAAGTTTAAAAACTCCATTTACACCATGATGGATTCCTTTGGCAAAAACAACTGCCCCCTGTTTATAGGCGCTGTAATCCGGAGATCCAAACAAAAGTAAGGGCGCACGACCAGGGATAGCCAATGCATAATTGTAGTACTCTGGGATGGTAAACGTCAATTCATTTCCGTTCTTGGTAACCGGTATATTCAACCTTTTAGGCGACAGCGTAAAATTTGAGAAAGAACTGCTGCAAATAATCTTGACCTGAGTACCTGGCGCATACGTAAATAAAGCGGTATGTACATCTGTCTGCCCCCCATTCTCCACCAGATCATAACAGGTTTCTTGCCATACGTCCAGCGTATCGTTGTTGACGATCACCTGATAAGCCAGACTTTTCACCATGGGTGAATCTAACTGTCCGGCTGTAGATGCCATTCTTGCAAGTTTATTTTCTACTTGGGTTTCATTTGCCTGTAGACTTTTTTCGACTCCAGTACAACTTAAAACCGTAAACATCATTCCAAAGAATACGGATATAATCCAGCATTTTTTTAACTGTTTCATGTTGCTATTCATGCTATTGGTAGTTTAAATGTTATTAATAACTGATTTTCATTATTTTTAGTCCTGTTGCCGGCAGGGAAATTTTCCAGTCTGAGGATGTCGCCATCCGTATCGCATCCGTCCCATCGGAATTGAGAAGATAGGCCTCCTTCTGAGCTAGCCCAAATAGATCCCGAGAATGGTCTGCATCTAGTGTCAGCCTAGCCTGTTGTTGATCCACGCTATTGTTCAGTAAAACAACATAGAGCTCTTTATTGTCGCTATTGGTAGCAAGAATGTAATCTATATGTGCATTATCAAGACTGATAAGCCCTTTTTTCATTTTCAGATCGACAGGCTTGCCAAATATGCTCCCTTTTTCAAAACCATAGCTGCGATGTGGCCCTACTTTAGGTGTTATAAACCCGCCTGGAAAGGTGATGTTACCATTGGAGCGAAGAGCTGCCTCGGAGAGCAGATAATCGGTAATCCATCCCAGCTGCCACCAGGCATGATGCGGAAAAGGTCCTGCTCCTTTATTCATGGCATCCCAGTAGTAAGAAGCGACCCCTGTACTTGCGTCCACAAATGCGTCCCGTCCCCATACCGCAGCTCTTGCCATATTCAGCAATAAGCTGTCTTTCGTCTGTGCATAAAGTCTTACAAACAGCCCCGCATGACTCGACAGCAAAATAGGACCATGATGATTTGCAGAGCCCATAATACTACCATGTTCAAATCCCAGCCCCACTTGACTGATTTCCCAATCCTGACGATTTATACCGTTCACGTGCTTGACTTCACGAGAGGGTATGGGATGTGTATAGACCGATGTCGTATAGTATCGCGCGACTTGGTAGGCGGCTGTTTGATATTGCTGATCCTTGGTCAATGTATACATGTCCAGAAGAGCCTGAATAGACTGTGCTGTTGCAAAATCGGGTGCAAATCGCGTATCACCACAAACACCCAAGAACCAGCCTTTTTTGGCCGCGTGTCTGACAAACCAGTTCGCACCTTTGATTGCCCCTTCTCTATATTTTTCATCTTTTAGTAACTGATGAGCCACCAATAGTCCATAAAATGTTGGACGCAGATCGGACACATCCTCAAACATGGGACTGCCTGACTTGTTATCATAAGCAACCTCCCAGTGTCCATCGGGATGCATTTTTGACAGCAGCCAATCTGCTGCTGTGCGCAACGCTAGCTTAATATCAGACCGATCTGGTTCAAAAAGTAAAATATTACCGATGTCCATCAACATATAATAGGTGGTGCCGATGGGTTCACTATAGGGCCCCCATTCTTCGGTAAACCGATGACTGCGGTATAGGTAATACTGTCCCGCAGCTGATCCATAAAAGAACCCTGGGTCGCGCTGTTGTTGTTGCAACTTGAAGTTTAAGGCTTCAGGTAGCCGTTGTTCCTGCAGTTTGATATCTTCGGTCAGTTTAGCCAGCATCCACATGGCACCATAATCAGAATTTTTCATGGCGTCTTTTTCAGACCCATACACTCCTCCAAGATAATCCTGCGCACCGATCTCGGTATTTTTATAATGTGCTGTCCGCCACCTGGAGGTGCTATCGCTGATGACATAATCATACATCGCATAGAGACGATCCGTAAAGGAACGATTAGTCTGTTTCAATTTTAAAAAATCACTAAATTGGTATATATCTTTTATTATATGCCCCAAAACGTTATACCAAGAAGTTTTCTGAATTGTATATCGAAAAGAAAATGTTATTTCTTGTCCCGCTCTCAGGTAAGACCCCTCCTCCCCCAGTACCGGATGATAAAGCGTGGGTGTGAGCTCATTATTTCGGTTCATCAATGACAGTCCAAGCTTCCAGTCCGAATGAGTTTTTACACCTTTTAACCAGGGGTCCCTTCCTGTACCGGGTTCGGCAACGGCAGCTAAGGTAACTCCAGATTGCGTGGTCAATAGCGATGCTAATGTAGATGCTGTACGCTCCCGAACAATGACCGGACGGTCTGGGATACCATGTCCGTAAGCGTAGGCACGCACAAAGTCGGGATTGAGTGCTCCTCCTTGAAATAATCCGGGAATAACCGCCCACTGAAACTGCTTCCGGTCACCAATCGCTAATGAAGGGGATGACAATGAATAATAACCACTTTCCTTAGCTTTTAAAGTCATTCGTACACAGATGTCATACCTATGATCTGGATCAAGATTCCATTCTTCGGACAAAGCAATTTTTTCATTTTCATATCGGAATCTCAGTCCGGAGCGCAAAGTTGAAGCCACCGCAGTCGGCTGATAATGCAATACTTCACCGGCTGTGTTCAAGCTCACAGGTGACAAACTCTGTGACCACACTGGAATCACATAGCGATATTGGGAGTCGGGGAAATGAATAAGCTTCCCATCATTATCATAAACAGTTGCCAATTTATCCAGCGGCTTATTTTTAGCGTAAAGGATCGTTCGCTGCTGTGCAGCCATTGTTAAATGCTCCTTTTGCCCCGCATCATCCTTTAGGGTAAGGGATTGAAGATAATAACCATTTTTGTCGCGACTCCAGATCAGTTGTAGCGTACTATTTTCCAAACGCAACTCAGACCTGCTTTGGCCGAAAGCACTTTCCAACCATACGAATGGCAGTAGCATCATCATACTCCAAACCATACCACAATGACCATATTTTCTATTTAATAGCTGCGTAATTATCATGGCTGGATATTTATTGTTACTTCGGCATACCCTTCCTTGCTACCGCTGTACCAGTTGGAGGAAGTTTCAAATACAGCTTTATAGACGCCCGGGGTCTTGTATACGTATTTGTATTCCCGCAGGTGTGAACTAATATTTTTAAGTGCTATTCCTTTGTCGGCAATAGACTCTTTTACTTTAAAACCCTTTGTAATTACCCAATCATCATTGTCGGTATCGGCTGCAACACCGCCATACATCAATAGCTGTGTTGCGGAGATTGTCCATACCTTACTGTCGTTTAGAAAACTTACTGCATTCCAGCCCGCATTAGATATCGTGGCGACATTGGTCTGTACGCCCTCTGGAGATACTTTGACCGCATTAAAACTGCGAATGACCCATCTGTTCTGTTGCGGCTTTTGAAAGTCGGTATATCGGAACGCCAGATATATTGACCCTGTATCAACTGGGCTGAGATATGATTTCAGGCTCACTATTCCAGAAGGTGTATTGTCTTGCCCGATGGAGAAAACAGCTTTGTCTGAAATATCGGTCCACGTGGCTTTGTCAACCTCTTCTTTTGTGTATATTCCACTAAAATTACTGGAAACCAATAGTTTTAGATTGTCATAAATAACACCCCATTGTACAAGTGTTTTAAAATCCACCTGTAAATCGTTATCCGCATACAGGCGGTCCTTCAAGGCGTAGTTGTGTCCGTTCTCTCCAGAATAGAATACAATATTGTCTGGAGCACCCTCAAATCGGAAGACAACGGTGTCGCCAATCCTGTAACTTGTGGCGTCCGTCCTGACTTGCATATCGGCGCTGGCGATATCTTCTTTCATGCAACTGGCAAACAATATGGCCAGCATGAGATACATCATCGATATTTTCATTTCTGTTAATTTATTGTGTGATCCACCAGATTTACCAACCCGGATTTTGAATAATCTGTTTATTAATGGTTAACTCTGTGTTAGGAATGGGAAACAACACGTTTCTTTCAGTCGTATTCAGGCCGGCATTACTGCCATATCGATGTGCGGCGGGTGCATTGACCGAAATTTCCCGTCCTAAAGCATTCATAATGGGCACGTAAATCCCCCAACGAATCAGATCATGCTTTCGGATTCCCTCGAAACAGAATTCGCGCAGGCGCTCATCCCGTATATAATCGAGAAACGCCATTTTATCCAATCCTACAGGTGCATCGCTATCTGCATTGACCACATTTACTGGATGACCGAAAGCTCTCCTACGGACTTGATTGAGCGCTTCATATGCGGCTGTAGTCGGAGACTCGTTGACTTCATTTTCTGCCTCAGCTTTCATTAATAACACATCACTATATCTTATAATTGGAAAGTTGGTCGAATTGGCACTCCTTGCCCTGGTACCTGTCTCGTATTCCCTTCTCCATTTACCCGGATTTCGATCATAAAGCTGGGTGGCGCTATAGTATTGCTTCTGAGTTGCGCCTGCGCTAACCACAAATCGGTAGGGACTGATACTCCAATCGCGTCGCATCGTATCTTTCTGACCAAACAGATCGTATAATTTGGCCGTAACCCGCATGGCTCCGCCTGAATATCCAATACGCTCATCAGGACATTCTATACCATTTTCGATCCCAACCATACCAGCCTGATCGATGTTACCAATCTTATTTCCAAACATGCCAACTTCCCAAAGACATTCCTTCGGTTCGTTGATATCTTGTGAATGATTGATAAATATTTGCTTGTAATTGGGATTGAGCTGATGCTTTCCTGAAGCAATCACTTTATCTGCATATTCGATAACATCTTGATAACGGGAATTGTCATTAAGAGGCTGTCCGGCCATTTTTAAAAATACACGGGCCAGTACGGCCTGAACGGCTGTTTTGGACACTCGTTCGTTGGCAACGACACCACTCTCGTGGACCAAATTTTCTGCTTCTTGCATATCTTTTACAATTTGCGCATACAAAGTGGGCAATGTAGCCTGAGCGGGATAAGGGTCGTTGGGAGATTGTGTAGAGGACAGTTTTAAAGGTACTTTTCCAAAGAAATCGGTCAAGATATAGTAGTAATATCCGCGCATGAAGAGCGCCTCGCCCTTGATAGCGTTTCTCTTGGTGACATCCATCTCTACGCGATCGACATTTTCCAATAATAAATTTGTCCGATTTATCCCTTCGTATAAGGTCTCCCACAATCTAGTAATGTCCAAATCAGCAGCGTCCATGACCATTACCCGAATATTGTTTATTGATATATTCTTGAAATAGGCTTCGTCACTCACAACAAAATAACTGAAAAGCCCTCGACTATACATGCGCCCATAGGTATCGATGAGTCTGTTGTAAACGCCATTGAGGCTGTTCATCAATTCGCTTTCATTTCGAAAATAGTTTTCAGTGGTCACAAAATCAGGTTCTTTATCCAGCAATTTGGAACATGAGCTGATTAGACAAACAATACAGATGGAAAAAATAAAAATGCGTTTCATCTCGATCAAAGGTTAGTTTAAAAATTAAGGTCAAGTCCGACAGTTATCGTACGAGGACGTGGATAAGCGGACCAATCGAAGGAAGGGGTCAGTGCTCCTGGGCGGGTGCTCACTTCGGGATCGAGCCCGGAATACGGTGTCCATGTAACCAAATTTTGCGCGGCCAGATATAATCGTATGGACTTCATCCGTAATCTTCGGAGCTGATCGGCATTGAACGTATAACCCAAAGACACGGTCTTGAGTCGTAGATAGGATCCATCCTCGATCGTTCTGGAAGAATAAACTGCGGGGCCCTGGCCTCCAACACGATAAAGTGCATCGGTCTGGTTTTCTGGCGTCCAGCGGTCGGCAAAAGATGCGAACATATTCAAAAAACCACGCGCAACAGGATCCCCACCTTCAAACTCAATGCGATTGGCGTTTAAGATGTCTCCTCCATAACTCCATTGTAAAAAGACATTCAGATCGAAGTTTTTATAATTAAAGTTGTTGTTGAATCCGCCAATATGTTTTGGATTTGGATTACCTATTATTGTGAGGTCATAATTGTCTACTTGTCCATCGCCATTGATATCCTTGAAACGGATATCGCCGGGTTTAATATTTGTTCTAGGGGTACCATTATTGGGCTGACCTGCTTTAAGTAGATAATTCCCGTTGACGAGATCAAAATCTGCGTATTGATATACACCATCGAAAAGATAACCATAAAATAAAGCTATCGGCTGTCCAGGTATTGCTATATAAGGATAGGCATTATTGAAATTGCCCCAGGTAACGCGTGTAGCCAAACTCGGTTCCCCTTCGTTGAGTTCAAGAACCTTGTTTTTGTTAAATGCGATATTAAAGCTCGAATTCCAAGAGAAATTGGGCGTTTGTACGTTTTTGGTCTCCAATGTAAATTCGATACCACTGTTGGATACACGGCCGATATTTTTGAATCCGGTAAGGAATCCCATACTGGGAGCCAATGTCGCATTCAATAATAGGTCACGCGTCTCTTTGTGATAATAGTCTGTAGTAAGTGAGACTCTATTCTTGAGTATTGAAAGGTCAAGCCCAATATTGGTTTGAACAGTAGTTTCCCATTTTAAAGTTGGATTTCCAAGATTTGTCGGTACCATTCCCTGACCAGCACTGTTGCCTACACTGTAACCTGAGGCTGGATTCATCTGCAAGGCAGTCAATGAAGCATATTCTGATACGCGATTATTTCCGGTTGAACCTATTCCAACCCGCAACTTTGCATCACTGATGATATTTATCGGTTTCATGAAATTTTCTTCTTTCAATCGCCATGCAAAAGATCCCGAAGGGAAATAAGCCCATCTGTTTGATTTTGGAAATTTGGATGAGCCGTCACTTCTGAAAGACAATGTCAGCAAATACTTTGAACGGTAATTATAATCAAGCCGCCCTAGATAAGAAATCAGCCCGCTGGAAGCGTCCGTAACTGGCGCCATCGTAATCTGCCCTTCGTCCAGCCCTTTGATGCCCAATGTTTCATTAGGTATCAAAATGGATGTAAAGCCGTTGGTATAGTTTCGTATATCTTGTACTGTAAACCCCACGACTGCCTTTAGCCTATGCCCACCTTTAAATTTCTTGTCGTAAGACAATGTATTCTCATTCAATAGATTTGTGATCTCATTGTTCCAAATAGAACCATTGACTTTATTGTTTGAAAATGGATGTCCTGCTCTGGATTTTGAATTAAAGAACACTTCCCGTCGCTGGTTTATACGCGTATAACCACCAGTTGCCCTAAATGTTAACTCCGCCGCCAATTTATATTCGAAATAACCATTGGCCACGAGATTTGCACTGAACAGTGGATTATACTCATTCTGCACGGCTAGATAGGGATTGATGCGCAAATCAGTACCTAAGCTAGGATCCATATCCGGATCAAAAAGATCGTCTATCAGCGAGGCATCTGTAAGTGGATTTCCGGTGATTGGCCTAAATCCCCATATTCCATACATCAGACTTGCTGTTGGACTAGCCTGAGACTCTGACACTACGGTACCATATCGCTTATAGGCTGTATAGTTTAAATTCAACCCCACTTTTAATTTTTTATTGATGGTCTGATCTAGCACTATTCTTCCTTGATATTTATTAAATCCACTGTTTAGTATGATCCCATCCTGATTTAATAATGATCCGGAAACGGCATATCGTGTACGATCGGTACCACCACGTATAGCAATAGAATGATTATGGGTAACCGCATTTCTAAAAACTTTGTCCTGCCAATTGATACCCTCCATGCTGCGGTAATCGTCCAGCGTCTTTCCATCCTTTAGGTATATAGTTGTATAGAGGGTGGGATTCTGTTCCAATTGATATTTCACAAATTCATAAGGATTTAGCAGCTCCTGCGTTTTGATGATCTGATTGAGTCCTACCCAGCCGTTGTAGTTAATAACCGGAGTTCCAACCTTACCTTTCTTGGTTGTTATGAGGACAACGCCGTTAGCTCCCCTGGCTCCGTAAATCGCTGTCGCAGAAGCATCCTTTAATACTTCCAGAGATTCAATCTCTTCGGGATTAATGGTATTGCCAACAGATGTTTCGACGGGAAAGCCATCAACCACATATAGCGGAGAATTATCTTGGGTGACGGAATTATTACCCCGAATAACAATACTAAGTTCCGCACCTGGCTGTCCATCATTTGAACTCACCTTAACGCCAGCTACCCGACCAGCTAAGGCCTCCTCAAAGTTGGCAACGGGGGCTTTGCGCATATCTGTTAGATTAGCCTGACCTACCGCTCCGGTCAGATCACGTTTAGTGGTTGTACCATAACCGATAACGACAACATCATCCAGCATGCGCGTATCTTGCAGTAATTTGACCTGCATATACTGGCCGAATACTGCTGTTTTCTTTACAGCAACATAACCCACCATTGAAAATAGCAGTGGTTCATTAGGTGAAATTACAGCTATTGAAAAGTTCCCGAGCGAATCTGTGGTCGTTGTCTTAGATTTATTTTGATTTGAAACCGTAACTCCAACTAAAGGGTTTCCTTCAGTATCGAATACCCCACCCTTCACAGTCGAGGACTGTTGACCAAAAGCGAAGTAGGAGAGAAAAAGAGTGCCCAAGAGCAGAGCAACCCTTAAATTAAATAGCATCATAGTCGTCTTTATAATTAGTTATTTTTTGCAATCTAGTCTGGTCTAGACTGGTTTGCTTTTATAAAAGTATAAATTATCTTTGCACTTGCAAAAAATAAGTGAAAAAAGATGTTATTTTTTTCAAAGATCGTCTTAAAGGGAGAGAAAATAGTTAAACCTACCGCTAGATTAGGATATATCAACACTTGCATATAAAAGCAAGTTTATCTAAGTTTGACTCTATTATCGTAAATCATTATTCATCACATGTCCACTACAAGCGAAACAGGCAACGGCTCTCGAATGAAGTATCTTCAATTGGTCGATCACATCCATACATTGATCGAAAAGGATGATTTACATATCGGAGACCGCATCCCCTCATTAAATCAATTGCAGGATCAGCTCGGCATGAGCAAAGAAACGGTTTTGAAAGGTCTTAACTATCTACTCGAAAAGGGGGTAATTGAGTCTGTCTATCGTAAAGGATATTATGTCAAGAAAAAACAGGTACACCATTCTTACCGTATCCTGCTTCTCCTCGACAAAATGAATACCATGCGTGAACAGATCTATCAATCGTTATTAGCCGAAACCAAAGGTGCAGCAGCGATCGATGTCTACTTTCACCATCACAACTTTAATGTATTCCGTAATATTATTACCGAAAACATCAACAACTATACTCATTTTGTCATTGTTACATTTTTGAAAGATGATCCCGCCCCTATCATCAACCTCATACCACCAAACAAGCGGATTATCATCGACTATAATCAACTTGGGCTCTCAGGAGATTATACGGCTATTTATCAGGATTATGAATACGATATTTATAATAGTCTTACGCTACTGCAGCACAATATCAAAAAATATCAAAGAATCATACTTATAGCACATCCGGAAGCCTTACATGCCAAACATGTTATCAATGGATTCATCTGTTACTGTAAGGAATCGGGAATCGATTATGATATTCTACCAGAAGTAGATGAGACAAAATTTGAGCAGTACTGCGCCTTTATCACCTTTAGCCGCTATGATTCCGATGATGTATCCTTAATTAAATTGGCAAAGAAACATGGGTTTACATTAGGGGAGGATATAGGTCTTATTTCCTACAATGACACTGATGTCAAAGAGATCCTTGAAGGGGGTATTACGGTCATATCTACTGATTTTTGGGCGATGGGAAAGACGGCAGCTGGGGCTATCCTTCAGAAGAAAATATTAAACGAGCGCAATCCCACCCAAGTTATTATTCGGAAATCTCTTTAGCCCTAACTTTCGTTAGCGCTTTTTTAGTCGGGGTGGCAGGA